>DDSG01000032.1:0-178 GCA_002343325.1 Phycisphaerales bacterium UBA2396 | reverse complement strand
ACCGGGACGACGACACGATCGATGGACTGCCGATCTGAACCGATCGGCGAGGTTCCGGTACGCTTGGGATATGCACACACGTCTCGCGGCTGTCGTTCTCTTTCTGCTCGCTCTTGCGCCGGCGTCGCTCGCCCGGCAGGAGTCACCCGCCGCCCCCGCGCCGCAGGCCACGCCGGGC
>DDSG01000109.1:2440-7475 GCA_002343325.1 Phycisphaerales bacterium UBA2396 | reverse complement strand
CATCCATCAGGGGGGGCTCGCGCGTGTTCTAGCGGCGCACCCCCTGATGGATGCCCCCATAGCCGACCGCGAGCGCCCCGGTGAAGGCGTCGCCCGCGCCCACCGCGTCCACCGCCTTGACGGGCAACGTCGCCACGCGCCGCGGCCGCCCGCGGTGCGCCACGATCGCGCCCTGCGACCCCAGCGTGAGCACGACCGTCGGCGGGCCGATCTCCGCCAGTCGCAGCGCCAGCCGGCCCGGCTCGGTGTACGTCTCGAGCCCGCCGAGCGTGGCGGCCTCGGTGCGGTTGACCACCAGCAGGTCGCACATCTTCAGCACATCCCTCGCCTGCGGCAGCGCGGGCGACGCATTGAGAATCACCGCCTTGCCCGCCGACCTTGCGATCTTCGCCGCCGCCGCCACCGCCTCGATCGGCGTTTCGAGCTGCATCAGCAGCACATCGTGCGAGGCGATCACCCCGGCCGCGTCCTCGATGTCCTTGGCCGTCAGCGTCGCGTTCGCCCCGGGCGCCACGACGATCGTGTTCTCCCCGCTGTCATCGACCGTGATCAGAGCCATCCCCGTGGGCGTCTTGTCGCGCCGCTGCAGCATGTGCGAGAGGTTGATCCCCTCGCTGTGGAGCAACTGCGCGAGCTGCTGCCCGTGCGCCTCGTTGCCGATGCACCCCACCAGCGAGACACGCGCTCCCATCCGCGCCGCCGCCACCGCCTGATTCGCACCCTTCCCCCCGGGGAAGGTCTCGAAACTCCGCCCCATCACCGTCTCGCCGGGCGAAGGGATCTTCGGCGCACGAACCACCAGGTCCATGTTCACGGACCCCACCACGCACACCGACGGCAATTCCTCGACCTGCGGCTCGTTCATGGTTCAACCATACCACACATGCCTATCGCCCGCCCGATCTGCCCCCGCCCCGGTGCACCGTCGCCCAGATCTTCCGCTTCGCGTCCAGATCCCGCCACTGCTTGCGCCCCTGCTCCGCGTCGAACATCACCGTGGCGATCTCCCTGGCCCGCAGCGACACGCGGATCACGCTCTCCTTTTCGCCCAATTCAACCCGCACGCCCCCCTCAACCGCCTCGCCCATGAGGTTCGTCCGAATCGCCCCCGCGACCCGCCCGGGAATCCGCAGCACGACCTCGCCGGGCTCGCCGTTCCACTCCACCAGGCGAGCGACGTACGGGTGCGTGCACGCACCGCCCGACATCTCGCCCAACCGCCGCCCGGCCCACGCCGGCAGATGCTCGCCACCCTTGGCCGCCTCTCGGTACAGGGCGTGTAGCAGCACGCCCCCCGCCGATTCGAACCCGATGCCGAACCGTTCGGGGACCCCGCCCCCGCCGCGTCCGGACAGGGCGCAGCACATCGAGAACTCCGGCACCGCCAGCTCCAGCGCCATCCGCGCCCGCTGCGCATGGGTCAACATCCCGTGCGGCACGTACCGCACGTGCACCGTCCCACGCAGCTCCGCGTGGGCCTCGTCCCACGGGTCGTACGCGTTCAGCACGTGCTCCACGCTCGCGGGCCCCGCCCGGAAGAACTGCCCCGACCCCTCGTGCAAAACGAGCAGACCCGCCCCGCCACCGTCCGTCACGTCCAGCAGGCTCTGCCCGTAGATCGACCCTCGCACCGTCTCGAACCACTGCGGGCTGGTCATCCAGTCCCCTTCGGGGTACTTCCGCTTGCCCTCGACGCTCCCCTCCACACGCTCGATCGCATACGGCGTATCCGCGAAGAGCACCGCGTCCTTCACGCCCACGTCCACCCGCGACCGCACCGACCCGCCGTACCCCCCGTCCACCGTCGGCATCTCCTCGAACTCCACCGACATGTGCAGCCCCGGGCCGGGCCTGTCCAGCATCGAGTAATCAACCACCACCATCGTCCCGTCCGCACACTCCCGGATCGTGCGCACGATCGGCGTCCCGTCCTCCGCCTCGGCCACCTCCGTCTTCACCGTCCTCGCCTCGCTCCGCTCGCCGTCGAACCCCGCGCTGATCACACCCAGCGGCCTTGCCAGATGCCCCCCCGCCGCGTGCGGGCTGAACACCTGCGTCACATGCCCGCTCGCCCGATCGATCACCGCCCGCACACCGCCCAGCGACAGCTCGACCGTCTTTCGATCACCCTTGACCACCGCCCGCTCCGCCGCCTCACCCTTCGACGGATCCACCACGGCAAACCCGAACGCGGGCACGCCCTTCGCGACAACCGCCCGACGCCCGCCGTGCTCTCGCACCACCAGATCCCGCGCGTGCCCGCACGGGTTGAACACCAGCTCCGCGTGAGCGTGCCCATCATCCGCCTCGCCGCCCGATCGGTCCGCCAGCGCCTGCATCGTCCGCGTCGCCACGCCCGTCGCCAGCTCCTCGGCCCTTTGGAATCCCAACGCCCCAAGATCGCCGCACAAACCCTCGCACTCGTGATTGTCATGGTGCTGGGCCATCAGCAATTCACGCCAGCCCTCCTCCAACTCCCACCACGGATACACGTCCCACCGCGGGTAAGGCCGACCCAGCATCCCCGCCACCGCCGCCATCGCTTCAGCCCCGATCAGCCTCATCTCCGCCAGCTTGCTGCGGCGGGGGTGCTCGTCGGCGTTCTTCCCCAGCGTCATCCCGTGCCACACCTGATCCATCTCGTACCGCCGCACCGGCCAGGCCCCTGCACGCCCGAGCCCGTCGATCACCCCGGTCACCGTCCCCGGCTTGACCACCACCCGCTCATCCGACATCAGCTCGCGCAGCTTCGGCAGCAGCACCTCGCTCCGGCACATCCAGTCCTTGCTCGGCATCAGCTCCAGCCACTGCACAATCGCCGCGCTCCCGCCCGACGCGCCCGAACCCGCGGCTGCCGCTCGCTCCACCAGCCCGTCGAAGTCCTCAGGCCACTGGTGTACATTCAGCTCGCCCCTCGGCAGCGACAGCACGCGCGTCCCGTCCGCGCCCTCCCACCACACCAACGCCGCCGTCTCCTTGGGCAGTTCCGGCGTGTGCCACGTCCATTGAAAGAACAGGCACGCCCCATCAAACCCGCACCCCGCCAGCATCTGCGGCAATTGCGGGAAGAAGTAGAACTCCTCCTCCCAGAACGCCCGAGGCCGAACCCCCAGAAGCCGCCTCACCGCCCGAACACCCTGCACCAACTGCCGAACGTTCGACTCGCCCCCGTGGAACAGCCCGTAAGGCTGCCCGTACGAGCAACCCACCGGCTCGATGTCCCCACGCCCCACCGCGTCACGCAGCAGCGCCAGCGCCTCGGGGCTCTCCGCCGACATCTTTTCGTACCCAACCCCCTCAAAGTTCACGTTGCCCTTCGCCCCCGTTGCTCCCACCAGCGTCAGCATGTCCGATACCGAGCCCGGAAGCACCTCGGCCCCCCACAGCCACTGCATATCCACCCAGTGCATGTGGTTCCCGAACGTGAAGTACACCGTGGGGCGCTCGCTCATGAGTCATCTTATCGCTCCCCTCCCGAACGACCGACTTACGAAAGCCCAGCCGATCGGTCCGTTGAACCTCGAAACGGGAGAAGACCCTATTCAACGGAGTGAATTGTCCCCTTTCTCGCGCCGATCTTCTCCCCCGGCCCGCCAGTGGCGAAGGCCCACGGAGAAATCGGCATGTTCAAGCGTCTCAACTCACTGGGAATCTCGGCCAAGGTGCTCGGCGTCACCGCCGGCGTCGTGGTCGGGGTCGTTGCCATCAACTACACCGTCTTCATGAGCGGATACAAACGCGACGCGCTCCAAGCTCTCGAAACCCAGGCGTCCTACTTCTCAGCCGTCGCGGACGAGACCAAGGCCCACGTCTCGAAACTCCAGGCCGACCAAGCGTTCGATAACGAGCGACTGATCGCCGAGGCCAAGGCGGACATCGCCAAGGGCAAGGACTACTCCGAAACGAAGTTCTTCGGTTCGATCCCCGTCGTCGCCGGCTGGATGGCCGCCGAACAGGCCGCCAAACGCGAGAACATCAACTTCAAGGTGATCTCCTTCAAAGCCCGCAACAAGACCCGCACGCCCGCCGCCGGCTCCTTCAACGAACAGCTCCTCAAGGACCTCGAAGCCCAGATCGCTTCCGGCGGAAAGGAGACGATCTCACGCATCGACGAGAAGACCAACCAGCTCGTCTACCTTCGCGCCATCCGCCTCGACGAGTCATGCATGTCCTGCCACGGCGACCCCGCCCGCTACGACGCTCGCGACGACAAGGGCAACTTCGACGGCAAGGACGTGCTCGGCTTCACCATGGAAGGCTGGAAGCCCGGCGACACCCACGGCGCCTTCGAAGTCTCCATGCCCCTCCAGCCCATGCAGGCCGAAATGGCCTCGTTCTTCACCGCCGGCATGGCCTGGACCGTCCCCACTGTCGCCGTCGCGCTGGGGCTCTTCGCTTTCCTCCTCCGTGCCCTGCTCATTCGACCCATCAAGACGGTCGTCGCCATGTTCCAGGACATCGCCACCGGCGAGGGCGACCTCACCAAGCGTCTGAGCCTCAGCCGCGGCGACGAAATCGGGCAGCTCTCCGGATGGTTTAACAAGTTCCTCGACAACCTCCACAAGGTCATCAGCGAAGTCGCCGGAGCAACCCGCGAAGTCGCCGGAGCCTCCACCCAGATCGCCGCCAGCAGCGAGCAGATGTCCCGCGGGCTCGAACACCAGGAGCGCCAGACCGAGCAGGTCGCCTCCGCCGTCCAGGAAATGTCCGCCTCAGTGACCGAGGTCGCCCGCAAGAGCGCCGACGCCGCCAACGCCGCCACCAACGCCGGCTCCTCCGCCAGCGAAGGCTCCGACGTCGTCCGCCGAACCGTCGACGAGATGAACGGGATCGCCGCCGAGGTCAACCAATCCGCCAAGGCCGTCGGCGACCTGGGCAAGAAGGGTGAACAGATCGGCGAGATCATCGGGGTCATCAACGACATCGCCGACCAGACCAACCTCCTCGCCCTCAACGCCGCCATCGAGGCCGCCCGCGCCGGCGAGCACGGCCGCGGGTTCGCCGTTGTCGCCGACGAGGTCCGCAAGCTCGCCGA
>DDSG01000109.1:0-2239 GCA_002343325.1 Phycisphaerales bacterium UBA2396 | reverse complement strand
GCCGACGAGGTCCGCAAGCTCGCCGAACGCACCCAGCAAGCCACCCAGGAAGTGGCCAACAGCATCCGAGAGATTCAGGACGAGACCACGCGCGCCGTCACCAAGATCGAGCAGGGCACCGCACGCGTCGGCCAGGGTGTCGAGCTCGCCGGACAGGCCGGCCAGAGCCTCGCCGCCATCACCAGCGCCGCCCAGAACCTCCAGGCGATGGTCCAGAGCATCGCCGCCGCCGCCGAGGAACAGTCCGCCGCCTCCGAACAGATCTCCAAGTCCGTCGACTCCATCAACGCCGTGACCAAGGAAAGCGTCACCGGCGCTAGGCAGGCCTCCGACGCGGCGGTCCAGCTCTCGCGACAGGCCGAACGCCTCCAGCACCTCGTCGGCCGATTCAAGCTCTAGTGCGATTCTGGTAGCACGCCTCGACGCCCGCCACCGACCTCAGGAGGAGCTCTCGCGATACGCCTCGACGCGCAGACGAGTGCTCCGAAAACGACAGCGGGCCCGAATGACTCGGGCCCGCTTCTCATTTTCCCTTGATGCCAACCCATGGCTTCCGCCAAGGATCATTCGGCACATTCAGTTCTTCAGCCACACCGGGCAATCCGCCTTGGCGTCGCTCGGTACCACGTGGACCTTGCGGCCGCGGAACAGCACCGTCCCCTCGACCACCGAGAACAGCGTGTCGTCCTTGGCGCGACGAACGTTGAACCCCGCCTCGAAAGGCGTCCCAACCTGCCGCAGGATGATCGACCCGGACTTGGCCGTCTCGCCACCGAACAGCTTCACGCCGCGGTACTGCGGGTTCGAATCGCGGCCGTTCTTCGTCGAGCCCTGACCCTTCTTATGCGCCATGACAATTTCCTCGACTCGTACGCCCTGCGACCCTTCGGCCACGGGCGGCATCGTGCTGCTCTATCCCCGACGACACGCCGGGCCCAAACCATAGTTCTCCACCCGCCGCCCGTCCAGCCCCCGCACACTCCGAAGACCACGCCAGCGCGGTCTTGACCGTACAAAATCCTATCGGTCGGCGACTTACCGCATCACCCACTTGGTTTCGGACGCCTCCAGAGGCTCGCTGCCGCGCTGCGTCAGGTCGCCCCCAGTCGAAAATCGCATCATCAGCGTCTTGTACAGCGGCACCCGCTGGCTCTGCCCCGTCTTGGGGTCCTTCGCCGTCACCGTCGCCACTTCGCCGCTGAACCCGGCCGCGTAGACCGTTACTTCCGACACGTTGAGATCATTGGCGGGCCAGATCACGATCCCGTCGCGGGCGTTCTCTTCCCCCTGCAGCAGCATCCCGAGAATCGAGATCTGGTCCTCAAGGAACGAGTTCTGCAAGTCCGCTTGGATCTTGTTGGCCGCCTCGATCGACACCCCACGACCGGAACGAAGCACCTCGCCCTCGCCGTTCGCCAGCTCGAAACTGGGGGCAAAGAGCACGTCCTCGCCCGTCTTGTTCACGACCCGGTAGGTCATGTAGAAGTACGTCTTGACGCTCCCGTCGGCGCCTGCAATCCGCGCCAGTCGCAGCGGCCCGGTCTTCACGTCGAGCTGCCAGCGGCGCGGGATCGCCTCGGGCTCGGGGGCGGCCAGCCCGAAGGCCGCCGCTCCACTCATGACCGCCGGCACCACGCACGCGCCCAGCAGACAGCCCTTGACCAACATCCCGACAACTCGACGAACATTCGACATGCCACGACCTCGATGGAAAGATGGGGACGCTAGTCTACAGACTGTCGGCCCCCGGTCAAACCGGTACCGCATCAGGGCCCTCACTTCCCCCCAATCCCCGGCCGAACGAGCCTGTCCCACCCGTCCCACGAGATCCGCAGACGTGACCTCACCAGTTCCTTCTCATCCCCCCACCTACCACGCCTTCGGCATCTCAGCCGAACTGGTGACCGAGGCCCTCCGCCCGCAGGCCGCCCTCCGGCTGGTCGCCCAACGCGGTCAGGACGTCGCCTTGGCCGCCCGCCGACTGCTCGAGTCGGCCCGGGCCGGCCGCATCGACCTCTCGCTGCTCATGGCCCACGTCGGCCCCGGCGACCAAGGCCCCCGAACGGTGCGGCAGGTCGCCCTCGGCGTGCCCGGATCCGGGCGCACCGCCGCGGTCTTCCTCTCGGAGCCACCCGTGGCGGGGGGTCCCCCCGGGCCCCGCGGCGGCCCGCATGCAACCGGCGGCGCCGCCCGCGCGCGTCGCCCGCCCCCGCGCGGCAGAGCGACCCCCGAGCTCCAA
>DDSG01000058.1 GCA_002343325.1 Phycisphaerales bacterium UBA2396 | reverse complement strand
CACCACCTCCGCGCGGTGAAGGGGTTCACGCGATGGCTCATGACGAACCACCGCCTGGCCCGCGACCCGCTCGTCGGCGTGAAGATGCTCAACGTCAGCACCGACCGACGGCGCGAGCGGCGGGCGCTCGATGACGAGGAGCTCGCCCGGCTGCTCGCGGCTGCCGGCGCAAACGAGTCGGTGACCATCACGAAGCGCTACAAGCGGAAGGTCGGCCCGAGGAAGGGGCAGATTCGCCTCGGCACGCGGACGTTCACCATCCCGCGTCGGGATGCCCTCTACCTGCTCGCGGCCTCGACGGGATTCCGCTGCGGCGAGATCAAGTCGCTGACCACCCGGTCATTCGACCTCGACGCCGACCCGCCGACGGTGACCGTTGAGGCGTCGTACTCAAAGCGCCGCCGGCGCGACGTGCAGCCGCTCCGGCCCGACATCGCCGATGCGCTTCGGGAGACGCTGGACGCGACGCCGCGCGGCGAGCACGTCTGGCCGGGCTTGCCGCACGAGATGGCGCAAGTCATTGCTGCGGACCTCGCGGCCGCGGGCATCGCGGTCAAGGACGACGCCGGGCGCGTCATCGATTTCCACGCCCTGCGGCACACGTTCATCACGCGACTTGCCCGCTCGGGCGTCACGCCCAAGGTCGCCCAGACACTGGCCCGCCACTCGACCATCACGCTCACGATGGACCGCTACGCCCACGTCGCCTTGGCGGACACGTCCAAGGCGCTCGCAGCGCTGCCTGCCCTACCGCTGGCCAATAGCGCCCCCAACGAGGCCGCCGTTGCCGCGACGGGTACGCACGGGCGGGACGTCACCCAACGGGCGGGGTCGGCGGCTCGTTCCGCCCACGGGCCAACGTCGCCCAACGGGGCGGGAACTGGGCCAACATCCGCGCTTCGGATCGCGCCGGATGGCCATCCAAAATCGCAGCGCCGGCAGCAGCGCGCAGGGTGCAATCCGGGCCATCCCGCGTCATCGCTCGCCAACAACGCGAGCGCCGCAAAACGCACAGCGGCGGCCTCGGAAGGCCGCCGCAACTCGCGTAAACGTCGGGATTTGTGCGCTCCTGGGCAACCCGTGTCATCGGCTGCCAACGCGGAGGTTTCAAGCGAGGCGGACGGGACTCGAACCCGCAACCACCGGATCGACAGTCCGGTACTCTAACCAATTGAGCTACCGCCCCAGATTGTCCTTGTCCCCCGGCTCTCCCGCGGGACAGGCGTAAATGTAGACTGCGTTCCTACCGCGTCAAGTGCTCCGCGAGCGAGTCTCGCCACTTCTCGTCGCCAAGCCGCCACCACCCGCACAACCCCTCCACACCCCACGCCCTCACTTCTTCCCAGGCGCCTGCACCTTCACCTGCATCGGGCCCGTCTTCTGAAGCTCAAACGGGTTTCCGGGCGTCGGCGACACCTTCCCCGCGGCGAAGTACATCGCCACGCACCCCGCCGCAAGGAACACCAACGCCACGAACGCCAGCGACGTGTACAGGTCCACGCCCCCGCCCTTCTTCGCACGACCACCCGGCATCTGCATTCCGAACTGACTCATAATCCTCGCCTTTCGTCTCGGCTTCCAGAAGGTACCGCCGCACTTAGTTCAGGCTGCTCTGCACAGCGTCGCCAACCTTCGCTTCAACGCTCCGGCCCAGCAGGTCGATCCGACCGATCGCCCACTTCAGGTCCGCCTTCACCACCACAAGGTTCCCAACGAACTCGTTGTCGCGGCGAATCGCCATCTTCATGTTCTCGCGGACGTTGTCATTGCTCCCCACCGAGATCTTCGCGATCAGCCCGCCCGTCGCCGGATCCGTGCTGATCTCCTCAATCCGACCCGAGATCGTCGGGCCCGAGTACTCGAAAGGCTCGCTGCTCGACGCCGCACCGATCGTCGCTCCGCCCTGACGCAGCGCCTCGATCTGCGCACGCGCCTCGGCCAGCTGCTCGCGGACCAACCGCTTCTCGTTCTCCGCCGCCTCATACGTCCGGCGAAGGTCCGCGATCGCCTTCTCCAGGTCCGCGTTCCGCTTCGCCGTATCCACCTGCGCCTTGCGGCTGTCATCCGCGTCCACACGCAGCTTCGTCACCAGCGCCGTCAGCGTCTCGTTCGTCGCCGTCAGCTGCGCCGACAACGCCGACACCCGGTCGTTCCCGTCCTGAAGCGTCCGCGCCGTGCGGATCGCATCCGCCAGCCGGTCCTGAAGCTCCCCGATCTGCCGGCGAAGCGCCTCCTGCTCAGCCTTCACCCGATCCTCCGCAGCCTTCCGCTCGGCAACTTCCGTCGCCTGCGCCAGACCACGCGTCGCCGCCGAATCCTCGAGTTCCTTCACCCGCGCCACCGCGTTCACATAGTCCTGCGTGATCCGGTCCGCATTGACCGAGTAGGAGATCACCAGTGCCGACAGAAACACGCTCAGGATGGCCGCCAGCACCACAAAGATCTTCGTCACGACGTGCACGGTGAACTCCTTCTGATCGCCCAACTTCGTCTATCGCACCGGGGCGGCATGCCTGCCCTCTGTCCCGGTCTTGGTCTCGTCACAACGCCGAAATCCAGGGCCACACGACCCTCCGATCCCAACGCCCCCGCTCCCAAACCCTCCCAAAGCCCCTCTCCCTTCGGATACCGCCTCACGGTCGGTTCCGACAAGGGCGGGAGTATAGGACCGCGTGGATGGTTTTGCAGCCCAGCCTCGCGCCTCCGACCCCCCGCGGGGGTCGGTGTGATACCCGATCAACCCCCTCCCTGTCAAACACCCCTCCAATCAGCCATCCAGTCCATCTCATCCCCGCCACCAACCCGGTCATACGCCCGCCTCACGCCCCGGTGCCCCTCTCCTCACAACTTCCCAAACAGGGGATCGTCCAGCGGTCGGCCACAGCCGTCCTCTCACCGCCCTCCTCCACCGCCACCACCAACCCCCGCGATCTTCAGCACCCCATACGCCGCCGCCACTCGCACCTGCTCCAGCGGGTCCGCCGCCAGCTTGACCAGTTTCGGCAGATGCTCCGGCCGACGCGTATCCCCATAAACCGTCGCCGCCTGCACCCGCAGAATCGGATCCGGCGACGCCGCATACTCATCCGCGATAAACCCGCCCCGATCCAGCCCAAGCTTCGCCAGCGACGAGGCGATCTGCATCCGAACCTCCGCCGGATACATCTGACCCGTATTCGGCTGCTTGTACGCCGACAAAAACACCAGCTGATCGATCGGCCGGCGATCCCCAAGCTCACCCAGAATCTGCGCCGCCAACGCCGACGCCTCCAGATCCTCCGGTCGGCTCGGGTGCAGCATCGCCCGAATCGTCTCGATCTGCTCCACATCCCCAAGCTTCACCATCGCCTCCGAAAACTGCAGCAGCATCAGGTTCATCTCGCTCTGCGACGCTCTCGGCATCCGCATCCCCGCCGCCTGCTTGATCATCGGCAACGCCGACTTGTCCCCGATCTCCCCAAGCAAAAACGCCGCATGACTCCTCAGCTTCGGCGACTCCGTCGTCCACAGAATCTGCGCAATCCGCGAAACCTTCGCGTCCTCCACCTGCTCCCCACACCGCAAAAGCCCCATCACCGCCGCCGTCTCCACGTACGCCGAAGGCGACGACAGCAACCCACGAAGCCGCGGCGCAAGCGACCTGATCTGCTTCTTCCCCACCGTCATCGCCGCCACAGCCTGCACGCCCTCATTCCGATCCGAAAGCCCCGCCGCGATCACCGACTCAAACCGCACCGGATCAAGCCCCGCAACCTCGATCGCATTCGCACGAACCGTCGGATCCTCGCTCCTCGATGCCTGCATCAACGTCGCCGCCGCTCGCTCCACAAGCTCCGGCAACGCCACCGACGACATCTCCACCGCCGCAACCGGTGCAGCCTCGGTCGGCCTCCCGCTCCCCGCCTCAACACGCCGATCCACTCCACCCACCACAGCCTTCTCGCCCACCGACGCTCCCGTCGGCTCCGCAAGGTCGATCGCAGGCTCTCGCCCACCACCTCGTTCACCCGCCGGCTTCTCCACCCCCCTCGGCTGCGAAGGCTCCACCCGCGCGGGAACCCCCGCCCCACCATCCCCCTCAAGATCAATCACCGC
>DDSG01000089.1:3443-3591 GCA_002343325.1 Phycisphaerales bacterium UBA2396 | reverse complement strand
GAGGGGAAAAAGAGACAGGCCCCCGCGGGGTCAACGCGGGGGCCTGAGGGGGTCAGAGGTCATCAAGCGGCGTGTGAGGGCCGCGTGACGGGCTTAGCGGCGGCGACGGGCCGCGACGAGCCCACCGAGGCCGAGCAGCGCGAGGCTG
>DDSG01000089.1:0-3214 GCA_002343325.1 Phycisphaerales bacterium UBA2396 | reverse complement strand
CCGAGGCCGAGCAGCGCGAGGCTGCTGGGGGCGGGGACGACGAACTCCCAGCCGAAGTTAGCGACGGGGTTGCCGCTGAAGTTGAAGGAGGAGCCGGCGGGGTTGTTGGCGACGAAGGAACCGGCGGCGGCGGTCTGGAAGGCGGAGTCGGCGCTGGAGCCGATGTCGACGGGGTTGAAGATGCCCTGGCCGAAGTTGTTGAGCTGGGCGGCGGTGGCGCCGGTGGCGCCGTTGTTGTTGTCGAAGGTGATGCCGGCCCAGAGGCGGGTGCCGGGGGCGACGGCGAGGAAGGCGCCAGCGGCGAGGCCGCCGGTCACGGTGGTGACACCGGAGCTGAAGGCGATGGCGTTGAAGGAGAAGCCGGTGTAGTAGTTGCCGGGTGCGCCGGAGCCGTTGTCGAGGTAGAAGCGGACGCGGGCGCGGGCGGAGACGGTGGCGGTGTTGAGGTTGGCGACGGAGAAGCGGAGGGTGAGGACGGACTGACCGGTGAGGGTCGGGCCGGCCCAGACGGTGTCATCGACGACCATGCGGGTGATGGTGTTGGCGCCCTGGAGTTCGGCGCCGCCGTTGGCGTAGGCCTGACCGGTGAAGTTGGTGATGTTGGAGTAGGAGGCGCCGGCGTCGAGACGCGCGCCGCCGTTGGAGGCCTGGCCGAGTTCATAGACGCGGTTGACCGTCAAGCTGCCAGCGTGGAACTCCACGTCAGCCATCGCCGAACCCGCCACGCCAGCCAAAGCCAGCCCGCACACAGCAAACGTCTTCATTCTGTCTCTCCTGTCTGCAACGATTCCCAGCCCGGGCACACGCCGGGCTGACCAACGAAGCAGCGGGGACGGAAGAAGACCTCCCGGGTTGGTCCGGTGGTCACACATCGCGAGGAGCGGAAAATCCGCGCGAAGGGCACCGGGCTGGGAGGGTGTCTTGCCCTCTCTCGTCCACTCTGCTGTTTGTATTGTGAAGGCTGGAGGGGGTGTCGTCAAGACCAAATGAAGCTGGTGGGGCGGAAGTGCGGATTATTTTGCGAAACTGGAGGAGGAGGGTCCTGAAACACGGGCCGTGAGGCCGCCGGAAGGGGGAGTCAATCCTGATGACGTTGTCTGAGTTTGGCGCTCAGGCGGGCGATGAGGTGGGCTCGTTCGAGGTCGTTGGCCCAGTCCTGGATGGTCAGGGCGAGTTCGTCCTCTGGGAGTGAGGCGCCCGGGAGGGCGCAGGAGGCGCCGAGCTGTCGGAGGGCGAGGGCGCGGAGGCGGGAAAGGGACTTGTCGCCGGCGAGGGCGAGGAATTCGAGGTCTTCGTTGAGGAAGAGGGCGGTTGGGACGCGGTTGCCGCCGCAGATCTTGACGGCGTTGGAGAGGTTGATGGCCTGATCGCGGTCGACGAAGCGGAGGTCAACGCCCGGGGCCTGTGGGGAGTTGCGATCGGCGGGGTTGAGGCGGGCGAGGTGGTCGAGGATGGGGCACTGCTGGACGCAATCGCCGCACCAGGTGCCGCTGATGACGAGGAGGTTGACGCGTCGGGAGAAGGCGCGGACGAGGTCGGATTGAGCGGGTGTGAGGCGGATGCGAGCGTGGAAGGCGTTCCAGGAGGCCTGCTGGTCGGTGGTGCCGGTGCGGACGTAGGCCTCGTAGGGGAGAGCGTTGTGGAAGAAGGGGGCGAGGAAATCCGGGGTGATCATGGGGGACCTTAGGGAGGAGATTGCGGGGGCAGTTCGAGGAGATCGCGGAGTTTGCGGAGGGTGTCGAAGGCCTGGATGGGGCTGAGGGTGTCGAGTTTGATCTCGCGGAGGGCTTCGACGGCGGGGTGTGGGAGGTATTCGGTGAAGAGGGGGAGTTGCTCGGGCTGGGAGCGAGATTTGGCCTGCGCGGATTTGGCGTTGGCGGCGATGGGTGCGGCGGGCGCGTGGTGGACGGCGAGGGTGCGGAGAAGTTCGCGGGCTCTCGCGACGACCGGGGCAGGGATTCCGGCGAGGCGAGCGACGTGGACGCCGTAGGACTGGTCGGTGCGTCCCGGGAGGATTCGGTGGAGGAAGACGATCTCGTGGGAGCCGTCGGAGGTGGTCCATTCGCGAACGGCGACGTGGAGGTTTTGGACGCTCTTTGGGGCGAGTTCTTCGAGAGAGGTGAGTTCGTGGTAGTGGGTTGCGAAGAGGGTGCGAGGACGGGGCTGGGAGGCGAGGTGTTCGGTGATGGCCCAGGCGAGGGAGAGGCCGTCGAGGGTGCTGGTGCCACGACCGATTTCGTCGAGAATGACGAGAGAGGCGTTGGAGGCGTTGTTGAGGATGTTGGCGGTTTCGGTCATTTCGACCATGAAGGTGGATTGGCCGGCGTGGAGAGCGTCGTCGGCGCCGATGCGGGTGAAGATGCGGTCGGTGAGGCCGACGAGAGCGTGGGCGGCGGGGACGAAGGATCCGGCGTGGGCGAGGAGGACGATGAGGGCGACCTGTCGGATGTAGGTGCTTTTGCCGGCCATGTTTGGGCCGGTGATGAGTGCGAGCGGGGCGTGGTCCGGTGTGCCGAGTGAGGTGTCGTTGGGGACGAAGTCCGCGGCGAGGAGATCTTCGAGGACGGGGTGTCGTCCCTGGGAGATGGTGAGGACGGGGCGGTCGGTCATGTCGGGGCGGGTCCAGCCTTTGGCGGCGGCGTGCTGGGCGAAGCCCGAGAGGGCGTCGAGCTCGGCGACGACGTCGGCGAAGGCCTGGATGGCGGGGAGGTGAGCGCGGGCGAGGTCGGCGAAGTGCTGGAAGAGGGCACGTTCGCGGTCGAAGGCGCGGGATTCGGCGGAGAGGACCTTGCTCTCGAACTCGCGGAGCTCGGGGGTGGTGTATCGCTCGGCGTTTTTGAGGGTCTGTTTGCGGGTGAGGGAGGGAGGGGCGAGCCTGGCCTGCGCGGCGGATAGCTCGATGTAGTAGCCGAAGACACGGTTGAAGCCGACCTTGATGCCCGGGAGGTTGGATTCGCGTGCGAGACGTTCCTGGTATTCGGAGAGCCAGCGGCCGGCATCGCGTTGGAGGAGGCGGGCTTCGTCGAGGAGGGTGTCGAAGCCGTCGCGGAAGAGGCCGCCTTCGCGGAGGTGGGCGGGGGGTGTGTCGACGCAGGCTTTGGCGATCTGCTGAGCGAGTGGGGCGAGCGCGGCGTGGGCGGCGTTGAGGCGGGCGAGGTGTCCCGCGAGGGCGGGGGCGTTGGCGAGTGGGGCGGCGAGCGTGGCGGCGCGGTCG
>DDSG01000158.1 GCA_002343325.1 Phycisphaerales bacterium UBA2396 | reverse complement strand
GAGGTGGGGGCGGGTGGCGGGGGGGGGGCGGACCCCGGCGGGAGTGCACTGGATCGTCGCGGGGAGCGTGGCGGAGGAACTGGAGCTGGAGAACGCGAGCGTGAACGCCGGGGCCATTCCCCTGACGAAGCGTCGGAGCCCGATCTTGTTGTCTCGCGGGGTGACAGCGAGCAGCATGAGCGGCTGGAAGACGAAGACAATCGCGGCGAGACCTCCGATGACGCTCAGACAGAACACGAGCAGGCTGACCAGGGCCTCGGGCCCGACGTCGGCGATGAAGCGAGAGGAGAGACAGAAGACGGCATACGGGGACAGTAGGAGCACAAGCCGCACCAAGGCCATGACGGCATCGCCCGCCGCGGAACAGAATCGGACCGCCACCTCGGCGCTTTCTTTGGGGATCATCGTGAGCCCGATGCCAAAGAGGATGGCGGCGCTGAGTACCTGAAGCATCGGCCCCCCCGCCAGCGCGACGAACGGATTGGCGGGCACGATATCGAGCAGGTACTGGAACAGGTACGCGGCACCGGTGACGGGGAGTTCCTGGGCCGCCTTGATGCGGACGGCCGCCTCGGAGGCGTTCGCGGCGAGCAGCGCTTCACGGGCGGATTCGGAGACGAACGAGCCGGGGCGAACGAGCAGGGCGATCGCCAGAGCGATGGCTACCGACACTGTCATCGTGAAGAGAAACCACAGGACCGCCTTGACGCCGACGCGCCCGACCTTTCGCAGGTCTCCCACGCCCGCGACGGCGACCACGAGGCTGAAGAAGACGACGGGAATCGCGATGAACCGAAGCCCGCGCAGGAAGAGATCGCCGACAAACGTGTTGGCGAGCTTGACGATCTTGGCGGCCTCGGCGGCGAGCGTCGGCGAGTTGGCGTCGGAGGGCTTGCCGGCGATGAATGCCTTGGGGTCCGCGACGCCCATCTGTTTCCAGGTGTCGGCGGTCCAGAACTCATTGACCGCCGCGCCGGCGAGGACGCCGAGAATCAGCGCGATGAGGACCTTCCAGTGCAGGGCAAGTCGGCCGGTGGGCTGCATGGATCGCAGGGTATCAGATCAACTCCGATTGCGCCCGCGGATCACCATTCGGGCCCGCCGGTGTAGCGCCCATAGATGTCGGCCATCGCCTGAACCATCTCGCCGAGGGTGCAGTTGGCCAGCGCACCCTCGACAAGGGCGGGCATGACGTTGGTGGCGTGCAGCCCCCACGACTTCGGGTCCGAGCCCGTGCCGGCGCCCTTCAGGATGTTGAGGGCGTGGCGCGGCGTCTTGCCCTGGCAGACGTCGCGGATGTTGTCGAGAGCCCGGGCGACCAAGGCGGGGTCGCGCCGCTTCTTGAAGTCGGCCAGGCGATCATTCTGCTGCACCTCGACCTCGTGCCCGATCTGCAGGATGTCGATCGGCCTCTTCTCGTCGTTGTCGACGTAGGCGTTGACGCCCACGGTGATGCGGTCGCCGGCCTCGCACTCCTCGCTGAAGCGATAGCTCGCCTCTGCGATCGCCCGGCGGAAATACCCGCGGTTGATCCCGTTGACGACCGACTTGCCGAAGCTCTTGCGTCGGCCGTATGCCGCGTGCTCCGAAAGGGTCGCGGGCTGGGCGGGCTTGGAGGCGGGCTTCCAGTCCGAGTAGTCGCCCATCGAGTCGATCTCATGGATCAGGTTGAGTGCCTCGCGTTCCATGGTGTCCGTGAGCTGCTCGACGAACCACGAACCGCCGAGCGGATCGACGACACGAGTCACGCCCGTTTCGTGGGCAAGAATCTGCTGCGTCCGCAGTGCGACGGTGACGGCCTGTTCGGTGGGCAGGCCGAGCGTCTCGTCCATGCTGTCGGTGTGCAGGCTTTGGCACCCGCCCAGCACGCCGGCCATCGCCTGGTATGCGACGCGAACGATGTTGTTGAGGGGCTGCTGCTCCGTGAGGCTGCAACCAGCCGTCTGCACGTGCGTCTTCATGTACCACGAGCGTTCGTTCGTGGCGCCGTAGCGGTGGCGCATGACGCGGGCCCAGATCCGCCTCGCCGCGCGGAGCTTGCAGATCTCCTCGAAGAACTCGTTGTGGCTGTTGAAGAAGAATGACAGTCGCGGTGCGAAGGCGTCGATGTTCATCCCGCGCTCGAGGCACGCTTCGACGTACTCCATCCCGTCGCGGAGCGTGAAGGCGAGCTCATGGTGGGCGCTGCTGCCGGCCTCGCGGATGTGGTACCCCGAGATGCTCACGCTGTTCCACTTGGGCACGTGGGCGCTCTGGAACTCGATCGTGTCGACGACGAGCTTCACGCTCGGTTCTGGCGGATAGATGAACTCGTTCTGGCTGTGGAACTCCTTGAGGATGTCGTTCTGGAGTGTGCCGCCCAGCGTGTCCCACGAGATGCCGCGCTGCAGCGCGTGGGCGAGGTACATCGCCCAGATCACCGCCGCCGGGCCGTTGATCGTCTGGCTGACGGTCACCTTGTCAACCGGGATATCCGCGTAGAGGCGGTGCATGTCCTCGATCGTGCTGATCGCCACGCCGCACTTGCCCACCTCGCCCACCGAAAGGTCGTCGTCGCTGTCGCGTCCCATGAGGGTGGGCAGGTCGAACGCCGTCGAAAGACCGGTGTTCGCGCTCGTGCCTTTGGCTTGTGCGAGCAGGTACTTGAAGCGCTGGTTGGTGTCGTCCGCCGAGCCGAAACCGGCGAACTGTCGCATCGTCCAGAGACGTGTGCGGTACCCCTGCGGGAAAAGCCCTCGCGTGTAGGGGAACTGGCCCGGCTGGCCGCCCTTTCCAAGGTCGCGATCGATCGTCTCTGACGTGCGCAGGCTCTCAACAACCGGCGAGCCTGGCGCGTACACCGGATCGAGCACAAGCCCAGAAATCGTCACCGCTTGCGGATCGATCGTCTGGCCTGTCCCCGGAGCGGCGGCGCCCCCGCGTCCGTGTGTCTGGCCAGGGTTCGCATTCGTCGTGGGGGCTTCGCTCTGGCGTGATTGCGTCGGAGAAGTCGACATGCGCGGCGTGCTCCTTGGATCGAGTGGATCGTAGGTGGACCGAGCCGACGGCACTGAAGTGCGCGGGCCCGGCGCCGCACGGAAAGTACCCCCAAAAAGGGTATCCACAAGAAGCAGAGAAACATATCGATAAATCAGGTGAACGTGCTTGCCTTCGCCCTAGTAGTCGATAAACATATCGATATATCCAGCACTCGGAGTTGCAGGAGCACACAATGAGCACGGCAAGAACACACTCCACGCAGTCCGCCGCCGGCAACGCGGGGCACGACGGGTATCGCGAGACGCTGGTGGCCGCGATGTTCTCGGGCCTGATTCTCGTCCCCGCCCTCGGGCTGGGGGCCTTGGTGATGTACAACGACTGGCGCGCGAAAGAGGACATCCGCATCGCCGCGTACGAGGCGTCGCAGGCCCACGAGCGACTGATTGCCGGCCCGGCGGGCCCTTCTCTCCCGGTGCAACTGGCCGCGCATGGGCGCGATGTGTTCATGTCGGCGTGCGTGGCGTGCCACGGGGCGGATGCCAAGGGCGTCCAGGGGCTCGGCAAGACGCTCGTCGAGAGCGACTTCGTGGCGAGGCAGTCGGATGACGAGCTGCACCACTTCCTTGTGGTCGGGAGACCCAACGCGACGCCGATCGGGATGCCCCCGAAGGGTGGGCGGCCCGACCTGACGGAGAACGATCTGGCGGCGTTGGTGGTGTACATGCGTGGGCTTCAGGATCCGCGGCGGATGCCGGAGCTGCCGGCGTGGGCTGCCGCGGCACCGTCGGCGACGCAGCAGGCTTCGGCGATGCAGGCGGCGGGCGGCGACGCGGAGCTGGCGAAGTACATCGCCAGCGGGGACACGCTGTACCACACCACGTGCGTGGCTTGTCACGGCCCGGCGGGGGCGGGCGTCAAGGGCAACGGCAAGGCATTGGCGAACAACGAGTTCATCCGTTCGCTCGATGACGATGGACTGCTCGCCTTCATCAAGCAGGGGCGAAGCCCCACGGACCCGAAGAACACCACCGGGATTCAGATGCCTCCCAAGGGCGGGAACCCGGCGATGAGCGACGACGACATCCTCGATGTGATCGCGTATCTGCGGACGCTGCAGGGGCCGACGTCGACGGCAGGCAAATGAGGCACCAACCCGCGTCGGCGGGGGAGGCCTCGATGGGCCTGTCCCGGGACGCCGATCTTTCGGAGACTCGACATGAGCACAATGTTCCGCGTACTGGCATCCCGCTCGGTGGCGATGGTGATTCTCGCCGGGGCGGCCATGGGGTTCCTCGCGCCGGAGGCTTCGGCGCAGCAGGAGGGGCGTCGCCGTCGTGGCGGGGATCAGCCGGTCAAGCCGATCGAGCTGACGCCCGAGCAGACGGCCCAGCTCACCAAGGTCGCCAACGACCGAAAGCTCAATGTGGACGATCTGCTCGCGGCGGCCAAAACGTACATGCCCAGCGGCCGGCATGATGACTATGTGCTCTTCTCCTCGGGCGGGCAGAGCGGGCAGGTCTTCGCGATCGGGGTGCCCAGCATGAGGCTGTTGCGCTCGATCTCGGTCTTCACGCCCGAATCGTGGCAGGGGTACGGGTTCGCCGGCGAGAACGACCCTGTGGTCGAGTCTCTCAAGATCAACGGCAAGCTGGTGGCCTGGGGCGACACGCACCACCCCGCGTTGTCGGAGACCAAGGGCGACTACGACGGACAGTTCCTGTTCATCGGCGACAAGGCGAACGCACGTCTGGGCGTGATCGACCTGCGGGACTGGGAGACCAAGCAGATCGTCAAGAACCCTCTCACCATCAGCGATCACGGTGCGGCGTTCGTCACGCCCAACACCGACTACGTGATCGAGGGCGGGCAGTACGCCACGGTCCTTGGGTACGGCTACGCCCCGCCGGAGGAGTACAAGAAGTCGTACCGCGGGATGGTCACGATGTGGAAGTTCGATCGGGCCAAGGGGCGGGTGGATGAGAAGAGCTCCTTCGCGATTGAGCTTCCCCCGTACTGGCAGGACTTGGCCGACGCCGGCAAGCTGGCGAGCGACGGGTACTTCTTCATCAACTCCTTCAACGCGGAAATGGCGACGGGCGGCGTGGAGCGGGGTAATCCGCCCTTCGAGGCGGGCGCCAGCAAGCGTGACATGGACTACCTGCACATCGTGGACTGGAAGAAGGCGGAGGCGGCGTTCAAGGCCGGGAAGGTGAAGGTGATCAACGGATTCCCGGTGATCACGATCGAGACGAGCATCGCCGAGGGAATCCTGCACTTCGCTCCCGAGCCCAAGAGCCCGCACGGCGTGGACGTGACGCCCGACGGGAAGTACATGGTTGTCGCCGGGAAGCTCGATCCGCACGTGACCGTCTACTCGATCGACCGCATCAAGAAGGCGATCGCGGACAAGAAGTACACCGGGAAGGACGAGTACGGCGTGCCGATCCTCGACTTCGATTCGGTCAAGGAGGCGCAGGTTGAGCTGGGCCTTGGACCACTGCACACCCAGTTCGACGACAAGGGCTATGCCTATACGTCGCTGTTCCTGGATTCGGCGGTGGCCCGCTGGAGCCTGGGCGGTGACTTTGCGAGCAAGCACAAGGAGCAGCCTTGGAAACTCGTGACCAAGACTCCGGTGCAGTACAACATCGGGCACCTGTGCGCGGCCGAGGGCGACACGGTCAGCCCGGACGGGAACTTCCTGATCTCGATGAGCAAGTGGTCGGTGGACCGATTCCTGCCGACCGGTCCGTTGCTGCCGCAGAACTTCCAGTTGCTGGACATCGTGCAACCGGGCACGACGATGCCGGTGCTGTTCGACATGCCCATCGGCGTGGGCGAGCCGCACTACTGCCAGATGATCAAGGCCGACAAGCTCCAGACGTGGAAGGTCTACCCGGAGGTTGGCTGGAACCCGCACCACCAGAAGCTCGACCCCAACGCGCCAAAGAAGGGCGACGAGGGTGTGACGCGTGAAGGGAAGAAGGTGCTGGTGAAGATGACCGCCGTGCGGAGCCACTTCACGCCGGAGCACGTCGAGATCGAGGAGGGCGACACCGTGACGTGGCGGATCACGGCGATCGAGACGGCGCAGGACGCGACCCACGGCTTCTGCATCGGTGGGTACAACATCAACCTCTCGCTCGAGCCGGGCGAGTACACCGAGTTCACGTTCACGGCGGATAAGCCCGGGACGTACCCGTTCTACTGCACCGAGTTCTGCTCGGCGCTGCACCTTGAGATGATGGGCTACCTGCACATCAAGCCCAAGGCGACCAACGCAGCCGCTCCCGCGTCCGAAGGCGCGACAACGGCCTCGGCGAAGTAACTCTCTCCTGTTCCGGCCGGGGCTGCCGCTCCGGCCGGGCATTCGTGGGGTTTCGACCCCGCACCACAGCACAAGGAGCAGGCCATGTCCGGCATTCTCAAAGCCCTGATCGGACCACGCGTTCCCGACGACGAACTTCGCCGGCATCGGGCGAGATACGCGATGCCCACGCTGGTGTTCATGATCGCCCGCGTGTTTCTGCTGGTCTCGATCTTCTTCCCGTACTGGCACATGGAGCTCGAGGCGCCGCAGTATCCCAACGGGCTGTTTCTGACGGCGTACGTCAACCACCTGTCGGGCGACGTGCGCGAGATCGACGGGCTGAACCACTACATCGGGATGAGGCCGCTGGGCGAGGCCGCCGCGTTCGAACGGGCCGCGTCGATCTGGATGATCCTGGCGATGTTCCTGCTGGTGGAAGGGGCAGCGTTCATCCATAGCAAGTGGGCGGTGCTGCTCGCCGTGCCCGCGATCACCTACCCGCTCGGCTTCATCGCCGACCTGTACTATTGGATGAGGACCTTCGGGCTCAATCTCGACCCGGATGCGCCACTCTCCTCGTCGGTCAAACCCTTCGTGCCCACGGTCATCGGCGAGGGCGGCATCGGGCAGTTCAAGACCTACGCCGAATTCGGCACGGGTTACTGGCTCGCGGTCATGTGCTCGGTCCTGGTGATCGTTGGGTTCTACTTCCATCGACGGGCGTACCGTCCGCTCACGCTCCGAACGGCCGCGCTCTCCGCGGCGGCGGGTGGCGTGTGAACAGCCTCGTCGCACTGGCTCTGGCTTTCCTCGCGGGGATCCCGACGGCTCTCGCCCGGGCGACCCC
>DDSG01000069.1:12181-12335 GCA_002343325.1 Phycisphaerales bacterium UBA2396 | reverse complement strand
CGCCGCGATGGTCGCCAAGGCCGCCGCCGCCTTCCCGGCGTGGCGCGACGTCGATCCGATCAAGCGAGCCGACGTGCTGGTCCGCGCCGCCGCCCTCATGCGGGCCCGCCGCGACGAGCTCTCGGCGATCATGATCAAGGAGGCCGGCAAGACC
>DDSG01000069.1:486-11945 GCA_002343325.1 Phycisphaerales bacterium UBA2396 | reverse complement strand
CTGGCGCGAGGCCGATGCCGACGTCTGCGAGGCGATCGACTTCTGCGAGTATTACGCCCGCGGGGCCGTCCCCCTCTTCGTCCGCGAGCGACTGGGCCGGTTCATCGGCGAGCTCGACGAGCAGTTTTACCAGCCCAAGGGCGTCGCCGTTGTCATCAGCCCCTGGAACTTCCCTCTCGCCATTTGCTGCGGCATGACCGTCGCAGCCCTCGTCACCGGCAACACCGTCATCGTCAAGCCCGCCGAGCAGACCCCCGGCATCGCCAAGGTCATGCACAACATCCTCCTCGACGCCATGCGCGGGGCGGGCGTCGATGCCTCGCTCGCCGCCAGCGTGCTCCACTTCTGCCCCGCGCCGGGCGAGACCGTTGGCGCCGCCCTCGTCCGCGATCCGCGCGTCGCCCTCATCGCCTTCACAGGCTCGCGCGATGTCGGGCTCGACATCATGCACGCCAGCGCGCCCCCCTCGCCCTTCACCTCTCGATCCCCCGCAACCGAAGCCCACGGGTTCCAACCCGTGGGCATCCCCTCACACCTCAAGCACGTCATCTGCGAGATGGGCGGCAAAAACGCCCTGATCATCGACACGTCCGCCGACTGGGACGAGGCCGTCCTCGCCGCGCGGCAATCCGCATTCGGGTTCCAGGGGCAGAAGTGCTCCGCCTGCTCGCGCCTCATCGTCGTCGACCCCGAAGGCCCGACCGGCCCGGCCATCACCGGCTTCCGCGAGCGGCTCGTCGAGGCGGCCAAGGCCCTGGTCATCGGCGACCCCGCCAACCCCGGCACCGACGTCGGCCCCGTCATCGACGCCGACGCCGCCAACAAGATCAACGGCTTCATCGAACGCGCCAAAGCCAGCGGCCTGAACTATCTCGCCCTGCCGCTCCCCGACACGTCGTCTCTTCGTCTCTCCGTCTCTTCCTCTCTCCCCTTCGTCGCGCCCCACATCTTCTGGACCGTCCCCGAATCCCACGAACTCGCCCGCGAGGAGATCTTCGGCCCGGTCCTCGCCATCATGCACGCCAAGGACTTCGACGACGCCCTCCGCATCGCCAATAGCCTCCCCTACAAGCTCACCGGCGGCGTCTTCAGCCGCAAACCCAGCCACCTCGAGAAGGCCAAACGCGAATTCCGCGTCGGCAACCTCTACCTCAACCGTGGCATCACCGGCGCCCTCGTCGCCCGCCAACCCTTCGGCGGCTTCGCCATGTCCGGCGGCGGCACCAAGGCCGGCGGCCGCGATTACCTCCTGCACTTCGTCGACCCGAGGCTGACGTGCGAGAACACTCTCCGCAGAGGCTTCGCGCCGGAGTTGTGAGCGGAGGGGACTAAAGGTCCGGAGTTTGTGTGAGGCGTTCACCGCGGGTTGCTCGCGGGCATTCGTGCAACTCGAAGTACCATCGTGGTATCCTTTCAACCGACGAGTCGGTCCTGCTGTCGCCATGAACTGCCACTGAACGAAAAAGGAAGCGACCGTGCCCAAGCCCAAACGCGTCCGCCTTACGGCCAAGCAAGCAGCCTCTCCAGAGGGACGCCAACTTCTCAACCTCATTCTCTCGACGATACACGATGGAGAGATCGAGCTCAGCGAGATCGTGAAGCTACACGCGTTCCTGATTCATGCGCCTGCATCCATGAATGCAGTGTCATTTCTTCGATGCAAGACGCGAGCAATCATCTTTGATGATCGGATCGATCCTGCTGAGGCATACGACCTCAAGTGCGCGTTCCTCCGGGTAGTCACCAAGGAGGTGTGCGGCGTCATCGAGACTCACCTCGAAGATATAGGTGCGCCCCCTCGCCAGAAGCGTGAGCCAGCTTGGAAAAGGCACCCCGCAACCGAGCGTCAGATCGCGTACATCATCGACCTCGGCGGAACGCCGACCGCTGAAATGACGAAAGGACAGGCTTCAGAGCTGATCGAACAGCTCTTGGAGCGACGTCCGCCCACACCACGTCAGATCATGGTGTTGCGGTTCTTCGACCGCTTGGACATCATGAACGCAGGCAAGGATGTCGTGTCCTGGTGGATCGACCAGGCCTTTGCGGGCGTTTCCCCGGCAGAGCGGGCGTGGGAGAGGTTCAAGAGAGAGTCAGGGCATGACCTTAACTCATTGGGTCCGGAGGTCGTGCCTATCGGAGAGTATCGAAAGTACTTGGATTAGCGATATCTCGAATGTCTCGGCGCACGCCTCCTTCACCGCTTCACCCCCGCCACCACCGGCCGGTGGTCCGAGGCCATCGGCTCTTCTTCCACGCGTGACGTCGCACGCGGCCACGCGCCCTTGGGGCCCAGGAAGATGAAGTCGATCTCGATGGTCGGCTCGGCCGACGAGAACGTCAGCCGGTCGCGGCCTTGCGCGGGCGTGCCGTCCGGGCCCGCCTTCGGCGCTTCGTCCGCCAGAGCGTGGAACAGGTCCAGCGTCCGCGAGCCCGGCTGGTCGTTGAAATCGCCCAGCAGCACAAACGGCGTGTCGAGCCCGCGGAGCACCGCCGCCAGCGCCGACGCCTGCGCGAACCGGAAGCGGTCATCGTCCACCCAGTCAAAGTGCACGTTGACGATGGTGAAGGGCTCGCCCTTGGGCGGGCGCACGCGGGCCGCGAGGGCGATCCGCGGCTCGTTCCCGTCGGGCAGCGGGATCGACCACGACCGCTCGATCGGGAACCGCGACAGAATCCCCATGCCGTATCGCCCGCCCTGCAGCGGCATGAACGCGCCGAACGCGGCGTGCCACTGTTCGCCCGGGCGAGAGAGCATCGCGGCGAGCGAGCCCGCCTGATCGACGCTGCCGCTGCGCCCGACGACGTGATCGACTTCCTGCAGGCCCACAACGTCGGGCGACAGCCGCCGGAGAACATCCGCCGTGCGGGCGAGATCGACGCGGTTGTCCATCCCGCGTCCGTGACGGATGTTGTACGACACGACGCGCGTCGTGGTCGGCTCGGCGGTGGTGGGGGGAGCCTCAACCACCGGCGGCGCGTGCGAACACCCCCAGAGCGTGGCGACCAGAGCGAGCAGCGCGACGTGGACGAGCGTGGTGTGGTGCTTCACAACGTCACCCTACCACGAAAGAAGCCCACGGGTTCAACCCGTGGGCTCTGGTGTGCTCAGGCGATGGGACCGCGAGGATCAATCCTGCGGTTCTCATGTCCGATCAGGGCTTGCGGACCGACTTCTTGCCACCCTGGGCCCACTTGGGCTTGCCCTTGTTGGGGTTGGTCCCGTTGTTGGGCCCGCGGCGGCCCATGGGCTCGCCGCCCTTGCCCTGCCCGTGCGGGCGTGCGGGCTTGGAGCCGTGCGCGTGCGGGCGAGCATGCGTCCCGCCCTTGCCGGCGAAGGGGAATTCGCCGCCCTCGACGCGCTCGATGGGCCTGGGGGCCCGCTTGGCGCGGTTCATCGGGTGGTCCGGGTGGTGGGGGGGCGTGAGAGGCTCCATGAACGCCGAAGCCCGCGACGAGCCGCCCTGGTGGGGCGTGCTCTGATGGGGGGCGTTCTGGTGGGGCGTGGCGGCGTGCGTGCGCTGTTCGCGACGCTCGCGCCGCGCGTCGCGCGGGTCCTGCCGCGGCTGGTGCCGCATCTCGCGATCGTGCGACTCGGCGTCATCACCCATGGGGGCCTTGAGCGTGACGGAGAGGTCCATGTCCCTGGGCAGCGGGGCCGTGGGAATGCTCTTGCGCGTCAGGCGTTCGATCTGGCGGAGCAGGTCCTTCTCTTCGGAGTCGCAGAAGGAGATGGCGATGCCGCTGGCGCCCGCGCGGCCGGTGCGGCCGATGCGGTGCACATAGGCCTCGGGCTCCATCGGCAGGTCGTAGTTGAAGACGTGGGAGATGTTGTCGACGTCGAGCCCGCGGGCGGCGACGTCGGTCGCGACGAGCACGCGGGCGCGGCCCTGCTTGAAGGCGCCCAGGGCGCGATCACGCTGGTTCTGCGCCTTGTTCCCGTGGATCGCCGTCGCCGTCACGCCCATCTGCACGAGCCGCTTGCAGAGCTTGTCGGCCCCGTGCTTGGTCTTGCTGAAGACCACGGCCCGCTCGGCCTTCTCGGCGCCGAGCTGGTGCATGAGCAGCGCGAACTTCTGCGTCCGCGGGACGTGGTACAGGCGCTGTTCGATCTTGGGCGCCATCGACGCGACCGGGCTCACCGCCACGCGCACCGGATCGGTGAGCAGCGATTCGGCCAGGTGCTGGATCTCGCGCGGCATCGTCGCCGAGAAGAGCAGCGTCTGACGCTTGGCCGGCACCTTCGCCGCGATCTCGCGGATCGGGGCGATGAAGCCCATGTCGAGCATGCGGTCGGCCTCGTCGAGCACAAAGGTCTCGATCCCCGACAGGTCGACGTGCCCCTGCTCCATCAGGTCGAGCAGTCGGCCCGGGGTGGCGACGATGACGTCAACCCCGCGGGCCAGATCGCGGACCTGCGGGCCCTGACCCACGCCGCCGTAGATCGTCGTGCCCGACACGCCGCTGTGGCGGCCGTAGGTCTTGAAGCTCTCGGCGATCTGGGTCGCGAGTTCGCGAGTGGGGGCGAGGATGAGCGCCCGGCTCAGCGGGCGGCCGCGGTACGACTTGTCGCGGGGTTCGGTGATGAGGCGGTGGAGGATCGGCAGGGCGAAGGCCGCCGTCTTGCCGGTTCCGGTCTGCGCGCATCCGAGCACGTCACGCTTGGCGAGCGCGGTGGGGATGGTCTTGGCCTGGATGGGCGTGGGATTGACGTATCCCTCCTCGGACAACGCGGCGAGGATGGGGGCGGCCAGGTGAAGGGAAGAAAAGGTCACGGTCGGATCGGTCAACAACAGAAACTCCTGACGTCAAACCCCGAGGTCGAACAACGACCGCGCGGCGCGACGACTGATTCGGGCGATCCTTGCACCAACACAATTGGAACAAGCAAGGCCGTACTGGGCCCCGCACACTGGTCGATCGCGTCATGCGTCGGAGGGTGTCTGGGGCGACTGCTCAGCCCGGATCAAGGATCCGGGCCGCCAGCAGATTCCCAGACGTTTCAGGCACCCGCCACAGGGGCAGTGGTGCCGAAGCGGCGCTAGGGCCACTGGCAAGATGGAGGAATATAGGCTCAATGTTCCCGCCGGAAAAGGGGCGCACCACAAAGGACTTGCGGCAGGATTGCTCTGGCGCGGTTCTGAGGGTTGGGTGAGGGGGTTGGGACGTTGCCTCGTCCGGACCGCTCTCGCGGACTTCTTGAGGCTTTGGCGGCCATTGCGAGGGCCTGTGCGCACGTGGCCGGGCTTCTTATCGGCGGCGGCTGGTGCGAAGATCGGTAAAGCCGGGGTCCTCGTTTTCGGCCTGCGGAGCGGGGATGCGTCCGCGCAGGTCGGCGAGGCGGGCGAAGTGGTCTTCTTCCATGGAGGACGAGAAGCGAGCGATGATCTCTTCGGCGACCAGCAGCGCGTGGGGCTTGGCCAGCGACATCTCGAGCCCGTCGAGCCAGGCGGTCACGTCTCCGCCGGCGGCGGCGGCCTGATCGAGACGGTTGAGCTCGATGAAGGCGATCGTCTTGATCGACGCCAGCTCGTTCGCGTCGCGCAGTTGGTCGAGGTCGGGAAGTGATTCAAGAGCGGCGACGGCTTCGGCGGGCTTGCCGAGTCGGAGCCTCAGCCGAGACAACGAGATGAGCCCTTCGGCGATCGCCGAGAGGTTGGTTGGGTCGGCGCGTTCGGAGACGATTCGTTCGCGGCGGGTGAGCGTGTTGAGGACGGCCTCGGCGATGGGCGGGTCGTCGGCGACCAGGGCCGCCGCGCCCACCACGTCGGGGGCGGAGAGCAGCGTGGCGACGGAGACGAGTGCGCCACGCCGGCCTTGTTCGAGCGTGCGCGATGCCGCATCGATGGCGCGGAACCCGGCGAGCGTCTGGCGGTGGAGGAGCACGCCGCGGACGGCCGCGTCGATCAGTCGCGGGTCTTCGCGGGCGGCGTTGAGGACGGCGTCGAGGTGCTCGGCGTAGGGGAGGACGGCTTCGGCGGCGGCGACGCGCTGCGACTGGTCCTTGGAGGCGAGCAGCAGGGCGACCTGCTCGATGTCCCACGAGGTGCCGATCGACGCGCGGAGCATGCACCCGGCGGGTGGGAGTTCGGCGAGATCGATGCGGCGGACGGCGCGGCGGACGCGGGCGCGTGTGTCGGCGTCGTAGAGCAGCCCGGCGCGGTGGAGGGCCCAGCAGAGTTCGACGGCGGCGTTTCGGCAGGCTCGGGCGTCGTCGGGCGAAGAGGTTTCCCCGCCGCCGGGGCCGGCCTTGCCGTCGCTTTCGAGCCAGACGATCGCGTCGCGGGCGACGGATTCATCGGCACCGCGAGAGCCGAGCTTCAGAAGCCACTGCGCGACGGCCGGGTGGGTCTCGGTGGCGAGCCTGGCGCGAGCTGCGGCGGCGGCCTCGGGGAGGGAGAGCTGCGCGAGCAAGCGTGCGGACCGCGCTCGCAGCGAGACAGAGGGGCGGTCGAGGAGCGTGGCGGCGGCGCGGGCGACGGCCGGGCCTAGCGCGTTGGCGGAGGCCAGTTCACGCTCGGCAAGGTCGATACCCAGGTCGCTGACGGCGTCGACGGGATCGGCGAGCATCTGCGCGAGCAACGCCGGGCGGTCTTCGGCGGGGGTCGCGAGGTGGACGCGGCGGAGCGATTGGAGCAGACCTGTGACGGCCTGGGCACGCTCGGCGTTGAGCCGGTCGGCGCGTCTGGAGAGACGGGCGTTGCAGCGGGCGAGCCATTCGGACTCGGGGAGGGCACGCTCGGGGGCGAGCAGCGCTTCGAAGCCTTCGGGTGTCGGTTCGGCGGGTTCGTGCCCGGTGAGCGAGGTGATGGCGGCGGCGACGGCGGCGCGGGTGTCGGGCGTGGCGGCCTTGGCGAGCAGCGAGCGGAGCGTGTCGGCGGCTTGCTGCGATCGGCAGGCGACCAGAGCGGGCGCGAGCGAGAGGATGTCGGCGTCGTCGGCGGTGGGCGTGCCGGGAAGAAGCGTCCGAAGCCACGCGGGTGCGGTCGCGTGAGAGGTCGCCAACGCGATGTACTGGGCCGCGGCCTGGTCCTTCGGCCCTTTGGCGAGGGCCTGGGCGACGACCGCGGGATCGACGGAGAGTTCGGTGGCGGGCTCAGAAGGGGCGGCGGTGGGTGTCGGCGCGGCGGGCGTGGGCTGGGCTGGTGTGGGCTGGGCTGGTGAGGGCTGGGCTGGTGAGGGCTGGGCGGCGTGCAGCGAGGCCGCGGCGAGGGCGACGATCCAAGGGGCGAGGGTGTACGGGAGCGATCGCACGCCGGAAGTGTCCTCAGGGTTTGCCGGAGCCGCCGCGAAGATCGAGGAGGCGGTTGGCTTCTTCGACATCTTTGTCGCCTCGGCCCGAGCAATTGATGACGAGATTCTGGTCTTTCTTGAGTGTGGCGGCGTGTCGGATGGCGAAGGCGACGGCGTGGGCGGTTTCGAGTGCGGGGATGATGCCCTCGGTGCGAGCGAGGAGGAGGAAGGCGTCGAGGGCCTGGTCGTCGGTGACGGCGTGGTATGAGACGCGGCTGGCGTCTTTCCACATGGAGTGCTCTGGCCCGACGCCGGGGTAATCGAGGCCGGCGGAGCAGGAGTGAACGTCGGCGGTCTGGCCGAAATCGTCCTGGAGGACGTAGGAGAGGGAGCCGTGGAGGATGCCGGGCTTGCCGAGGGCGAGGCTAGCGGCGTGCTGACCGGGAGCGGAGGATCGGCCGCCGGCTTCGACGCCGAGGAGGGCGACGTTTTTGTCGTCGACGAAGGGGTAGAAGATGCCGGCGGCGTTGGATCCGCCGCCGACGCAGGCGACGACGGCGTCTGGGAGTTTGCCCAGGGCGCGGAGGCACTGGGCCTTGCATTCGATGCCGATGATGGACTGGAAGTCGCGGACGATCATGGGGAAGGGGTGGGGCCCGACGACGGAGCCGATGATGTAGTGGGTGGATTCGACGGAGGCCATCCAGTCACGCATGGCCTCGTTGGTGGCGTCCTTGAGGGTCTTGCTTCCGGTGTGGACCTCGATGACGCGGGCGCCGAGCATTTTCATGCGGGTGACGTTGAGTTTCTGTCGGCGGACATCTTCGGCGCCCATGTAGACATCGCACTGGAGGCCGAAGTGTGCGGCGGCGGTGGCGGAGGCGACGCCGTGCTGTCCTGCGCCGGTCTCGGCGATGATGCGCTTTTTGCCCATTTTGCGGCAGAGCATGGCCTGGCCCATGGTGTTGTTGATTTTGTGGGCGCCGGTGTGGGCGAGGTCTTCGCGTTTGAGCCAGATGGCGGCGCCTTCGCCGAGGTTTTTGTCGCGGGCGATTTTGCGTGCGTGCTCGGTGAGCCTGCGGGCGGGGTAGAGCTGTGTGGGTCGGCCGACGAAGGTGCTGAGGAGCCCCTTGAGTTCGTCCCAGAAGTCGGGGTTGGAGCGGACGCTGTCGTAGACCTCTTTGAGTTGTTCGAGGGCGGCGGTGAGGGTCTCGGGGACGTAGGCGCCGCCGAAGGCTCCGAAACGGCCGGCGGGATCGGGGTAGGCGGAGAGCTTTGGTGGCTGCGCGGGCGCGGTGGTCATGGAGGAAGGGTAAAGACGCCGGGGGCCCGGGGCTAGTGGGCGGCGGGTTCTCGTGTGGTGGGAGGCGCGAAGCGTGACCAGATGGCGTAGACGGGGAGGCCTGCGGCGAGGATGGCGACCCAGAGGAGGTTCATCGCGGGGTCTTCGATGATGGCGAGGGTGGTCATGGATGCGGCGGCGAGGACGAAGAGCGCGGGAACGAGGGGGTAGCCGGGGCAGCGGAAGGGGCGCGGGGCATCTGGTCTGGCACGGCGGAGGGTGAAGAGGGCAAGGCCGGCGAGCCCGTAGAAGATCCAGATGGTGAAGACGAAGCCGCCGGCCATTTGGGAGAAGCCCGGGAGAGCCCAGAGGGCGGTGAGGGAGAGGGCGAGTTGGAAGAGGAGGCTTGCGACGGGGGTGCCGAGGGAGCGGTGGGTCGTGCCGAGGAAGGCGAAGAGGAGCCCGTCGCGGCTTTGGGCGAAGGAGACGCGAGCGCCGGTCATGATGGAGCCGTGGGTTGAGCCGAAGGTGGCGACGACGATGAGAGCGGTGGCGACGAAGGCGCCGGCGGGCCCGAGGACGCGTTCGGCGAAGAGGGGCGCGACGGTTTCGGTGGCGCGCATCTCGTCGAGGGGGATGACGCGCAGGAAGGCGGCGTTGGCGGCGACGTAGAGGGCGGTGATGAGGAGGGTGCCGAAGAGGAAGGTGCGGGCGATCTGGCGGGCGGGGTTCTTGATCTCGCCGGCGAGGGCGCCGACGTCGGCCCAGCCGTCGTAGGTCCAGAGGATGCCGGCCATGGCGGCGGCGATGGCGAGGAGGAGGGGTTTGGCGTTGGCCTCGGCGACGGGAAGGGCTTCGAAGGCGGCGGGGCTGGCTTGAACGGCGAACAAGCCGAGACAGGCGAAGAGGGCAAGAGCGCCGACCTTCAGGGCGGTGAGCAGGGCGGCGACGTTGGCGGAGAAGGCGACGCCGAGAATGTTGACGACGGTGATGCAGATGAGTGCGGCGGAGGTGACGATGCGGGTGTTGGTGGGCGAGGGATCGAGGTGAAGGAGCTGGCAGGCGTGTGTGCCGAAGATGATGGAGATACCAGCGGCGGCGGTGGGCTTGGAGATGAGGAGATAGGTCCATCCGAAGATGAAGGCGAGGGGTCTGCCGGCGCGGCCGAAGCCTTCGCGGAGGAAGACGTAGATGCCTCCGGACTGGGGGAGCATGGAGGCGAGCTCGGCGAAGGTGAGGGCGCCGAGGAGGGAGATGATGCCGCCGAGGACCCAGAGGGCGAGGATGAGCCAGGGTGAGGCGAGGCTGTTGGCGATCTGGGTGGGCGTGGCGAAGATGCCCGAGCCGATGATGATGCCGAGCATGACGCCGGTGGCCTGCCAGAAGCCGAGTGTTCGTTGGAGGGCGGGGCGAGCATCGGTGAGGGAGGGGGCTGGGGGCATGGGGAGAGAGCGTAGAAGAAAGGAAGGGGGCAAGGGCACGCTTGTATTGGGGAGTGTGGCGGATTGTCTTATGGGTCCGGGGTCCCTAGGGTTTGCGAGTTGGAAGGACGGATTGTGCGCGCCCGGGGTGTACCTTGGCGGGCATGACTCCGGGGATCCTCGTATGCACCGGGCAGAGCGACATGCTCTCTGAGTCGTTCCAGACCAAGTCGGGGCGTTGTGCGTCCCGGATGGCTGGCGGCCTGGTCGTCGGGCGCGGGCACTCTCTCAAAGGAGGGACGCCGGCGTAGGCGTGGTGCGTGCGCGGCGGATTCCCGGGGCCTTGGGCGCGAATGAGCGTCCGGGGCCCGTGGTGTTTTTAGAGCATCCGGCGCTGGTGGCCGGCGAGGACAATTCGACAATTCGGAGTGATCGACATGATGAACGCGGCTGAAATGAACAGGATCCTGGACTCGATCTCGCGGGACCGGAACATCGAGAAGAGCGTGCTGATCCGCGATCTTGAGCGGGCGATGGTGTCGGCGCTTCGGAAGTTCTTCAACAGTCTGGACGTGGAGGAGTTTGCGGCGAAGATCGACCCGATGGCTGGGACGATCGAGGTGTTCCGCGGGGGACAGCCTCTGGAGTTGCAGCCGGCGCAGTTGGGCCGGATCGCGGCGCAGACGTTCAAGCAGGTGATGATCCAGGGGTTCCGTGACGACGAGCGGAACTCGATTCTGGAGGAGTTCAGCAAGCGTGTCGGGGACATCGTGACGGGGAAGGCGGAGCGGTACGAGGGTGGCGCGCTGGTGGTGTCGATCGATCGTGCCGAGGCGTTCATGCCGCGGAGCGAGCAGATCCCCGGGGAGATGTTCCAGCCTGGCGCGCGGGTGAGGTGCCTGGTGCTGGATGTTCGGGATGCGGGGAGCCAGGTGAAGATTGTGCTGAGCCGTGCGCACCCGGACTTCATCAAGCGTTTGTTTGAGGTTGAGGTTCCGGAGGTTGCGGAGCACATCATCGAGATCAAGGCGATGGCGCGCGAGGCGGGGTACCGGACGAAGATGGCGGTGTCGTCGGTGGATTCGAAGGTTGACGCGGTGGGGGCGTGCGTTGGCGTTCGCGGGAGCCGGATCAAGAACATCGTGGACGAATTGAACGGTGAGAAGATCGACATTGTCCGGTGGAACGAGAGCAGCCAGATTCTGATCCAGAACTCGCTGAAGCCGGCGGAAGTGGCGGAGATCAGCCTGTGCTTTGAGCTTGGTCGGGGGACGGTGGTGGTTCGCGAGGATCAGTTGAGCCTGGCGATCGGCAAGCGTGGTCAGAACGTTCGTCTGGCGGCGCGGCTGACGGGTTGGGACATTGACATTCTGACGCCGGACGAGTTCAACAAGGGCCTGCAGACGATGTCGGAGACGCTTCGCGGGATCGAGGGGATCGAGGAAGTGCACGTGGACCGACTGGCGGCGATGGGGATGGTGAGCGTGTTCGACATCGAGGAGGTTGGTGCGGAGGTGCTGGTG
>DDSG01000069.1:0-129 GCA_002343325.1 Phycisphaerales bacterium UBA2396 | reverse complement strand
GAGGCGGAAGCGCAGGACGCGGCCCGTCGGGCCTTGCTGGATGGCGGGTCGGCGTCGGCGGGCGAGGCGGCCGCGGCGGCGATTCTGGGCGCGTCGGAGGGTTCGACGGCGACGGCGGGTCCTGGGGAC
>DDSG01000169.1:10969-11103 GCA_002343325.1 Phycisphaerales bacterium UBA2396 | reverse complement strand
ACGCTCTTCCGATCTCCCCGCGGTATATTGCCGCCATGAGACGTGAACCTCGGCGTTCCTTTCTCGCACGCTCGCACCCGCGCTCGCGGGGTTTCACGCTCATCGAAGTCGTCATGGTCATCGGCGTGGTGATG
>DDSG01000169.1:728-10677 GCA_002343325.1 Phycisphaerales bacterium UBA2396 | reverse complement strand
CCCGGGATGCCCGGCGGGCGGCCGCCCTCTCCGGTGGCGTCAAGATTATCTCGATGTACGCGGGGCAGTTCAAGGACGTCGCGCCCATCGCCGAAGCGGGCACATACGAGAACCTCTGGCGATGGCCCAACGCTGTCATCGCCGCAGGTCTGGCCGAGAGCTGGAAGGACTTGGATCCCGAGTTCTCAGCCCACGAGCCTTACGCACGACATTTCTTGAACCGTGCGTTCTACGACCGTGTTGAAGACATGACGCCCGGCATGACCGAGCCCGAACCTTGGGCGATGTGCGACCCGGTCCGGCTCGCAAGCGTCGCGTTCCCCGATCGGCTCATCCAGCTCGCCCAAGCCACGAAGAGCACCACGGAGGATCCCTGGTGCTGCTTCACGCACGTGCGAACCTATCCCGCGCCGGTCGCCTTCACGGATGGACACATCGAAACTGGCTTCTGGACAGACTTCATGCCCGAGGACGAGCTGTACATCGAGAACAACGTCGGGTGGCCGGCCTTTACAACATGGTTCGGACACCGAGGAAGGAGCAAGTAGCCTATGAAAGCGGCCAGCACATCATCGTGGCATCACGCGGCCCTCGTTTTCTCCCTGGGATCGTTCTTCGGGTCGATCTTAATGGGATCTGGCCCAAGCCCGGCCCCCGCCGGGTGCTTCGTTGATGTCCTTGACTGCCGCCAGGTTGATGGGTTCTGTGTAGCCCAAACCGAGCAAGGCACGGAGGACCCGAACAAGCGGCTCCGTGTGTGCGACACCGGCATCAGGTCCGCCGCGCTCGGTGAGTTCGGGCGCACCCTGCCCCCGTTGCCACAAACCCGCATTCGGCGCTGCTACTGCTTCGTGTCAACTCTCGTCGCACCTTGTGACATCCCGCAGCAAGGCTTCGAGAAGTTGTCGTCGTGCGGTACCAACGGACACAATCAGTGCTGCTACGGAAGAAATCCATCCCCATGTGACACGCTTCACAACTCGTATCAGACTGCCTTATCGCCAAATTTCTGCGAGGGCTCAAGCCCCGCGAACCCCTGATTCATCCAGTCGGGAGACCTCGTGTCCGCGTCGATCTGCACAATGCTCGCCCTTCTCAGCGCTCTGGCCACGCCGCCGGCCGTCGAATACGAGCGCGCCCTCGCCCAGCAGATTCCCGCCGGCGTCATGATCGAGGCCCACTGGGAGAACCACGTCAACTTCCACCAATTCCTCCGCTTTGATCTCGAATCAGGTGCCTTTGTCAGCCTCACACCGCTCTATTGCAATCTCCGCGATCCGCAAGGCCGCTCCTTTGTCTCCAAGCCTCCGTTCGAAACCTTTGAAGAGATCGTCGACCCGATCTTTCTCCCGCACTTTGACGGCGTGCTCGACAGTCTCACCAGTTTCTTCCTCCTTCGCTCCTTCTCCACTCCGTCGAAAACCGTCGAGCCCATGACGCTCGCCGAGGGGGGCTTCCGCGTGAAGACCACCTACGTCAACGACGCGCGGGACATCCCTTATGAGGTGTACGAGCGCGCCAACGCCAACCGCCTGACGCCGATGGAGTGGTTCATCCCCGCCGACTTCAGCCGGATCGAGATGACCTCCCTCAAGACCGGGAAGGTCTCCACCCGCGTTCCAAGCGAGAAATCGCCCAGAGGCGCGTGGCTGCTCGAAGACGAGCGAAACACCCTGCGCAGCGCGCGCACGCTCCCCAGCAATCCCAAGGCGTTCACACCCGACGCCGCCCGCGAGGACTACACGCGGCTCTCCCGCATGAGCGAGCGCCGTCTGGTCTTCAGCCGCACCAAGACGGGCGACCCGACCGTGGCCAACCCGCCCACCCCCGCCGAGCTCGAGGCGAGCCAAGCGAGAAACACCACCCCCGCCTGGCGCTGGCCCCTGCTGGGCGCGGGCGTGCTGGTCTTCGTCGCCGCATGGATCGCCAGAAGGCGCTCGGCATGATCCGCCGCACCCTCGAAGCCGCCGCTCTGGTCGGGTCGCTCGGGCTGTGCGGACTTTTGCTCTTTGGCGGGTGGCAGAAGGCGGCCGATGTCCCGTCATTCCGCGAGGCGCTGCTCGCGCACCGGGTGCTCCCCGAGTCGGCCGTCCCGATCGTCGCCGCCGCATTCCCATGGGCCGAGATCGCCGGGGGCTTCTTTGCGCTGGTGCTGCTGCTCCGCGTTCAACGCCGCCGGCTCGGGGCGATCGTGCTCGCGTCGGCCTTCGCGGCGTTGACCGTGTACGTCCTGCTCGTGTGGAAGGACCCGCCACCGCTCCCCACAAGCTGCGGCTGCGGCTTGTCGTCAACACCCGTCACCGACTGGCTGCCGCTGGTGATCCGCAACGCCACGCTGACCGCCGTGCCGGCCGTGCTCGCCTTCGTAACACACGCCGGATCGACCCGTCCACGACTCCGGGTGACACCGAACCACGGAAACGCCGACGCCGCGCGGGCGTGATAGACTCGCGTGTACGCCGCACTTCCCCCGGACTGATCCGTCCGGACTCGGAGGATTTTCCGTGATTCCCAAGCCGCCGCCCCGCGAGGGCTCCCTCGGATTCCTGTACCTGCCCCCCTACCGCGTGCAAGGGATCTCCATCGCGGGCGAGATCACCACCATCCAGATCCCTGAACTGGACGTCTGCTTCGACATGGGGCAGTGCCCCCGGGCCGCCCTGGCGAGCAAGTTCTGCGCCGTCAGCCACGGGCACATGGACCACGTGGGGGGCTTGGCGTACTACTGCTCGCAGCGCCGTTTCCAGGGCATGGGCGACGCCACCATCGTCTGCGACACCCGCATCGCCCCCGCGATCCACCGCATGATGGCCGGGTTCGTCGATCTTGAGCGCCAGAAAACCCCGTACAACCTTGTGGCCCTGGAGCCCGAGCAGTCCGTCGAGATCAAGAACTGCTTCCACCTCAAGGGCTTCCACACCGAGCACACCGCCCCTTCCATGGGCTACGTCGTCTACGAGAAGCGGTCCAAGCTCAAGCCCGAGTACGTCGACCTGCCGCAGGAGAAGCTCCGCGAGCTCAAGGATCGGGGTATCGAGATCACGCGGATGCTCGAGATCCCGCACATCGCCTATCTCGGCGACACCCAGCCCGGGCCGCACCTCATCCGCGAGGATGTCCGCAAAGCACAGATCGTCATTTCCGAATGCACGTTCTTCGAACCCGAACACAAGGATCGGGCAAAGATCGGGATGCACCTGCACGCCGACGACATCGCGGAATGGCTGCGATTCCTCGAATGCCAGGCGCTCGTGCTGATCCACGTCTCGAGACGAACGGATCTTTCCTACGCGCGCAAGCGGATCGCCGAACTGCTGGGCAAGGACAAGACCGTGGCGGAGAAACTGTCGAAGGTTCACTTCCTGATGGATTTCCGTTCGGGCAAAGCCCGGTACGAATCGCAGGTCGCCGAGGTCGAGGCCCGTGAGCGCGCCGCCGGGCGTCTGAAAACGCCCAGCCACGAACCGCGCACTTCGGGTTGACTTGACAGGCAGTCCACAGTACGTTTGCGTTCACGCTCGACGTGAAGGCCGGCCAGGGTTCTCGTGGCCTGACCGATCATCTCGCCGAGCGACGGGCCGAGTGGGTCGGCCCGGACTGCCGCACGTCCGCCACGCGGCAGGGCACGACTCGTCGACGCGACGGTGGGTCGCGATGGTGGCCGAGAGGTGTGCCTCATGAGTGCTCGTTCCCCCGGCGTGCGCTGGCCCGCCGTTCCATCCCGTCTTTGTTGCGTCCCTCCCCGTTCCTCAACCGCCGGCTCTCGCCGCGTCCGGTCGCAGGGCTTCTAATCCCATGACGGATCCCGATCTCAAGATCTGGGACGGCATGCTCGCGTACCTGCGCCGTCACAGCCCCACCCTCTGCCGTCAGTGGTTCGCCGAACTCGAACCCCTGATCGTTGACAGCGGCACCCTTTTCCTGCGCGCCCAAAGCCCGGTTCACCGCGACTACCTCCGCCGACTCTGCACCGAACCATTCAACGACGCCGCTCGCACCGTCTCTGGTCGGCTCCTGTCCGTCCGCTTTCTCGGACCAGACGACCCGGCACCCACCGCTGGCACAGCGCAACCCGCCCGCCCTCGCTCGCTGATCGAGCCCAAGCTCTCGGCCTCCACTCCCCCACTCTCCCCCCTGCCGCAGGCACCCGCCCGCGCCGAGCCCAAGCCCGCCGCCGCCCAGTTCATCGAGCCTGCTTCGCGCCGCGACGACGCGCTCGTCATCAATCCCGATTGCTCCTTCGAGAACTTCATCGTCGGCCCCTCCAACCGCCTCGCCCATGCCGCGGCCGTCGCCGTCGGAAACAGCCCGGGTGGCTCCAACAACCCGTTCAACCCCCTGTTCATCCACGGCGGGGTCGGCCTCGGCAAGACCCACCTCCTTCAGGCGATCTGCATCCGCATCAAGCAGCACAAGCCCGACGCCAACCTCTGCTACATCTCCTGCGAGTCTTTCGTCCAGCAGTTCATCGAGGCCGTCCGCACCGGCGACATGGACGCCTTCCGACACCGCTTCCGCGAGCTTGATTGCCTCATCGTCGATGACATCCACTTCCTCGGCGACGGCGAGCGCACCCAGGAAGAGTTCTTCCACACCTTCAACACCCTTCACACCGCCAAGAAACAGATCGTCCTCTCGTCCGACGAAGTCCCCGAGAAAATCCCGGTCCTCCAGGACCGCCTCGTCAGCCGACTCAAATGGGGGCTTGTCACCGACATCCAGCCCCCCGACCAGGAAACCCGCGTCGCCATCCTCAAAAACAAGGCCAGCATCCGCGGGTTTGACCTTCCCGACGATGCCGCGTCCTACATCGCCGCGCGGATCAACGGCAACATCCGCGAGCTCGAAGGCGCCATCGGCAAAGTCCAAATTCAGGCCGCCGTCGACGATCGGCCCATCGATCTGTCGCTCGCCCAGCTCGCGCTCGGCGGGCCCTCTGAAGTGGGCTCGAACGAACCCTCGATTCAGGTCATCATCAACGCCGTCACGGACTTCTACCGCGTCCGGCTGGTTGATCTGCAGTCCGAACGTCGCCACCGTTCCATCGCCCAGCCGCGTCAAGTCTGCATGTACCTCATCCGGCAGCACACCAAGCACTCGCTCGAAGAGATCGGCGGCTACTTCGGCAACCGCGACCACACCACGGTGATGCACGCCATCCGAACAGTCGAATCACGCCGCACGTCCGAGCCCGATTTCGACGTGGTCGTTCGATCGCTCGAGGACAAGGTCCGCAAACCCTGACGGCAGACGTACACCGAGCCCAAAGTGCTCAACCCGCACGAGTTGCGCTCCGCACGGGCTTTCGACAGCCTCATGTGGAAACACTGTGGATCCATGGAAAGCTACTGCCAGCACACGACCGCTCGGCAGCCCACCGAGCCCCTTCGTCCCCTGGCTGCGGCAATCCACAGCACGCTGTCCCGACAATCGCGCCTCTGATCCGACAGCCAAGTGACAGGTTGTGCGTGGGCCGCGCTGCTCTTAAAGTCTTTTCGTATCGTGCGTTGCGTCGAGTGTACGTCGCTTTCCCACCGTTTGACAGGCCTCTTTCCCATCGTCATCAAAGTACTTCTCTTGACAATAGAAAAGGCAGAAGAGCCAACCGTGGTACAAGACCTCCTCCGGAAGGGACGCGGTACACTTCGAGAGATCCGTCGTCCACATGGGGAAAACCCGTGGATATCTCAGTGATTCACGATTGGCACGTTGAACACCAGACGGTCGTCCGTTGGGCCACGAGCCGCTTGCGCAATCGATCGCCGCACACGGTGCAGGGCTGACCGCCTCGGCCGTACACCCTGTGGCCGTGCTGGGCTTGGCCGGCCTGCCCCTGAGCGTTGCGGTAATCCCTGAGGGTCGAACCCCCGGCCGAGATCGCGCGTGCCAGCACGGCCCGCACCGCAGACGCCAGCCGTTCCAGTTCGATCCGTGTCAGACGAACTCCCTTTCGGGTGGGTCGGACGCGCGCCTCGAACAGGGCTTCATCCGCGTAGATGTTCCCCACACCCGCGAGCAGCCCTTGATCGAGGAGCATCGACTTGATCGGGCGTCGCGATGTTTTGGTCTCTCCGAGGTCATCGGCACGGATCTCCAGCGCGTCGGGCCCGAGGCGCGACCAGACTTCCGCCTCGAACGCCGCGGCTGTCGGCGCGATCCACAACCCGCCGAACCGACGCGGATCGACGAATCGCATCTCGCGCCCGTTGGAAAGCCTCCATACGGCGTGCGTGTGCGGCTCGATCGGCGATCCTTCGTCGACCATCAAGACCCGCCCGGTCATTCCCAGATGAACTCCCAACACCGGTCCCTCTGCACAGCAGACCGCGAGTGACTTTCCACGCCGACGGATACCCGAAATAGTGCAGCCAACCAGCGGGCGATCGAGCGGCGCACCTCCGATCGAGGTCACCACGTCGGACCGAATCACACGCCCCTCGACCACTCGGCAGCCGACCAGGGGTTCAAGCGATCGGCGGACGCACTCGACCTCGGGCAGCTCGGGCATGCCTCACCGCCCGCCCGATCGGAGACGCCGGAAGAAGCTCTTGAGTTGTTCCGAGCACCGATCGCCCATCACATCGGGAATGATCACCGCCCGATGGTTCAGCCGCGGATCATCGGCGAGGTTGTAGAGCGTGCGCACAGCCCCGGCCTTTGGATCCCTGGCGCCGAACACCACGCGAGCGATCCGCGAGTTCACGATGAGCCCCGCGCACATCGGGCAAGGTTCGAGCGTCACGGCGAGCGAGCACCCCGTCAAGCGCCAATCCCCCAGCGCCGCCGCCGCCGCCCGGATGGCGATGATCTCGGCGTGCCCCGCCGGATCATGATCGATCTCCCGGCGGTTGGAGCCTTCTCCGATGATCGTGCCGTCTTCGGTCCGGTACACCACGGCCCCCACGGGAACCTCGCCTTGGGCGGCGGCCTCGTCGGCGAGCTGGATGGCCCGCTGCATCGCACCCAGATCGATCGGTGTCGGACAGGGCACGCTCGACGGCTTCGCAAGCCCGAGATCGATCGCGATGTTCCGCAACCACCGGCGCAAGGTCATGTCGCCGCGCTCCCCGCCTCGTCGTCCGTGTCACGCTCCTTCGCGAGCGTTCGGGGCGAGGGGAAGAACCGCAGGAGCAGCACACCCAGTTCGAACAGGATCCAGAGCGGTCCGGCGAGCAACAGAATCGAGATCGGGTCGGGGGGCGTCAACACCGCGGCGACGACCGCGATCACCATCACGCTGTGCCGACGGTACTTGGACAGCAAGGCAGGCGTCACGATCCCGATCCACCCGAGCAGGAGGACGATGATCGGTGCCTGGAAGGCCGCCGCGAACGCAAGCGAGAAGGTCACCAACTGGTCGAAGTACTCGCGCACTTTCGGTTGCTGAACGACACCCGTCGATTCCGCCATGTCGACGCCGCGAACAACCACGGGCTTCCCGTCGTGCCCGGGTACGGCGATGCGGATCTGATTCAGCTCGGAGTTGAACCACATCTGCCCGGGCGTCGGGCTCGCGGGATCACCTCCCAGCAGCGGCATCGACCCGAACGCCGTGCCCGCGGGCGGATCGATCGCCTTGACCGTGCGCTCGCCGATGCCCGTGGTGAACGTGACGAAGAACGAGAGCAGCACCGGCAGCACGACGTAGTACATGAACGTCACGCCGATCGCCGTGAGCACAAGGCTCATCGGCAGCAGAACGTTGGCGAACTTCTTCTCGTTCTCGTAGAGCCCGGGCTCGACGAACAACCAGACCTGATACAGCACCCACGGGAACCCGACGACGACCGTCGACAGCAGCGCGAGCTGCATGTAGGTGCCGAACCCCTCGAACATGTTGGTTGCCTGGATCGTGGTCGGTTGCCCGGCCTCGGCCAGCGCGTGCTGCATCGGGACGATCAGGAAGCTCAGCAGCTCCTTCCCGAAGACCATCGCCACCACAAAGATCGGGGCCAGCCCGAGAAGCGCGTAGATCAGACGCCGGCGCAGCTCTTCCAGGTGCTCCCCGAGCGACATCACGACCATCCCCTTCTCCGCCGCCTGCGCCTGCTTGCGGTGGATCACGGTTTGGACGGCCTTCGTCGTCGGTTCGACCATCGGTCGGGGAGCGTAGGAGGCAGTTCGCACCCCGCAGCCGATCCCGCCCGATGACGGAACAACCCGGGGAGCGCATCAGTACGCTCGGGTTCGGAGTCCGATCGTGGCCTCAGGTTCGGAAGAACGCATCCCATTCAGGGGAGATCGCTCGGGCTCTGAGAAGCCCGCCGATCCGCTTGCGCTCCGCGCTGCCTGGGAAGAGAACCGCCGGTGGGTCGCGGCCGTGCTCCTGGCCCATAAGCCCGCGTGGGCCGATCTGGAAGACCTGCTCCAGGAGGTCGCCGCCACCCTGGTTGCCTCATCGGCGGAGCTTCGGGACCCGGCCTCCCTGCGGTCGTGGCTTCGAACGGTGGCGATTAACGCGGCCAGGCTTGCCGGGCGGAAAGGGCGGCTTCGCAACCACCGTTCGCTGGATCTGGCCGCGGATGGGTCGCAGGCTGTTCGGGAACCCACCGACACCCTTCCGGCGGCCCCGGCAGCCCTGGCGGTCGCGGAAGAGGCGTCCCGGATCGGCGACATGGCCATGGCCCTTCCGGAGGGGTATCGCGAGCCTCTACTGCTCAAGGCGGTGCAGGGGCTGAGTTATCGGCAGATCGGTCAGATTCTCGGCCTGCCCGAAACGACGGTGGAGACCCGGATCGCTCGGGCTCGCCGGATGCTGCGGGAACAGGCGCAGGCGGCGACGGGGGAGCCCTCGGGGCGCATCAGTCATGGAGAGGGGAGCAACGCATGAGCACGCACGACACACAAGGCATCCCGACGGGAGACGAGCGCGAGCTGTTGATGAGCCGCGTGATCGATGGTCGTGCGACCGCGAACGACTGGCTTCATCTTGAGGCGATCGGCGCCCGCGAACCCGGGCTGTGGCGAGATCTGGCGCTCGCCCAACGCGATCAGCGACAGCTCGAGGCGTTCGTGGCCCGGTCGACCGAGATCGCCGACGCCGTCGAACTTCCCGAGGCGCCCCGTCCGCTGTCGTTGCAGGATCGCGTGCGTGCGTTTGCGGTGTGGGGCGGGTGGGCCGTGGCGGCGGTTGTGGCGCTCGCGGTTCTCGGCCCCAACATCACGCCCGGCGGAAACCAGCAAAGCAGCGGCAATACGGCCGGCATCGTGCCCGTTGATCTCTCGAACTTCCGCGGCGAGGAATTGCTGAGCAAGGCCCTCGAGCGCGGAAGGGAGGACGGCACGGTGCCCGGCGAACTTGCGGATGGCTACCTCATCCGTGCGAACGCGCTGAGCACCGGGCAGGGGTACGAAGTGATGTATGTCCGCCCGATCGTCGTCAAACGGCGGGTGAACAACCTGCTTCACTTCCCCTCGGTGGACGAGGCGGGCAATCCGTTGCCCCAGCCCGTGCCGCTCGGTCCTGCGTTTACCTCGGTTCCTCGCCGCGCGCTGTGACGTTGCGGCACGTCCGGGTTGGCAAGACCTCCGCGTTCGGGACGCGGAAGAGGAGGCTCATATGCGTCCGAAGATCGCGAAGCGTTGGTTGGCCGCGCCGGTTCTGGCGGCGATGCTGTGGAGTTGCGGGTCGACCTGGGCGATGCAGCCCGATCAGCCCGACAGGCAGGGACCAAGGTCCGAGGAGCGCCGTGGCGCGGGCCCGCAGCAGGGCCATCAGAATGGCCCGATGGGCGGTCAGGGCCGCGAGCGGGGCTGGGGCGAGGACGATCGAAGCGCCCGCCCGCGTGAGCAGCGCGCTCGTGAACGCCGGCAGGACAACCGCGGCGAGGCCCCCCGGGGCGAAGGTCGCGGCGAGCGCCCGCGTGATCGCGGTTTCGATCAGCGCGGTCCGGGTGGGCCCGACATGCAGAACGATCGTGAACGTCGCGGCGGCCTCCCCCACGTCGCA
>DDSG01000169.1:0-394 GCA_002343325.1 Phycisphaerales bacterium UBA2396 | reverse complement strand
GCCCGAGGGTCGCCAGGATCGCCCCCGCGGGCCCCATCAGGGACCCGACATGAAGCATCAGGGTCGTGGGCAGTTCGGTCCCGAGGGCGGACCCCAGCGCGGTCACGCCGGCCCACAGGGACGCGGCGGGCGCGAGGGCTTCGGCCCGGGCCCGCAGCAAGGCCCGCGCGGCGATCGCCCGAAGGCGGGTGGCCCGAGAAACCGAGATCAGCAGGACTTCCGCGGCATGCCCGACCAGGGCCGATTTGCTCCGGGCTCCCGCGGTCGCGGCGAGCAGGCCCCGCCCCCCCATCGCGGACGGGAAGGTGCTGGCTTGCGCGATCAGCGCATGGCACCGCCGCCCGGCCCGCGAGGCCCCCAGGGTCCGGAAGGCCGCCGTCATCAGGGTCCGCCC
>DDSG01000181.1:15201-15598 GCA_002343325.1 Phycisphaerales bacterium UBA2396 | reverse complement strand
GGGGTGTCTTGGGGGGGTGGGGGGGCTATCCTTCTCTCCTTCGCTGTTTGGCCCGTGGGCGGAGCGAGCCGAGGACACCTCAACCCGGACCGGCGTTTTGTCGGGTCGGGGCCGTCGAGCGACGGCGGGGGCTTGGCGGTCGCCGCGGGCGTCGGCGGGTGTTCTTTGGAGGTTTGACTTTCCCATGTCCTCGACCCACACCGTGAGCGTGACCGACGCCGGCCCGAGCCGGAAGAAGCTGAAGTTCTCGATCCCCGCGAGCCGGGTGGACGAGAAGCTGACGAACGCACTGGACACGCTGGCGGGCGTGGCGCAGCTCCCGGGCTTCCGCCCGGGCAAGGCCCCCAAGGGGCTCGTGCAGAAGCGCTTCGGCACGGCGATGAAGAGCGAGGCCAAG
>DDSG01000181.1:0-14973 GCA_002343325.1 Phycisphaerales bacterium UBA2396 | reverse complement strand
CTCTTCCGATCTGGCGGCGTACCAGGCGGCGGTGGAGGAGCACAAGCTCAAGGTCGTGGGCGAGCCCTTCAGCGCGGAGCTTGGCAAGCAGGACCTGGCGCCGGGCAAGCCCTTTGAGTTCGAGCTCGAGGTCGAGGTGGTGCCGGAGTTCGAGCTGCCGGGGCTCGAGGGTCTGGACGTCAAGAAGCCGATTCTCGAGGTGTCGGACGCGGCGGTGGAGGAGGAGATCAACAAGGTGCGGATCAACGAGGGCAGCCTCGACAGCCGCGAGAAGCCCGAGGCGGGCGACTACCTGACCGGTCACGGCGTGATGAAGGGCAAGGACGGGACGGAGTTCTACAACATCAAGGGCTGCGTGGTGCAGAAGCCCGCGGCGGACAAGAACGGCAAGGGGATGATCCTGGGCGTGCTGGTCGACGACTTCGACAAGCAGCTGGGCAGCCCCAAGGCCGGTGACACGGTGACGATCCGCACGAAGGGCCCGGAGAACCACGAGGTCGAGGGGATCCGCGGGAACGACCTGACGGTGACGTTCACGGTGGACCGGATCGACCGGATCGTGCCGGCAGACATGAACGCGGTGGTCGCGATGTTCGGGATGCAGAGCGAGGCGCAGCTGCGGGAGACGGTCAAGGCCCGCCTGCAGCAGCGCGTGGCGGTGCAGCAGCAGGTGGCGATGCGTCAGCAGATCTCCAAGCACCTGGTCGACGCGACGAAGATGGAGCTGCCCCAGCGGATGGCGGCGTTCCAGACGGCCCGCGTGCTCGAGAACCGGCGGATGGAGCTGATGTACCGCGGCGTGGACCCGATGAAGATCGAGGAGCACATGGCCGAGCTTCGGACGGCCAGCGGGACGGTCGCGCAGCGCGACCTCAAGCTCTTCTTCATCCTGCACAAGGCCGCCGAGCAGCTCAACATCACCGTGGGCGAGGACGAGATCCTCAACCGGATCGCGCAGATGGCCTACGAGCGGAACATGAACCCGGCGAAGCTGCGCGACGAGATCGTGGCGCGGAACCAGGTCGGGGCGGTCTTCAACCAGGTCCGCGAGCACAAGACGATGGACGCGATCCTCGCGAAGGCGAAGGTCACCGAGATGCCCGTCGAGGAATACAACAAGCTGATGAAGGGCCAGGAGTCGGCGGTGCAGGCGTAAGCCTCCCGAGCATCGACGACACGCAGAGATTTCAACGCGGGCCGCGGCCAACCACCGCGGCCCGCGGTCTTTTTCGCCCGCGTCCTCATCCCGCCGCCGCGGGCCAGCGGGCGAGCAGGGCGGGCCAGTCGCCCGTGGGGATCGTGGCGCGGACGTCGGCCATGAATCGCTGGAAGTGCCGCAGGTTGTGCAGGGTGACGAGGATGGGCCCGAGCATCTCGCCGGCCATGAAGAGGTGGCGGATGTAGCCCCGCGAGAAGTGGGGCAGGTCGATTCCCCCGGGCCCGCGCATCGCGTGCGCCGCGGGGCGGCAGGCCGGGCAATCGCACGTTTCGTCGATCGGGCCGGCGTCCTGGGCGTACTTGGCGTTGCGCAGGCGGATCTGCCCGTGGGGCGTGAAGGCGTTGGCGTTGCGTCCGTTGCGTGTCGGCAGCACGCAGTCGAACATGTCCACCCCCGCGCGCACGGCCGTCAGCAGGTCGCGCTCGTAGCCCACGCCCATCAGGTACCGGGGCTTGGTGTCCGGCAGCAGCGGGGCCGTGTGGCGCACGACGGCGGCGATCTCGTCGGGCCCCTCGCCCACCGCGACGCCCCCGATGGCGTACCCCGGCAGCTCGATGTTCGTGATCTGCTCCGCGCACCAGGTTCGTGCGCTCATGTCCGTCCCGCCCTGGACGATGCCAAAGAGCGACTGCTCGTGCGTGCGGGCGTGGGCGGCCTTGCAGCGCTCAAGCCAGCGGACCGTGCGCTCGTTGGCGACCTTCACGCGGGCGACATGGTCGACCACCTTGTCACGCCGGAGCACGCGGGAGAGGCGAGGGTCGGTGCCGGCGGATTCGGCGCTGGCGGGGTCGCCAGACTGCTGGATCGGCGGGGGGCAGTCGTCAAAGGCCATGATGATGTCTGGGCCCAGGAGGTTCTGCACTCGGATGGACTCTTCCGGCGTCATGCGGATCATCGAGCCGTCGACGATGGACTTGAAGGTGACGCCGTCGTCGTCGACCGCGTTCATGTCGGCCATGGAGTAGGCCTGGTACCCGCCCGAGTCGGTGAGGATCGGGCCGTTCCAGGACATGAAGCGGTGGACGCCGCCCATCGTCGCGACCAGCTCGGGCCCCGGGCGGAGGAGGAGGTGGTAGGTGTTGTTGAGGAGGATTTGCGCCCCTGTGGAGGCGACCATGTGCGGGAGGATGCCCTTGACGGATCCTCGCGTGCCGACGGGCATGAAGGCGGGGGTGTCGAACGAGCCGTGCAGCGTCGTCACCCTGCCCCGGCGTGCGGAGCAGTCGGGCGAGCGTGCGAGGATCTCGAAGGTCAGCGCGTGTGTCATGGGGGTGCGTCAGGGTGCCGGGGTGCGATCGCGCAGGTGATCGGCCGCATCGAGCAGGATGAGCGCGGAGAATCGGTCGGGCCTGCCCAGGTGCACGATCGAGCAGTGGAGCATCGCCTCGGCGTAGAGCCTCGCGAAGTCGTCGCCCCGGGCGGCACGCCGAAGAAACGCGTGGATCGCCCACGGGTGGTTGGTCGCGTTGTCGGGCTGGATGTTCGCCAGGACCCAGTCGAGCGCCGATTCAAAGCGTGCGTCGGTCGCTCCGTCGGGGATAAGCCACGTCCATCCGTGGAGCCCCGCCAACTCCTTCTCCGTCTCCTGCTCGAGCGTCCAGGAGTCGGGGCGGGCGAAGAAGGGTGGCGACGCCGGCGGGTCGGCGTGCGCGAGCCCAAGGGCCGCGTGCCAGCTCCAGAGCCAGGGCTCGCCACGCGCCCCGGCCGGGACCCTCAGCACCCGTGCCAGAAGGAATCGGTCCCACACGCGCCGGTGCCCCGCCTCATCGGTGAACTCGTCGGCGAAGCGTGCTCGATCTTCCGGCGTCGCCTCGCGCACCGCGGGAGTTCCCGCGAGCACGGGCTCGGCGATGCGGCGAAGGCGTGTCGACCATTCGCGAAGATCGATGGTCATGCCGCGTTTCCTTCCGGCGTGAGGTGCTCGACCACCACGGGGGGCTGTTCGAGCGGGTTCTCGACGCCACGCGAGGCCCGGGTGGGCGTGCCGGCGAGGAAGCGGGGTGCTCCGGCGTTCTTCGACCACTCGCCCGGTGCACGCGTGGGGTGCCACTGGTGGAAGACCACCGCGGAGGCGACGCCGATCCGCGCTGGGGTGCCCGCGGCGTAGAGGCGTCGGCTCAGATCGTCGTCCTCGGCGCCCCACCCGATGTACTCCTCGTCGAAGCCGTTGATCGCCAGGTACGCGCTCATCGGCACAGAGACGTTCGCCGAGAGCACCTTGGGCTTGTGGGGTTTGGCCAGCCCGAGCCGGCGCCAGAAGAGGGCCCGCGCATAGCGGCGGTCTCGTGCGGCAAGCTCGGCCCACTGGGCGGGAGTGATCGCGGCCGGTGGCTCGCCCAGACGCACGCGTTCTTCGTCAAAGTCGCGAGTCTGCTCTTCGGTGAGATCGATGCGAAAGCCCACGACGACTGCACGCGTCCCCCCGAGCCGCTCGTGGGCGGCGAGGCAGTCCCGGGCGGGTGCGCAGTCCCCGTCGAGAAAGAGCAGCCGTGCGTCGGGCGTGCTGTTCCAGCCAAGAGCGAGCAGCGCCCGCACCGCGTTGTTGCGGACCTGCGGCGATCGGCTCTGCCCCGTGTGCGCACGCCGAACGAGCGTGATGGGCATCCCCAACTCGCGAGAGGCCCCGGCGACGCACGCCCGCAGGTCGTCGGCGTCGCCGTCGGTCGAGACGACCACCCGGTCGGGCGTCCGGGACGAGGCTCGCAAGGCCAGCAGCGAGCGGCGCAGGTGGCGCGTCGTGTGGGTGATCAGGATGGCGGCCAGTGGGGGCACGCGTGCAGGGTATGAGGTTCGTACGCTTGCATCATGATCGTGCTGAAGACCTCCGAAGACGTGTCGGCGTGGCGAGGGAAGGTCGGGGGTTCGTGCGCCCTGGTGCCCACGATGGGGGCCCTGCACGCGGGGCACGCCTCGCTCGTGAGCCAGGCCGTGGCGACCGGGCTTCCCACGATCGTGAGCGTGTTCGTGAACCCGACGCAGTTCAACGACCCGGCGGACTTGGCCCGGTACCCCAGGACGCTGGAGACGGACGTGGCGCTGTGCGCCGAGGCAGGGGCGAGGGCGGTTTGGGCCCCGGGTGTCGAGGACGTCTACCCGCGGGGCCTTGAGGCCGGCGCGGTGGTGCTTCCGGAGGCGGCGGTGCGCCCGGGGCTCGAGGACGCGCACAGGCCCGGGCACTTTGCCGGGGTGTGCCAGGTCGTCAGGCGGCTGTTTGAGGTCGTCCGTGCACGGGTCGCGGTCTTTGGGGAGAAGGATTGGCAGCAGCTCGCGGTCATTCGGGGGATGGTCCGGGCCGAGCGCGGGGGCGCACTGGCCGGGGCGATGCCGACGATCGTGGCGGGGCCGACGGTGCGGGAGGCGGACGGGCTGGCGATGTCGAGCCGGAACCGGTTTCTGACGGCGGAAGACCGCGTTCGTGCGCGGGCGATCAGCCGGGCCTTGCGGGCGTCGGTGTACGCGGGGACGCCGGCGGAGGCCGAGACGGCGATGCGGGAGGTGTTGGCGGAGGAGTCGATCGATCCGGAGTACGCGGTGGTGCGCGACGCGGACACGCTCGGGGCGGTGCGTCCAGGGGGTGCGGCGCGGGCGCTGATCGCGGCGCGGGTGGGGTCGGTCCGGCTGATCGACAACGCCGAGTGGTCGGCGGGCTAAAGGCGCTCGGGGTGCGTCCGGCGTGCCCGTTGGCTCGAAGTTCTGGGGTGCTAGAGTGACGACGGGCGGCTTCCGCGTGGGCGGAGGGTGCGCCCGGCAAGTGCAAGGAGCCCGGACCCGTGCTGAAGACACCGCTTCATTCGTTCCACCTGGACCACAAGGGGCACATGGTGGAGTTCGCGGGCTGGGAGATGCCCCTGTACTACTCGTCGATCATGGACGAGCACAAGCAGTGCCGCACCAGCGGGGCGCTCTTTGACGTGTCGCACATGGGGCGCGTGGTGATGCAGGGGCGCGACGCGGGTCGGTTTCTGGAGCGGATCTGCACGCGGCGGATCGGGGACATGCAGCCCGGGCAGTGCCGATACTCGCTCGTGTGCAACGAGCAGGGCGGCGTGCACGACGACGTGATCGTGTACCGGCGCGACGTCACCGACTTCCTGGTGGTGGTCAACGCGAGCAATCGCGCGAAGCTGCTGGGGCACTTTGAGAAGGTCCGCTCGGCCGGCAACTTCACCCTGACGATCGACGATCAGACGGAACGCACCGCGATGATCGCGCTGCAGGGGCCCAAGATCATCCCGCTGGCCACCAAGCTCGCGCCCGAGGTGGGGGCGCTCAAGCGGTATCGATTCCTTGACAAGAACCTGGTCATCACCACCCTCACGATCAGCCGCACGGGCTACACCGGAGAGGACGGCGTGGAGGTCATTCTGCCCGCCGGGGCGGTGGGCATGGCGCTCAAGCTGCTCGGCGGCGAGATGGACCCCGCCAAGCCCGACGCGACGATCCGGCCGTGCGGGCTGGGCGCACGCGACACCCTCCGCATCGAGGCCGGCATGCCCTTGTACGGGCACGAACTGGGCGAAGAGATCCCGGCGACGTCGTGCGGCGTGGACTTTGCGATCTCGATGGACAAGGACGGCGACGCCCAGGGAGAGCCGTTCATCGGGCTGCCGGCGTTGCGGAAAATCGCGGCCGAGGGAGGCCCGGCCCGGAAGCTCGTCGGGCTTGAGATCGACGGGAAGCGGGCGGCCCGCCAGGGCATGGCGGTCCGCAAGGGCGATGCCCCCGCCGGGATCGTGTCCAGCGGGTGCTTCTCGCCGACCCTGTCCAAGTCGATCGCGATGGCGTTTGTGGACGTTGCCCACACGGCGGTGGGGACGTCGCTGTCGGTGGACACGGGCAAGGGTGCGACGCTCGAAGCAAAGGTGGTTGCCCTGCCGTTCTATAAGGTCGGAAAGTAAAGAGGGGCCGGTCAGGCCCGGGCTGGGGTCCCCCGGTGGGAGGGGGACGTGTCAGAGCCCGGTGCGCGGGTGGTCCGAGACCCCCGGCGTGTCGGCGCATATCCTTCGTGCTTACCCGGATGACAGAATCCGAACAGAAGGACGAGATATGCCGATGCAGACGACGACGTGGGCCCTTGCCGCCCTCGCGCAGCCGAATCCGAGTGATCAATCGTTGGGCGTGCCCGGAGCTTCGGGGCCGCCCGCGGCACCCAAGGCGGGCGAGGCCGTGACCGGTGCGGGGAACGGCACGACGGGGTCGGCGGGTGTTCCAACGACGGCCTCGCCGCAGGGCGGCGGGCAGTTGCTGTTCATCATGGTGGGGATGTTGGCGCTGATGATCTTTGTGTCCGTGTGGAGCGGTCGCAAGGAGAAGAAGAAGCGCGAGCAACTGATGGCGGCGATGGGCAAGGGGGACCTTGTTCAGACGATCGGCGGCGCGGTGGGGACGATCGAGCAGGTCCGCGACAACGAGGTCGTGATCCGCTTTGAGGACATGACGAAGATCAAGTTCGTCAAGAGCGCGGTGCAGACGATCCTCAAGCCCGCTGGGGGCAAGCCGGCGGGGCAGGTGGAGGCCAAGGGCGCGAAGGAGCCCGCCGGGGCCGCTTCCTGATATTGACCGCGACGCACTGAACGCACGCACGACGACCACGCAGGACCGCTTTCCCGATGCCACAACTTCTCAAGCGCATTTTCATCCAGATTCTGGTGCTGGGGCTCTGTTTCTACTTTATCTGGCCGCCCGAGCAGAAGATCAAGTTCGGCAAGGACCTCGCGGGCGGGACAAGCCTGGTGTACACCGTGCAGGTCTCCGACGCGGAAGACCCCGCGGTGGTGATCCCGAAGGTGGTGACGGCGATCAAGGATCGCGTCGATCCCAAGGGCCTGCTGGAGATCTCGGTGACCCAGTTGGGTCGCGACCGCATCGAGATCACGATGCCGCTGCCCCGGGATGAGGTCAAGCAGCTCCGTCGGACCTTTGAAACCGAGTTGAGCGCGCTGGGTAAGTTCCGCGCGACGCCGGCGAGGCTCGAATCGGCGTTCAGTCAGCCGGTGGAGTCCCGCGATGCGGCGCTGCGTGAGATGGCCTCGGGCAACAACCTTCTGTTCGACAAGCTCCGCGAGGCCGCGGCGTTGTTCGACCAGCGTGCGGAGCTGGACCGTCAGATCGCGGCGTTGCCCGAGAGCGCCGAAAAGGCAGTGCGGGATGACCTGGTCGCCCGGCGTGCCGAAGTGAACCCGAAGTACCGGGCGGCGGTGGGGGTGCTGACGGCCAACGTGCTTCAGCCCGATGTGCTGCGGCGGGTGCTCGACCTGCCGACCAACGAGCGGATGATCAAGGACGCGCAGGGGCAGCCGACGGTCAAGGATCCGAGCCAGCAATCGGTCAAACTGACCGAACTGCTGGAGCGTTATCCGCTGCGTCGATCGGAGATCGAGGCGGTTGTGTCGCGGTACATGGAGTACTCCTCCAAGCGGACGACGCTTGACGACCCCCAGGATCTCGTTCGGCTCTTGCGTGGCGCGGGCGTGCTGACGTTCCGCATTCCGGTTCCGGTGGGCACGCACCCGGACGAGATGGCGCTGCGGAGCGAGCTCCGCGAGCGCGGGCCGGCGAACGCGCGGCGCCCGGACGCCCGGTGGTTCAAGATCAACCAGATCACGAACTGGTACGAGTCCGCCGCCCAACGGGACGCGCTGCGGGCCAATCCTGCGGCGTACCTTGCGCAGCGTGGGCTGGTGGGCGAGGCGTACCTGGACGGGTACTACGCCCTTCTGTGGGACACGGACAACGCCAAGCTGACGCAGGATTCGGGCGATTGGTCGGTGTCTGACGCGGGCGATTCACGCGACGAGTACGGGCGGCCGGCGGTCCGGTTCGTCATGGACAACCGCGGCGCGTTCCTTCTGGGCGAGCTGACCAGTGCGCACGTCGGGCAGCCGATGGCGGTGCTGCTGGACGACCAGATCTACACGGCCCCGACGCTGCAGAGCGCGATCTCGCGCAACGGGCAGATCACGGGGATCGACTCCGAGCAGGAGCGTCAGTACGTGATCAAGGTGCTCGCGGGCGGTGCGCTGCAGGCGAAGCTGAGCACCGAGCCGATCTCCACCAGCACGCTGTCGCCCCAGCTCGGCGCGGACAACCTGCGGTCGGGCGTTCGTGCGGGCATCATCGCGATCATCGTGCTCGCGTGCTTCATGGTCGTGTACTACTTCTCGCTGGGCGTGATCGCCGTGATCACGCTGGTGATCAACGCGATCCTCATCGTCGGGCTGATGTCGCTCAATCACGCGACGTACACGATGCCCGGCATCGCGGGCGTGATCCTGACCTTCGGCGTGGCGGTGGACGCCAACGTCCTGATCTACGAGCGCATGCGAGAGGAGCTGGTTCGCGGCGCGGACCTGAAGACCGCGGTCCGGCTGGGCTTTAGCCGTGCGTTCGCGTCGATCTTCGACGGGAACATCACGAACCTGATCGTGTGCATGGTGCTGGGGATCTTTGGTTCGGCCGAGGTTCGCGGGTTTGCGATCACGATGAGCATCGGCGTGCTGAGCACGCTGTTCGCCGGGCTGATCACCAACCGCGTGATGATGGACGCGCTGCTGGCGGCGGGCTGGCGCAGGACGACGATGTTCGCGATGGTGGTGCCGGGGTTCCAGAGGCTCCTGACGCCGCGCGTTGACTGGATGCGCCTGCGGTACATCTTCTTCGTGATCTCGTTCCTCTACTGCACCTTCGGCCTCGGCATGGCGTTCTATCGCGGGAACGAGATGCTCGACACCGAATTCCGCGGGGGCACGCAGGTGGAACTGGTGCTGAGGCCTGTCTCACCGGGCGCTGAAGAGCGTGTGACGCTCGTGCGCAAGCAGGTGATGGACCGCCTCAAGGAGATCGCCGAGGCCCAGCCGCCCAATTCCGAGCTCCGCAAGCTCGCCGCGGCGGACGTGATCGCGATCAACCCGGCGTCGGACGGCGTGACGAGCGACCGGTTCAAGATCAAGACCGTGGCGACGGACAGCAACGCAGTCCAGACGCTGGTCGTCAAGAAGTTCGAGGACGTGCTCGAGGCCGATCCCGCCCTGACGTTCACGAAGACGCCCGAAAGGCTCCCCCCGACGTTCGTGGTGGACAACGCCGACCTCGGGACGGTACTTGGCAGGTCGCTGAGCGTGCCGGTTGAAGTGCGAGACTATCGCGGCGGCGTCGCCGTGCTGATCGAGAACATGTCTCCGGTTCCGACGCTCAAGAGCCTGACGGAGCGGATCGAGCGGATCCGTCAGACGCCGACCTACAGCGACACGCTGGGCCGGCCGCACGAGCTCGTGGTGCTCGAGGGCGACGAGACGGCGGTTCGCTCGGCGGCGTTGCTGGTCAACGAGCCGGCGATTCCCTACGAACCCACAACCCCGCTCGCCTGGCAGCAGGGTGTCGCGAACCGCGAGGCGAACTTGGTGTTCGAGGCGTTGGCGGTCGTGTCGACGCCGGCCAGCGTTCAGAACTTCAGCCCGTCCATCGCGGCGACGTTCAAGGCGCAGGCGATCCTGGCGACGATCCTGAGCTTTGCGCTGATCACGGTCTACATCTGGATCCGGTTCGGCTCGGGGCGTTACGCGATGGCCGCGATGGTCGCCCTCGTGCACGACGTGGTGTTCGTGCTCGGGCTTCTGGCGCTCTGCGGGTTCCTCTACGAGAACGAGTCGACGGCCAACGTTGCCCGCTCGCTCGGGATTCTCCCCTTCAAGATCGACCTCAACACCGTCGCCGCGTTGCTCACCGTTGCGGGCTATTCGCTCAACGACACGATCATCATCATGGACCGCATCCGCGAGAACCGGGGCAAGAGCCTCCACGCGTCCGAGTCGATGATCAACAACGCGATCAACAGCACCGTCAGCCGAACGCTCATCACCTCGGGCACGACGCTCGTCTCGGCCGCGGTTCTCTATCTGTTCGGCGGCGAGGGCGTGCGTGCGTTCGCCTTCGCCTTGTTCGTGGGCGTCGCGGTGGGCACGTATTCGTCGGTCGCCGTGGCGGCGCCGATCGTCTGGAGCCGCAAGGGCAAGGACGAGCCGGATTTGCTGCTGGCTCCGGCGGGGGCGCCCAAAGTCTGACCCCCTGCGGGCCGATAAACAGGTCTCGACACGGGAGTGCGTGAACGGATGGAATCGGTCTCGGGCAGGTTGGTGGCGGCGGCCTTGCTCCTGATGGTGATCTGGGGCGGGGTGTACTGGCTGTATGACCCGGCCAACAGCAAGACCGTCGTCCTCGCCGAGCCCCTGATCGAGACCCAGCCGCGGGCCGGCCTTCGGTCCGATCCGGTTCCCGCCGCACGCCCGGTGATCGAGTTTGCAGCGCCCGAGGCTGCGGCTCCGGAACCGACCCCCGCCCCCGCGCCATCGGTGCCAAGGCCCAGGGTGATCGCCCCGGCGTTCGAGTCGTACACCGTCAAGCCGGGCGACACGTTTGAGAAGATCGCACGGGCCCGCTACGGGTCGTCGGCGAAGGCGAGCGCGGTCAAGGCCGCCAACCCGCTGAAGGATCCGCGTCGCCTCAAGGCCGGGGATGTGATCCGTCTCCCGGTGGACCCTGACAACATCCAAGGCCGCCCCGCAACCGACGCTCCCACGCCCACGGCCGCGGGGGCTTCGGAATATGTCGTCTCCCCGGGGGACTCGCTCTCGCGGATCTCTTCGGCGGTCTATGGCACGTCCAAGCACTGGCAGCTGATTTTCGAGGCCAATCGGGGGCAGCTCGAAACCCCCGAGAAGCTTCGTGCGGGGATGCGGCTTCGGATCCCGCCCAAGCCGGCGGACTGATACAGTCTTCACCTCATGAAGACCCACCGACACGAGCGTTCCAGGACGGCGTCGCGGTCCAAGCCGCGGGCCCGCCAGCGGTTTCTGATCACCGGCGGGGCCGGATTCGTCGGGAGCAACCTCGCCGCCGCGCTCACCGCACGCGATCCTTCGTGCGAGATCATCATCGTCGATGACTTCCGCTCGGGGTCGTACGCGAACATCGTCGAGGCCTACGCCCGAGCCGGGCTGCCCGCGTTCTCCGGCGTCGTGCTGCCGATCTCGATCGAAGACCTCGAGTACGAGGCGTTGCTCGATGCGGCGGACTTCGGCGCGGTCTTCCATCTCGCCGCCATCACCGACACGACCGTCAAGGACGAGGCCGAGATGATCGCGGTGAATACCACGCCCATGATGGCGATCATGCAGGCGTGCGTCGCGGCGGGCGTCCCGCTGGTCTACGCGAGCAGCGCGGCGACGTACGGCACACCCCGCGAGGCCGCCGATCGAAAGCCCTTCGCGCTCGCCTCCGCCGGATCACCCAACAACGTCTACGGGTTCAGCAAGTGGCTTCTCGAATGCGAGCACCGCCGCTTCGCACAGTCCTGCGGTGCGCAGCCGCAGATCGTCGGGCTCCGCTACTTCAACGTCTTCGGGCCGGGCGAAAGCCGCAAGGGCAAGATGGCGTCGATGGTCTACCAGCTCGCGCAGCACATGCTCGACGGGAAGCGCCCCAAGCTCTTCGCGCCGGGCGACCAGAGCCGCGATCAGGTCTACATCGACGACATCGTCTCGTGCACGATGGCCGCCGCGGGCCTCCTGGGCAAGAACGCCCCGGTCCCGGGCGTCTACAACGCGGGCTCCGGAGTCGCCACGAGCTTCAACGAGATCGTCGCGGGGGTTCGCTCTGCTCTGGGCATCTCCGAGAAGGAACTGCCCACCGAGTATTTCGAGATGCCCGCCGACATCCGCGTCTTCTACCAGGATTGGACCTGCTCCGACCTTTCGGCGAACAAGGCCGGCCTGGGCTGGGAGCCCGCGCACAAGCCCCGCGTCGCGATCGAGCGGTACGCCGCGTTCCTTCGCGCCCAGCGAGGCTCCTAGCAGCCCGCCTCAAAGGCTCCCACGAAGTCGGCGAAATCGAAGAAGTCGGCGAAGCCGTCGAGGTTGAAGTCGGCCCCTTCCTGGCCTTCCTCGAACGCCGCCACAAAGTCGGCAAAGTCGAAGAAGTCGAGGAAGCCGTCGCAGGTGAAGTCGGCCGGGCAGGGATTCTCCGGGCCGAAACGGCTGATGAAGTTCGCCGGCACCCCACCCGCCTCGGAGAAGCTCCCCGCGATGTACAGGCCGGGCCTGGTCCCGAGGCGGTCTTCGTAAGGCGTCATGGCAAAGACGGCGATCGACGTGCCCGGGGGCGCGAAAGCCGACCAGGCAGAGCCGTTCCATGAGGCGAGATTGCCCACGGGCACACCACCCGCCTCGAAGAACTGCCCGCCGATGACGATCGCGTCGCCGCGCCGCATGATCGCATTGACCCCGACGCCCAGCACGCCGCCGCCCATCGGGTCCCACGCCGATCCGTTCCAGCGTCCGATGTCCTGCGCGGGGGTGCTGCCGAGTGTCGAGAAATTTCCACCGACGTAGAGGTCATCGCCGTCCACGAGCAGCGACTCGACCATGCCGAGGAATCCCGCGTCGCCGCCGGGGAATGAACTCCACTGCGAGCCGTTCCACACGGCGAGCCCGCGGCGAGTGACACCCGCCACCTGCGCGAACTGCCCGCCCACGATGAGTTCCCCGCGATACACCGCGAGCGCCTGCACGAAATCGTCGGTTCCGCCACCCAAGGCCGACCACTGCGAGCCGTTCCACGCGGCGATGTTGCTCGCCGGGACGCCCCCCGCCCCCCCCGCGCTGGCGAAACTGCCCGCAACGATCAGCGAGTTCTGGTAGATCGCGGTGGCATAGACCTGCCGGAAGGCCCCGGTCACCCCGCCGCCGAGCGAACGCCACGAGGAGCCGTCCCACGCGGCGAGGTTGTTGACCGTCGTGCCCCCGGCCGCCCCGAGCCAGGTGAAGAACCCGCCCGCGATCAGCTCGCCGTTGAACTCGCCCAGCGTGTAGACCGGCCCGGAGAAGCCGCCCCCGCCGAACGACCCGCCCGTGCCGAGCCGCGTCCAGGACCGCCCGTCCCACGCGGCGACGTAGTTCGCCCGCACGGTTCCCGCCTGGAAGAAGTTCCCGCCCGCGTGGAGCCGCCCGTCCTTGACGTGCAGCGCGAGCACCGTGCCGTTCATTCCCACGCCCCCCGGCCCAAAGGCGTTCGACCAGGCGTCGGGGCATTGGGCGGACGCCTGTCCCGAAACCACGGCCGCGAGCCAGAGCGTGATCGTGCGAACCATCATGGGTATCCCTCCGCTCTGAGCATATCGCGACGCCCGAGCGGATCCAGCCCGATTGTGGGACCGAGAAAGACAAGCACGCCCCCGCGTGCGTGGTCGCGGGGGCGTGCCTCTCTCCTCCTGCGGTCGGGCGTCTTTAGCACCCCGTCTCGTAGGCATCCACGAAGGCATTGAGGTCAAAGAAGTCCACGAACCCGTCGCCGTCAAAGTCCGCGGTCCGGCCGGGCGGGCACGTGTCGCCCTCGAAGCACTGCACGAAGGCGTCGAAGTCGAAGAAGTCGACGAACCCGTCGCCGTCGAAGTCGGCGTCGCAGGCCGGCGCGTTGAACTCCAGCACGAGCGAACCGGTCCCGCGGGCGGCCAGGTACCCGCCGACGCGGATGTAGTAGGGGACCCCGGCGATGACGTCGACCCCGTTGATCTGCGACTGGAACCCGCAGGCGTCGTCGTTGCACGCCTTGTAGGTGAACCGCGGGCCGCACGGTGCGTTGGCGTAGACGGCGAGCTTGGTGTCAAACGAGCTCCCGCACGTCGAGACGTTGATCGTCCCGCTCTGCGTGGGCGTGTAGACGTACCACAGGTCGCCGTTGATCTGGTTGTCCGCGCCGTTGTTGGTGCACTGGTTCAGCACGGGCCCGTCGGTGGTCGCGTGGCGGTTGTCGAAGTTGTACGTCCCGGGCACGATCGTCCTTGCCTCGTCGCAGCGGTCGTTGGTCGGCCCGACGTTGAGCGTGTAGTTCCCGAAGGCCCCGTTGAACCCGGCCACGCGGATGTAGTACGTCGAGCCCGCCGCCGCGTTGATCGTCACCGCGCTCTGGGTGGTCCCGGCGCAGGCGGCGGGGGTGCCCGCGTCGTCGTTGCAGGCGATCTGCGTCCCCGTCCCGCTGGGGCACGAGGTCGTGTCATAGACCGACACCACCGTGTCAAAGCCGCTCCCGCAGGTCGTGATGGTCAGCGGGGCGGACTCGATCGCCGTGTACTTGAACCAGACGCTCCGCGAGGAGTTCGAGCTGCCGCAGGTGGCCATCCCGTCGATCGACGCGTCGGTGGTCGAGCCCGTGAAACTCCCGTTGCCCACGAGGCGCGCGTTGACGCAGCGGTCGTTACCCGGGCGGAACTGCGCGTTGAACCCGCCGCTCTGCGAGCCGAAGGGGTTGTACCCCTCCATCGTCAGGCGGTACTGCCCCGCCGGCAGGTAGCTGAGGCTGGGGCTCTGCCCGCCCGCGAAGTACGAGTTGGTCACGCGGTTGCGGAACTCGATGGAGGCGAAGGCCTGGCCCGAGTCGGAGGAGTACCCGCCGTCGTACTCCATGTCCATCGGCTCGGACAGGTTGAAGTCCACGATGATGTCCATCTCCGCCCATCCCGCCTCGCCGGTCGAGGGGGCGAAGGACGTGCTGCTGAAGGACCCGGACCACGCGTTGCCGTTGCGGGTCCACGACGACTGCGAGCTGACGCTGCCGTTGGTGAACGACTTGTTCGCGCTGATGCTAAAGCCGTTGACGTTGCTCGAGGTCTGCTGGTTGCTCCCCGAGCCGTTGCCCGAGTTCGCACGCACCAGCGCGCTCACCGTCACCACCGAGATCTGCGCCTGGGCCGCGGTGCTCATCCC
>DDSG01000044.1 GCA_002343325.1 Phycisphaerales bacterium UBA2396 | reverse complement strand
GGTCGAAGCCGACGCCGGCCCGGCCGGCTTGGAGGCGGGCGCCCCCGGGCGACCCGGAGCCTGCCGCTCCTCGGGCCCCATCCCGTACACCCCGCCCGCGCTGACGAGCAACGCCCCAACCAGACCCGCGCGCAACGACCACCGACGAACCCGAAGGAACGCGTCCGACCCAGCTTTGCTGTTCATTGTGGATCACTCAGCCCAAGGCGTTGACCGCACTCATTTCCGCGGTCGATGGACCTACCCCGAAAATACGCCCCAACGCCGACGCGGTGCCACGTTTCGCCAATGGAATCTGATTTTGGTTTCCCACAATCATCGCCCACAGGTCGAATAACCGAATATTCAACACCGTTGACGACCTTTGTCCAGACAACTATCGTGAGCCTGGAGGGCTCCCCGGTCATGACGCAACCTCGCTCCCTCGGGGAGGAAATTGGCAAGCTCCAACCCTTCGAAGTACCCGAACAAGAGGCGTACCTCAGCCTGATGCGCACCGCGAGCGTTCTCGCGGCCGACTTCTCGAGGGTCTTTCGTCAGTTCGGCCTGTCCGAGGCGACGTACAACACCCTGCGGATTCTGCGCGGCGCGGGCGAACGGGGCCGAACGTGCGGCGAAGTGCGCGACATGCTCGTGGCGCAGGTCCCCGACGTCACCCGACTGATCGATCGCCTCGAGGAGTCCGGCTTTGTGCAGCGTGAACGGGGTCAATCCGACCGTCGCGTCGTCCGCATCCGCATCACGGAGCAAGGCCTGTCGCTGCTGGCTCGGATGGACGCCACGGTGCTCGATATGCATCGGGCCCAGCTCGGCCATCTTTCGCGCGACGAGCTTTCGATGCTGATCCAGCTTCTGTTCCGCTCGCGCCACCCCGAGTCGAATCCCACGGACCCCGCCCGCTCGACGGCGACGGCCTAGCGCGTGCACCGCAGCACGAAGGCCGGTGGGGCGTTCCTCCACACCGGGCCGGCCCGCTCCACGCGAGAGAAGTACTCCGGGAGCAACGCCGCGAACCGACGGCCGGCCGGCGTGAGCAGCCCGACGTAGTACCCAAACGTAATCAACCGGCCGCCCGGCTTGAGCACCCGAACCGTCGCGTCGAGGATCCGACGCTGCAGCGCCGAGGGGAAGCTCGCCCAAGGCAGCCCGCTGATGATCGTGTCGAGTTGCTCGACCCCTTCCTCCTTGCACAACGACTCGATCGCTTCGACGCTCGCCACGTGCAGGTGGAGACCGGGATACCGCGCCCGCAGCTCGGCCGCCAGCCGCTCATCACGCTCGACCGCGAAGAACGTCGCGTTCGGATCGATCGAATCGAGGATGGCGCGGGTGAAGGCGCCGGTGCCCGGGCCGTATTCCGCGATGCGGGCGCCGGGGCCCAGATCCACGCCCCGGATCATCTCCTTGGCGAGAAACCGAGAGCTGGGGGTGATCGCCCCGACCGTGCCGGGCCTGGTGAGAAACGCGGTGAGGAACTTGGCCCGAGTGCTCCACGTCCCGCCGCCTGTGCCGTGCCGCTTCATGCCCGGATTACTTCCCCGCGGGCAAGGCCCGCACTTTGAGCGAGGTCGAAAGCACCTTGTTCCGAGAGGTGATGAAGAGGGTCTTGCCATCCGCCCCGCCGAAGCAAAGGTTGGACGCCCCGCCGGGCACTTCCAGACGCGCGATGCGTTCGCCCTTGGGCGAGAAGACCCAGATCCCGCCGGCCCCGGTCGTCCAGACATTCCCGGAGGCATCGACCTTCACGCCATCGGGCGTGCTTCGGCCTTTGATCGCCGGGTCGCGGACTTCCGCGAAGACACGGGGATTGCTGAGCGACCCGTCCTGCGCTACGTCGTACGCCCGGAGCTGCGCCGCCGCGTAGAGCGCCACATACAGCACCCGCTCGTCCGGCGAGAACGCCAGACCGTTGGGCGAGACGATGTCGGTCGTGAGCTGGTGCAACGCCCCCGCCGGGTCGATCCGATAGATGCCCGAGGACTTGATGCGATCGTCCGTCGCGCCTTTGCCGAAGTCGGTGAAGAAGATCGAGCCGTCGGACCGCACCACGAGATCGTTCGGCTGGTTCAGCTTCTTGCCGCTCAACTGATCCGCGATGACCTCGACGGAGCCATCGGCATTCACTCTGACAACCGAGCCGTTGAACTGCGCGTGCAGCAGCCGTCCCTGCGCGTCGACGGCGGTCCCCGCGGGCCCGCCCGCCTTCTCTCGCAAAAGCTTGACGCCTTCGCCCGGCTTGCGGGACTTGAGCCCATCCTTCAGGTCAACCTGGTAGACGGCGTCCCCGGACAGATCGACGAACACGAGCGTGCCGTCGGGACGCCACAGCGGGCCTTCGGTGAACTTCAGCCCTTCCGCGACGGTTTCGATCGCGCCCCCTTGGAAGATTTCGTCGGACCGGTCGGCCTTGGGCTCGCCCGCGGGCGGATCGGACGGGGCGACCCTCGGTGCCGCGGGAGGCAACACGCCGGCGGGTGTCGGGGTTGGCGTGACGGGCTGAAGAACCCATCCGGCGGCGGCGATGAGCAGGCTGATCATCATGCCCCTAGCGTAGCGGCGGCCGACGCCCGGGCTCTCGGCCGTCGTCGCCAGGTTGCGAGCCTTCCTTGGGCACACCCGCATCACCCACGCCCGGGCTGAAGAGATTTCCGCCCTCGCCCAGCGTGGCGTGGTCAACAAAGACCCACTCGCCCCTGACCTTCGCTCGCTGTGCGCTGCCCTTGGGCTGTTCGGGCGCATCCGACACCGGGGCTTTGGCCGGGGGCGCGTGGTCGGGCTTGCCCCATCGCACAACCTGCAGAAACTCGCCCGCGGGCGAAAGCAGCGCGACCCAGTCGCCGTCGTTCCCGAATCCGGCCTTCGCGGTGGTGATCCCAGCGGTGAAGACAAGGGCGCCGCCGAACCCCTGGTTGGGCCCCGCGGGCTTGTCCTTGGTCCCGATGGGGCCGGTCTTTCCGCCGCTCTTCATCTCAAAGCCGTTGAACACAACGGCCGAGGCACCCGGTTCGAGCCTGCACGCCGGGAAGACGAACAGCACGTTCTTGCCCTCGACATCCGCCGCGAGGTCGACAGGCTTTGTGCCGCGCTCGCTGAGAAACCACCATGTGTCTGAATCGATGATCGCGTACCCGCCCAAGTCGATCGGCGACCCGGACAGATTCGTGATCTCGACGAACTCATCCCCCGCCGGATCGCGCGCCCCGTCGCGATTGGCATCGCCCGCGTCTTTCGCGGGGACGTGGTAGAGCACCTCGGTGATGGCGGGATGGTTAGGCGCGGCGAGGATGAGCGTCATGGCGATCACGTCCGCCAGTCTAACGACTCGTCAGCCCGTGCTGCCAACCAGCGTCGCGTTCGTCGGGAACCGCTGAAGGGCGGCCAGCAACTGCTCGACCTGCTGGTGCGGGGGCATCGCGAGCAGCCTCCGACGCAGCGCCGACATCGTCTTGTACTCCTGCTCGTTGAGGAGCCGGTCTTCCTTGCGGGTGCCGCTCTCGGCGAGATTGATCGCGGGGAAAATCCGCCGCTCGGCAATCTTCCGGTCGAGGATCAGCTCCATGTTGCCGGATCCCTTGAACTCCTCGAAGATGATCTGGTCGGCCGCCGAACCCGTATCGACCAGACAACTCGCGAGAATCGTCAGGCTGCCGGCCTCTTCGGTGTTTCGGGCGGACCCGAAGATCTGCCGGGGAACCTCGAGGGCCTTGCTGTCCAGCCCGCCCGTCATGATCCGTCCGGAATTGGCGTGCTTTCGGCTCTGGTTAAAGGCCCGCCCAAGCCGCGTCAGCGAATCCAGCAGCATCACCACGTGCCGACCCAGCTCGACCTGCCTCTTGCAGTACTCGATCGCCCGGAGTGCGACCTCGACGTGCTTGTCGACGCCATGGTCGTTGCTGCTGGCGATGATCTTGCAGCGCGGGGAGACGATCTGCGCCCCGAACCCGCCGATGATCGACTGGCCCCGAGCAGGCTCGGCCGACGCGCTGTGCTCGGCGTGCATCCCGAGGTCCCGGGCCGCTGACTCGGCCCACGCCACGTCCGCCGCCAGGCGCTCCTCGTGCCCCGCGAGCGTCCGCCGAAAGTCAGTCACTTCCTCCGGCCGCTCGTCGATCAGGAGGACCACCAGCTCAAGCCCGGGATGGTTCCGGAGAACCGCCAGGGCGATGTCCTTCAGCAGCGTCGTCTTCCCGGCCTTGGGCGGGCTGACGATCAGCCCCCGCTGCCCGCGCCCGATGGGACAAAACAGATCGATCAGTCGGCACGACGACGGACACCCCGGATACTCCAGCGTGATGCGAGGCTGCGGGTCGATGCTCGTCAGTTGATCGAGAGGCCGCACGCCCGGAGGCAACGGCGGCAGCGCCGGGCCACGCCCTCCGCCGCCGGCTGATCCGCCGCCACCCGGATACCCGCCCCGCTGCCCACCGCCCGCGTGACCCTGGCCGCCCTGTCCGTGCGGCGCTTGCCCACCACCGCCGCCACCTCGGCGACGACGTCGGCGTCTTGGTCCACGTACATCCACACTGCCTCCTCTCGGGCACCCGGCGCCCGGGCCTGCACGGCACATCGGCCGAAAGGCCTCCTGAACACTCCGCACACAGGCCCCGCCCTGGTCGGGCCCCGATACGGACCACGACGCGGCTCGCCCGCTCACGACACTTCGAAGAATTCACGCCGCCGGCTCGTAGACCCGGCCCGCCGCGAACCGGCCGTTCGGCCCTTTCGCACGCCCCTTCGTTTCACGATGCTGTCAGCCGCGAGTCCCGCGGCGCTTCGGGCGGCCCGCGCGGGCTCGCCCTGTTCCCTTTCCCTTCGACCAAATCAGAACGCGGATCCAGCCGAAAGTCAAGATGACCCCCCCAGACTATCCGTAGACTCGTCCCGTGGCCAAAGTCCCCCGCTCAACTCCCGCGATCCCTCCCTCGGCCTCCACGCCCTCGACGCAAGCCAGGCCGAGCCTCCACAAAGGGCTTGCCGTCTCCCCCGGGATCGTGATCGGGCGGGCTGTTCTGCTCGAAGACGAGATCCATCGGATCACACGCCGCACCGTTCAGGACGAACAAGCCGTCGGGGCCGAGCTCGCCCGCTTCGACAAGGCCGTCAAGGACTCCATCGCGGAGCTTCAGCACGTCTTCCAGAGCGCCCGCCGCGACATGGGCGATGAGGCCGCCAAGATCTTTCTTGTGCACGTGGCGATGCTCTCCGACCGCCGCACCTTTCTCACTCCGGTCACCGCGCTGATCGAGAGCGAGCGGGTCACCGCCGAGTTCGCCGTCAGCCACGTGCTCGGCCAGCTCGCGGCAAAGTTCCGCGCCTCGGCCGACTCGGCCTTTACCACCAAGGTCAACGACATCGACGACCTGGCGAACCGCTTGCTCTCGCACCTCAGCGGGCGGCGCGAGAGTCGCCTCGCCAACGCCGGCCCGGACACCATCGTCGTCGCCAGCGACCTCACCCCGTCGCTCACCGCCGGGCTCGATCGCACCAAGATTCTGGGCTTTGCGACCGATCTGGGCGGCCGAACCAGCCACACCGCGATCGTCGCCCGCGCTCTCAATATTCCCGCCGTCGTCGGATGCCAGGACCTCCTCCAGGCCGCCACCAACGGCGCGACCATCATCCTCGACGGGGACCACGGCACCGTCGTCGTCAATCCGGACGAGGCCCAACTCGCCGACTACCGCCGATCCATCGAGCAACGCCGACTCTTTCAGCTCTCGCTTGGCGACCTCAACACCCTGCCCAGCGTGACCCGCGACGGCACGCCGATCGAGCTCGTCGGGAACATCGAATTCCCGGAGCAAGCCACCGAAGTGCTCAGCATGGGCGGGCAAGGGGTCGGGCTCTACCGCACGGAATACCTCTACCTGATGAGCAAGACCGAACCCACCGAGCGAGACCACTTCCTCGCGTACAAGAAGGCTGTCGAAGGGCTCAAGGGCAACCCCCTCACCATCCGCACCGTCGATCTGGGTGCGGACAAAATGACCCAGAGCCGGCAGGACGTGCCTGAACGCAACCCATTCCTGGGTAACCGCTCCATCCGCTATTGCCTCCGCAATCAGCCGATGTTCAAGCTCCAACTGCGAGCCATCCTGCGCGCCAGCGCCCTTGGACCTATTAAGGTGATGTTCCCCCTCATCACCTCCACCGCCGAGCTGCGCCGGGCCCGCCACCTGCTCAACGACGTGATGGAAGACCTCGCCGAAGATTCCATCCCCTTTGATCCCTCGATCAAGGTGGGCATGATGGTTGAGGTGCCCTCGGCTGCTCTCATGGCGGACGTCTTCGCCCACGAAGTGGATTTCTTCTCGATCGGGACCAACGACCTGATCCAATACACGCTGGCGGTCGACCGCACGAACGAGCGGATCGCCGATCTCTATAACCCCATGCACCCTGCGGTGATCCGCCTGATTCGGGATGTGGCTCGGGTGGGTCGGCGGAGGGGGATCCCCGTTTCATGTTGCGGGGAGTCGGCGGCCGATCTTGAGTTTGGGCTGTTGCTCCTCGGTCTGGGGTTGCGTACCTTGTCCGTGAGCAGTTCCGCGATCCCGTCGCTCAAGCGGCTGGTGCGGAGCGTGAGTTTGGAACAATGCGAGCGGATCGCCCGTCAGGCGCTCACGTTCGATTCGGAGGCCGCGGTCGCCGCGTACATGCGCGACCAGGCCCGAAAGATCATCCCCGAAGCCTTCGACGGACGTTCCGACGGTTAGGCGAGGGGGCAGAGCACGCGGCCCGGACGTGTCCGGGCCGGACGAACTCGAACCACCCCGGCCGTGCGCCGGGTGACGATTCCCGAGATACCTGCGCGGCGCCCCAAGCGCCCGGGCCGAGGGAAGACCACCCGAGCAAGCCGCCCTGACGGGCGAACGCACCAGGCCGGCGCCGTTCGGCGCCCCACGGCTTGTGGCCTGGGAGGCGCCCAAGGCGGGGCGCCCCAAGAGGCGTTTCCGCCCACCCGCGGCGGGCTTCGATTCTTCCGGTCCCGTGCACAGGCCGCGCGAAACGCACGGAGCGCCCCCGAAAGGTCGGGCGAGTTTCATATGGCCGGTAAGCAACAGATGATCATCAACTACGTCCCGGGCGAAGAGTGCCGGGTCGCCATCGTCGAGGACGGCAAGCTCGAGGAGCTGCACAGCGAGAGGTCCGCCAGCGCCAGCCGCGTCGGTAACATCTACGTCGGGCGCGTCAACAACGTCGAGGCGTCGATCCAGGCGGCATTCGTCGACTTTGGTGTCGAGGACAATGGCTTCCTCCACATCTCCGACCTGCACCCGCGCTACTTCCCCGGCGAAACCGACGACACGACCGAGCAGGTCGGGCACAAGACCCCGCGCCGCGAACGCCCGCCCATTCAGCAGTGCCTCCGCAAGGGTGACGAGGTCATCGTGCAGGTCCTCAAGGAGGGCGTGGGCACCAAGGGCCCGACCCTGACCAGCTATCTCTCGATCCCCGGGCGATTCCTCGTGATGATGCCCCAGATGGACAAGGTCGGCGTCTCTCGCAAGGTGGAGGACGAAGAGCTCCGCCGAAAGATGCGCGAGATTCTCGATCAGCTCGATCTGCCCGAGGGATTCGGGTTCATCCTCCGCACGGCGGGCATGGACCGGGGCAAGGCCGAGCTCAAGCGCGACCTTGCGTATCTCCAGCGTCTGTGGAAGGACATGGAGCGTCGCCGCAAGGGCGGCAACAAGCTCCGGCTGCTCTATTCCGAGAGCGACCTGCTGGTGCGTTCGCTCCGCGACCTGATGAGCAGCGACACCGACGAGGTGATCATCGACAACGAGCAGGCGCTCGTCCGGGCCGAGCGGTTCATGAAGATCGTCGCCCCGCGCACCAAGACGAAACTGATGCACTACCCGGGGAAGACCCCGATCTTCCACGCGTTCTCGATCGAACGGCAGATCGCCCTGATCAACGCGCGAGAAGTCCCGCTGGCCAGCGGCGGACGTCTGGTAATCGATCAGACCGAGGCGCTGGTGGCGATCGACGTCAACTCCGGCAAGAGCCGCGACGCCCGCGACAGCGAGGACAACGCGTACAAGACGAACATCGAGGCGGTCGACGAGATCTGCCGACAGCTCCGGCTGCGCGACCTGGGCGGGATCATCGTCAACGACCTGATCGACATGCGGTCGGCGTCGCACCGCAAGGACATCGAGAACCGCTTCAAGGAACGGCTCAAGCGCGACCGCGCCAAGTCGACCGTCGCGACGATCTCGCCGTTCGGGATCCTCGAGATGACCCGCCAGCGCATGCGCGGGAGTCACGAGCAGATTCACTTCTCCGAATGCCCCACCTGCCGCGGACGCGGGCTTGTCCAGAAGCCCGACAGCGTCGCGAGCGAGGCGCTCCGCGACCTGGGCGCGCTGCTCGGATACGACCGGATCTCGAAGGTCGAGATGGTTGTCTCCCCACGCGTGGCGGGCGAGCTGCTCTCGAACAAGCGGCGACTTCTGGGGCGGATCGAACGCGAGAGCGGCAAGCACGTCGACGTGCGCGTCAGCGAGGACATCCCGCCCGACCGCATCAGCTTCTACGCCTACGACGCGACCGGCGCGGACATCGATCTTGAGCGCCTCCCGGCGCCGAAGAAGCCCAGCGACCTGAAGGTGTGGGAATTCGATCCGCCCGCCGACGAGGCGGACGCGTGGGCGAGCGACGCCCGCGAGGAGCACCAGCAGGCGATGGACGCCGAGGCCGCCGCGGAGAACGCCAGCGACGCCCAGTTCAACGACGCCGAGCCGCACCCCATCGAGATCGACGACCCCGCGGATGGCAGCGTCGCGGACGATGCCGGTGCCGAGGGCGAGGGCGGTGGCGACGGGAACAGATCGGAAGAGCGTCGCCGCCGTCGGCGCGGGCGTGGCAAGGGAGCCGGGCCGTCCGACGCCGTCGGCACACCCCCTCCGGAAGGCGAGCCAAGCCCCGAGCCGACCACCGAGGCGCCGGTGCCGAGCGATCCATCGGCACCCGCGGGTACCGAACCGACCCAGTCGGGCGAAGGCCGCC
>DDSG01000061.1 GCA_002343325.1 Phycisphaerales bacterium UBA2396 | reverse complement strand
GGGGTGGGTGGTGCGGCTGGGGGGGTGCCGACGGCCCAGCCGGGCGATGAGCCGCCGCTGAAGGGCCCGGCGGTGCGCGAATCAACGGGGCAAGGGGGCTTGTTGGGAGGGTTGCGATTCGGGCTCGACGGCACGCTCCGCCGCGGTGACACCAGGCCCGAAGAGGCGATCGTCCGGCAGATGAACCTCGACGCGGGAACGCTGGCGGGGGTGGATCGGGTCCTGCTCGCGCGGGCGAGGATGCTCGAAGCGTTCGTCGTCGACAACATCAACCTGCTCACCAAGATCGCGACGGCCGGTGCTGCCGGGGACCAGAAGGATGTTCTTTCGCTTCTCTTCCAGGCGCTGGGTCGGCTGGAACAGATGGGGTTTGAAGGGCGGCTGGCGAGGCAGATCGAGGCGGCGCTTCCAGAGGATCGGCGGGCGGAGTATCGCGGTCGGCTCGCGTCGTACTGGCGGGCGGTCGCGGCGGAGAAGGCCGCGGGCGACGGCGGCGTGGTGCGGGGGCGGCATGTGCTGCGGGCGATGATCGAGGAGCCCCTGCGGCTGTTCGGCGAGGAGGTTGAGGCGGCCTTTCGGCGCGCGGAGACGTCGGGGGATCTTGCGTTCCGATATGTGACGGCGGATCTAGGGCTCTCGGCGAGTCAGGAGCAGACGCTCCGCGCGATGTTCCGGGAGTACATGGATCGCACTGGGGGCAACCCCGACGAGAAGGAGCAGGGCAAGTTCTTTGTCGGCGTGCTGGCGTACCTGACTCTCGAGCAACAGGAGAAGCTGGTGCGGAAATTCCAGGGGCGTTAGCCGGCGGTGGGGTAGAATGATGCGATGTCGTGCTGCCGGAGGCCGGGCCCGCCCTTGAGACCCGACGAAGATCCATCACCGGAAGATCAGGCCCGCTTCGGCGGAGAGACCACGGAGTGTCCGGGGTGTGGCGCGTCGGTCTATGACGAGGCGACGTGGTGCCATAAGTGCGGAAAGGTGCTGGAGGAGTCGTCGGGAGGGGAGTCGTCGAGCCTGCCGCCTTGGGCGCTGGGGACGGCGGTGGTGGTGATCGGCACGGTGCTGATTCTGTATCTGGTGCGCGTGTTCTAATTCTGGAGAAGCGGACATGAAGCTTGATCGCAAGGGGTGGATCGTGCTCGCGGCGTTGGTGGCGGCGGCCGGGCAGACTGCGGGCGTCGTGTCGGCGCAGCCCGCGGTGACGAGCCCGACGGCGTCGGCGTCGAGCAAGCCCACGATCGAGCAGTTCCTGCGGATCCGCACGCCCGGGAGCGCGACGCTCGCGCCGGACGGGTCGCTGTACGTGCGCGACTGGCCGGACGGGATTTTCCAGTTGTACCGCGCCAAGCCGGGGACGGATCTGCGCCCCGGGAAGGCGACGCTCGAGCGGCTCACGAACTTCCCCGACGGGCTCGGGGATTACTCGATCAGCCCGGACGGCTCGCGGATTCTGCTGACGCACGCGGTGGGGGGAAACGAGAACTTCCAAATCTCGGTGCTCGATCCATCGACGGGGAAGATTTCTCCGATCGCGAACAACCCCAAGGTGCAGTACGCCGTGAACACCTGGCTTCACGACGGCAGCGGGTTTGTGTACAGCGGGAACCAGGACAGTCCGAACGACTTTTATCTCTACCTGTGGAACTTCGCGAAGGGGGAATCGACGCGGATTCTCGCGAAGGAGGGGTCGTGGGCGGCGGGGGATGTGTCGAAGGACGCGAGCCGCGTGCTGGTTGGAAAGTACAACTCAGCGTCGGACAGCCTGGTGTACGAGCTGACGGCCGGGTCGGACGCGCTGGTTGATCTGACGATCCTGCCCGAGGGCGGGAGCACGGCGAGCAACGAGGTCGTGGGGTACATGCCCGGGGACGAGTCGGTCTTGCTGCTGTCGGACGCGCGGGACGGGATCAAGCGGCTGTACATGAAAGACCTGAAGACCGGGAGCGTGACGAGCCCGGTGCCCTCGCTGCAGAAATTCGAGGTGGACGGCGCGGGGTTCAATCTCGAGAAGACGATGCTGGTGGTGGTGACAAACGAGGACGGGTACGGCGTGCCGCACGCGTTCTCGCTGCCCGACTTCAAGCCGGTGGCGTTGCCCGAGGCCGAGCGGGGTGTCGTGGGGCTCGGGTCGTTCCGGGACGGAACGCTGGTGTGGTCGCTCAACAACGCGCGGACGCCGGGATTGGCGTACGCGACGAAGGTGACGCCGGGCGGCTCGGGCGAGACGCGGCAGCTGACGTGGGCCGACACGCAGGGGATTGACCTGTCGCGATTCCCGCTGCCCGATCTGATCAAGTACAAGAGCTTCGACGGGCTCGAGGTGCCGGCGTTCGTGTTCTTCCCGCCGGGATACGACAAGGCGTCGAAGAAGCCGATCCCGTTCATCGCCCTCTACCACGGCGGCCCCGAAGGGCAGCATCGCCCGATCTTCTCGGCGCAGCAGCAGTACCTGCTGAGCGAGGGATTCGGGATCATCCTGCCCAACGTTCGCGGCAGTTCGGGGTATGGGCGCGACTTCCTGATGATGGACGATTACAAGAAGCGCTGGGACAGCGTCAAGGACGGCGTCGCGGCGGCGAAGTGGCTCGTTGACAACGGGTACTCCGCGCCGGGCATGATTTCGACATTCGGGGGCAGCTACGGCGGGTACATGAGCGTGGCCTGCCTGGTCGAGGACTCGCAGCAGGCCGAGCAGACCGGCCGTTCCAAGTACTTCGGCGCGGGCGTCAACATCGTCGGGATCACGAACGTGAAGACGTTCCTCGAGAAGACGAGCGGGTATCGGCGCAAGCTGCGCGAGGTCGAGTACGGGCCGCTGACGGACCCCGAATTCCTGCTCAGCGTGAGCCCGATCATGAAGCTTGAGCACATCCGCGTGCCGATGTTCATCGCGCACGGATTCAACGACCCGCGCGTGCCGGTCGAGGAAGCAATGCAGCTCTCGGTAGCTCTCAAGGACCGTGCGTTCGAGCAGAAGCGCATGGATCTGATGCCGCAGCTGCTGGTCTTCCCCGACGAAGGACATGGGTTCGCCAAGCTCGAGAACCGTCTGTTGTTCGCCCGGCAGACCGCATCGTTCCTCAAGCGGACGATCGGGGCCGCCAAGCCCGCCTCGCCCGACAAGTAACTGGGAGACTCAATGGCGGTGTTGCCCACCCGGCGGCTGGCGATCAAGGACGGCGAGGTGGAGGTGCGCTCACTCCGCGAGGAAGAGGCGGGCCAGATCCTCGATTTCGCGCGCACCACGTTCGAGGTTTCGCCCTTCGTGCTCACGGCGTCGGGCGAGTTCAAGATGACTCTCGACGAAGAGATTGCGTTCATCCGCAAGAACATCGAGTCGCCGACCTCGCTGTTCCTCGCCGCGTGCGAGGGCGGCCGCATCGTGGGCAGCCTTGCCCTGACCGGGCATCCACGCCGAAAGATCCGGCACCAGGCGGTGATCGGCATGATGGTCGCGGAGGATCGTCGTGGGCGGGGTGTTGGGCGAGCGCTGCTGCGCGCGGTGATCGATTGGGCAAGGGAACACCCCACCCTCGAGATACTCACCCTTGCCGTCTTCCCCGCGAATGTTCCTGCGTACGAACTCTATCGATCGATGGGGTTCATCGAGTACGGCCGATTGCCCGGGGCGTTGCGCAATGATGACGGCGTTGTGTACGACAACGCGGACATGTACCTGCGGGTCAAGCCTTAGGCGACACCCAGATCGCGCACGGTGAAGAGCGCGTCGAAGCGAAGCCCGGCCTTCTCGATGTTCTCGCGCGCCCCTTCCAGACGATCGATCGTCGCGATGACCCCGACAACCTGGACGCCCGTCGCGCGGATCGCCTGAACGGCTTCGATCGCCTGGCCGCCGGTCGTGGCGACGTCCTCGAGGAGGATCACCTTGTCGGCCGGATCGACCTTGCCTTCGAGCTGCTTGGCGGTGCCATAGTCCTTCTTCTGGTTGCGCACGAAAAGGCAGGGCAGCCCGATCTCAAGGCTGGCGGCGGTCACGAGGGGAATCCCGCCGAGCTCGGCCCCGGCCAGCCGGTTCACCCGAACCCCGGCGGCACCCTCCATCCCCCGGACCCGCTGCGCGAACAGCGGCGCCAACTGGCGGAGCAGCTCGGGTCTGGTCGAAAACAGGTACTTGTCGAGGTAAAACGTCGAGGTCTTTCCCGAACGAAGTGTGAACGTTCCGCGGAGCAGGGCGACCTCGGCGATCGCCGCGGCCAGGGCGGAAGTTGGCGTGTGGGGGTTGGCGGCGGGGGTCGAAGCTGTCATGATGTCAGTGTAGCGGGAGGATGTCGCGATGAGGCTGATCCTGATCACAGCGGCGATGAGCGCGGGTGTTGCCCTTGCCCAGCCCGAAACGCGCACCGCCGAGCCTCCTCAGCAGGACGTGCTGTCGGGGCCGAAGGTGCGAGAGACAGCGGGGGAGCGATCGCTGATCCGCCGGGACTTTCAGGGTCGCGTGCGGCGGCTGGAGATCCCGCCCGAGGAAGCCGCGATCGAACTGCTCCGCCTTGACGAACCGACCAAGGCCAAGACGCAGAAGATCCTTGACGAGCGCTCGGCGATCCTCGACAAGGCGGTGCGCGACAACATTGATCTGTTGCTGCGCCTGCAGAGCGCGGATCGACGGGTTCGGCTCGATCTGATCCGGGAGTTCGGCGAGTCGCTCAAGGAGCTTCGATCGTGGGGAACGCTGCGCGAGGAAGTCCGGGGTGTCTTGCCGAAAGAGCAGGCGACTCGCTACAACGAACTGATCGACGGGTATTGGGACGTCGTGGTTTCTGACGCGGTGCAGGCGGCCCAGCGTGAGAACAGCACGAGGCCGGCCCCCGGGCGGGCCGAGGTGCTCGCCCGCGAGGTCCTGACGAGTCTCGGGAACGAGATCCGGCGGAGCTTCGAGCGGCAGATCGGCCAGCGGGCTCGCGAGTTCGAAGAGCTGCTCGGAAAGCTCGGGCTCTCGCCCGAGAAGGAATCCAAGATCCGCGGCATGCTTGCGGACCACGTGGAACGGACCGGCGGCAAACCGACCCCGCAACAGAGGCGCGACCTCGTGCTGAGGATCTACGGCGAGCTCGACCGCGAACAGAAGCGGATCGCCGCCCAGGAACTGCTCGGCCTTGCTGACCGAGAGAAGAAGCCGGAACCCGAGCCTGAGCCGATGATGCGGGAGGGATCGAGCCCGATGGCCGAGGAACCGATGCGGGCGGATCCGAAGTAGGCCGCGGCGCGAACCGGTGAGGGTGTGCCGGCGGTAGGGGTTATGCCGACGGCAACGGCGGACGACGCGTGTGCGTTCTTTGTTTGGGTGTTCGAGAACGGTGTGGGCTATGCTTTGCCGCCGATGAAGTGGGTGTCGGCAGACGCGGCGGCCTTGTTCGGGCTGTCGTTTGACCAGGGAGATACGCGATGCGAATGGTGCAGGGCATGTGGACGGGTTCGGTGGTGGCGGTGATGGTTCTGGCGGGGGCTGCGGTGGGTCAGGTGGCGTTGCCGCCGACTCCGGCTCCGGCCCCGACCCCCGACTATGTTCCGCCCCCCGCGGCCCCGGCGCCGGCGCAGAGGCCGATTCCCACCGTCGCCAAGCCGGTGGATGTGCCCTTCGAGGCGTGGCGGAAGGACGGCAAGCTCCCCTCGCTCAGCGAGCCGTTGTATTGGGCGGCGATGCGTCGCAACACGCTGGTCACGCCCGAGAGCTGGGCGAAGATCACGCCGTTCCTTGATCGGCGGGTGCCGCAGCTCGAGCGTGTGGTGGTGGACAACGTGGACCTTGTCCGCAAGATCGAGGAAGGCCAGATCGAGAAGGCGATGGACGCCCAGCGGAATGCCGAGGGGCGCAACCCCGAGATGGGCACGCTGCTGCGGACGCTTCGCCCGCTGGTGATGGACAGCCTTCGCAACGAGCTGATGAAGCGGAACCTGATCACGCGCCAGCAGGCCGAGCAGACCGAAAAGATCCGCCGCAGCTACGTCGAGGAGCGCTCTCGCGATTGGGAGGCGAAGGTGCCCGCCCTGGCCGCCGACGCGACTGACGAGCAGAAGAAGGAGCACCAGCGTCTGACGACGCGCGAGCGGATGAGGTCGCAGATGTACGACTTCATCGATGAGCCGATGTGGGTGTACCAGCGGCTGCTGGTGGAATGTGCCGTCAAGTGGGATCAGGTTGCGGCGGTTGAATCGTTCCCCGCGGCGACGAAGCAGAAGCTCACGCCCCTGATGGCGAAGGCAAAGGCGGCGAGCGATGACGCCTCCCGCCTGTCGGCGATGCGCGAGGTTGTTCGCGGGATCTCGGCCGAAGAGGAACGGGACCTGCTCGTCGCGCTTCGTTCGCTCCGCCCCGACCCGGCGACCGACGAGGGCGAGGAAGCTCCGGCGAACGCCGAGCAGCCGGCCGAGGGCGCGGTGACGGATCAGAAGTAAGCCCAGCGCCCAGCAATTCACAGAATGACCCAAGGCCCGGCGGAGTGTTCCGTCGGGCCTTTGTGTTGGTCGGCGTGCGAGGTGTCGTTATTCCTCCGGGCGCATCAGCGGGAAGAGCACAACGTCCCGGATCGTGCGCTGGTTGGTGAGCAGCATCGCAAGACGATCGACACCCAGGCCCATGCCGCCGGCGGGGGGCATGCCGACCTTGAGCGCACGGATGAAGTCATGATCCATGGTGCGGAAGGTGGACTCCTCCGCGCCCTTGCCGGGTTCGAGCGCCGAGAGCTGCTCGCGGAACCGCGATTCCTGAACGTCCGGATCGTTCAGCTCGGTGTAGTGCGGAGCGATCTCCATGCCGGCGATAAAGAGGTCGGCCCGGTCCGCGAGATTCGGGTTGTCGGGCTTGGCGCGGGTCAGCGGGCTGATCGCGGCCGGATAGTCGGTGATAAACGTCGGGCGGGCGTGATCGACAAGCCCCTCGGCGAAGGCCTCGAACAGCTCGTTGATCACCAGCGCGGGGTCGGCCTTCTCGGCCTGGGCCGCGTGTTGGGGCAGTCTCTCGCGGAGGTCCTTCCGGGCACGATCGATGTTCGTGATTGGATACCCCATCGCCCGTTCGAAGAGGTCCGGGTAGGCGATCCGCTCGAACGGCCGCCCGTAATCGATCGTGAGGTCGCCGAAGGGCAGTACGGGCGGCGCACCCGGGCCGACGACCTGCTCCGCGATGCCGACGGCCGAATCGCGGATCAGCGACTCGGTGAGGTTCATGACCGTCTCGACATCGCCGAAGGCGTGGTAGGCCTCGAGCATGGTGAACTCGGGGTTGTGCTGCTTGTCGAGCCCTTCGTTGCGGAAGTTGCGGTTGATCTCGAAGACCTTGGGCATCCCGCCGACGAGAAGCCTCTTGAGGTACAGCTCCGGCGCGATGCGCATATAGAGATTGATGTTCAGGGCGTTCATCTTGGTGATGAACGGGCGGGCGGCCGCACCCCCGGCGAGCGCCTGGAGCATCGGCGTTTCGACCTCGGTGTACCCGTGCTGAACAAGGAACTGCCGCATCCGCGAAACGATCGACGATCTGAGGAGAAACGTGCGGAGTGTCTCCGGGTTCGCCCACAGGTCCACGTAACGCTGGCGGTAGCGGATCTCCTGATCCGTCAGCCCCTCGTGCTTGGCGGGCGGCGGCACCAGGCTCTTGCAGCCGATCGACAGCGACGTGCACCAGACGGTGATCTCGCCGGTTCTGGTCTTCATCAGCCGACCTTCGGCGACCACCACGTCGGACAGATCGAGCAGCTTCGCGAGCGAGAACTCGGTCGCGCTGACGTCCCGCTGCGAAACGGCGATCTGAATGTCGCCTGTGTGATCACGCAGATTCATCCAGATTAGCTTGCCGTTGTCCCGTGAAAGCACGACCCGCCCGGCGATCTTCGTCGTCGGCCGACGGTCGACAAAGCCGGGAGTCTTGCCGTTCTTCGCGGCGTCCTCGTCGGCGACGGGGTCGTAGGCCGATTTCGCCTGCGCCACCGAGGACAGACCCTCCGTGCGACGCCCGTAAGGCTGCAGCCCGAGCGCCGTGATCGCGTCGCGGTTCTTGCGCCGTTGCGCCTCGTACTCGCTCGGTGTCTGGGGGATCTCGGAGGACGTCGATGGAGGGGTCTGAGAGGACATCAGGCGGCATCGTAGGTGTTCGTTTCGCACCCCCGCCGACAGGAACGCCCTACCCGACGATCCGCCCGTGAACCGTCAGTTGCTGGGTCGCGTTCGTGTCGCAGAGCGGCTTGGGAGCCTCGGGATCGGTCAGCAGATCGCTGAGCGTCGTATTCCCGAAGATCTCGATCACGGCGGCGGCGGCCATGTCGGTCTTGCGGTGCAGCGGGCAGAGGTTCTTGCCGTGGTTCGTCAGGCCGAGCGGGCAAGTCTCGATCCGCTTCACAGGCGCCACCGCGCCGATGACGTCCAGAAGCTTGATGTGGTCGGCCCGTCGGGCGAGCTTGTAGCCCCCGCCGACACCTCGACGCCCGTCGATCAGGCCCGCCCCGGCCAATTGCTGCAGCACCTTGGCGAGATAGTTGGCCGGCACCTTGGTCTGCTCCGCCAAGGTCACCGCCGACGTGAGGTGATCTGGCCTCATCGCCAGACACGCCATCGCCCGAAGGGCGTATTCCGTGGTCTGAGAAAACATTGGACCTCCTGAAGTGGTGGAATACTGATTCATCAAGGTCACCAATACTCCAACGTGGATTCGCCGTAACGGGCTGACTTGATTCAGGCAAATGATACATGCTTTCCGGATGGTCTTGTGTGCATTACCGACAATCGGGGGCCCGGGGCTGCCAACAGGCGGAGTGAGTTGAGCACGACGAGCAGGGTGCCGCCTTCGTGGGCAAGCACGCCGAGCCACATCGGCACCCGCCAACGCCCGTCGATGGAGACCGCGAGGGTCAGAAGCGCCATGATGACGATGGCGGTGATCGAGAAGGTCAGATTCGCGAGCACCGTGGCGCGTGCCCGACGGGCGAATCGGATCGCCCAGGGCACGGACGACAGGTCATCCGACAGCAGCACGATGTCCGCCGACTCCAGCGCCGCGTCGGATCCGATGGATCCGATGGCCAGCGAGACATCCGCGGCGGCCAGGGCGGGGGCGTCGTTCACGCCATCGCCGATGACCGCGACGTGCGGGCGCGTGCGCACAAACCTGCCCACCGGCGGCCGGGCCATCAACTCGGCCTTCATCTCTCCGACGATGCGCAGTTTGTCCTGAGGGAGCAGTTCCGCGTCGAAACGGTCGAGGCCGAGACGGTCGGCAACGCGCTCGGCGGTGATGGCGTTGTCGCCGGTGAGCATGCGCACGGGCCGAACACCCAGCTCGTGCAAACGGGGCACCATCTCCCGTGCGCCCGGGCGAACCGCATCACCCAGCATCAGCACGGCGGCCTGTCCGGCGGCGTCGGGTTCCTCTCCCGGCGCCTGGCCTTGCGCGACGACCACGCCGATCTGTCCGCGCGATTGGATCGTCCGCAGGACTTCCTGCGTGCGGTTGCGAAGGCAGACGGGGACGATCTCCTCGACATGGCGGTAGCTGCCCAGACGGACGGGCAGGTTGCCGAGCAACCCGGACATCCCGCGGCCGGTGGTGTGCGTGATCTCGCGCAGATCCGCGTGGGCGATGCCTCGGGCCTTCGCCGCTTCGAGAATCGCGGTGGCGATCGGGTGGGTGGACTGGGTCTCGAGCGCGGCGGCGACCGCCAGGAGATGTGCCTCGTCGGACCAGGCGACCGCATGAACGCTTTCCAGTCGCGGCCGGCCGTAGGTGAGCGTGCCCGTCTTGTCGAACGCAACCGCGCGAACCGCGGCGAGCTGCTCGATCGACTGCCCGCCCTTGAACAGCACGCCGAAGCGGGCGGCCCGGGCGATTGCCGCGAGGGTGGCGGTGGGGGTGGAAATCACCAGTGCGCAGGGCGAACAGACGATGAGCAGCGTGATCGCCGTCATCGCGGCATCGGCCCACTCGCGACCCAGGCCCCATCGCCAGGCGAGCAGAACGACCACCGAGACCCCGAGCACCCCGATGGCGTAGGGCTCGGAAAACCGGTCGATCACACGCTGGACGGGTTCCCGCTGCTCCCGTGCCGTGGTGACGAGCTTGAGGACCTTCTGCAGGCTTGATTCGGCGGCGGGACGAACCACGCGCGCCTCGATGGGATCGTCCAGGTTGATGGTCCCCGAATAGATCTCGGCATCGACATCCACGTGCCGGGGAACACTCTCGCCGGTCATCGCCGACTGGTCGATCTCGGTCCGTCCGAGCGTGACGACCGCGTCGGCGGGCACGCGCTCCCCCGGCTTGATGCGGACCACCTCTCCGGGAACCAGGCTCGTCGGCTCGGCGTCGACCCATTCGCCGTTGCGAAGCACGACGGCGTGCGACGGAATCAGGGCGTGGAGCGCCTCGACTTCTCGGCGCGTGCGTGCCTCCGCGAGCGCCTCGAGCGCGCCCGCGAGAACGAACAGGAACAGGAGCAGGGCGCCCTCTTCCGGATGTCCGACGACGGCGGCGAGCCCCGCACCCACGACCATCAGCACGTCGATGTCGACCTTGCGGGCGGCGAGCGCCTCGAACGCGGCCCGGCCGCCGTACACCATGCCGATCGACAGGCTGATCCATGGGAAAGCGTTGATCGCAGGGGAATCAACGAAGAACGAGGCGACGAACCACGCGCCGAGCAGAGATCCCGCAACGATCGATGCCCAGAGCTCCGCTCGCGTCGAGAAGACTCCCGAGAGGCGGCCCGACGATTGCTCGGCCACGCGACGCACTCCCGATCAGGGCTTCATGACCTTGTCCATCATCCGGCGCTCTTCCTGGCTCGCTCCCTCGACGGGCGTTTCCTCGAGCAGGTTCTCGATGATCTTGTCGGTTGTGATCTGGTCGGCCTCGGCGTTGAAGTTGGTCAGCAGGCGGTGGCGCAGCACAGGCTTTGCGATCTGGCGGACGTGCTCGGGTGTCACGTGCGTCGCGCCAGCCAGAATCGCCCGCGCCTTGGCCGCCAGCACGAGGTACTCGCTCGCGCGCGGGCCCGCGCCCCAGGCGAGATAGTCCTGCACGAGCTTGGGGCGATTCGGCATGGGCTCCTTGACGCGGGTGGCGCGCACGAGCCGAAGGGCGTAGCGGATCACGTGATCGGCGACGGGTGTCTGAACAACGAGCTTCTGCACGCGGCGGATATCGTCGATGGAGAGCACCTCGCGGACGCTGACATCGGCCTTGACAGCGCTGCGTCGCACGATCTCAAACTCCTCGTCCGCCGTGGGATACGCGACCTGGATCTGGAACATGAAGCGGTCGAGCTGCGCCTCGGGCAGCGGATATGTGCCCTCTTGTTCGATGGGGTTCTGCGTGGCGAGCACGAAGAACGGGTCGGGCAGCTCATGGCGCACGCCGCCCGCCGTGACCTGCCTCTCCTGCATCGCTTCGAGCAGTGCGGCCTGGGTCTTGGGAGGCGTGCGGTTGATCTCGTCGGCGAGAATCACATTGCCGAAGATCGGGCCCTTGACGAACTTGAGGTGGCGCTGGCCGGTGCCTTTGTCTTCCTGAATGACCTCGGTGCCGGTGATGTCGCTGGGCATGAGGTCGGGCGTGAACTGGATCCGGCTAAAGGCCAGCCCGAGCGTGCGGGAGATGGTGGAGATGAGAAGTGTCTTGGCGAGCCCGGGAACGCCGACCACCACGGCGTGCCCGCGGCAGAAGATCGCCATCAGCACCTGCTCGACGACTTCGTCCTGCCCGACGATGACACGGCGGATCTCGTCGCGGAGTTTGTCGTGGGCCGCCCGGACCTCGCCGACCGCGGCGGGGGAGAGCGTGGACTGAGAAGCTTCGGCGGGTGTCTGGGTCATGGCGCTCGATCATACAGGGATCGAGGATTCGAGGACGCAAAAGCAAGAACCCCCCGCCTTACGGCGAGGGGCTCCGGTTCGTCGGACCGCAACACGCGGCCCGTGGTCGTGGGCCGGTTACTTCTTCTCTTCGAGCTTCTTTTCGATCGCGTCGAGGCGCTGGCTCAGCCGCTCGAGCTGGTCGGCGATTCGGTCGAGATTGCCGGCGGCGGGGGCCCTGGGGGCCTCGGGGGGTGCCGGGCGCACCAGAGCGCGGGGCCCATCTTCATCAAAGATCCTGATGCGGGGCATGATCTCCTGCCACTGTCCGCGGCCTTCTTCCGCCCAGTTGCGCACCTTGATCTTGGTGTCTTCGAGCTCCTTCATGGCCTCTTCGAGGTGCTTGAGCGCCTTCTCGCGGATCTCGCCGGCGTCACCCATCTGGTTGCGAAGATCCTTCATGGCTTCGTCGATCAGGGTGCGGATCTGCTCGTGGTCGAACGGCTCGCCGAAGAAGAACCCCTGGGCCATGCCCGGGAAGATCTCCTGGCCTTCAACCACGATCTCCTCCGGAGCGGCAAGACCGAGGCGGCCGGAATCGAACGCTTCGAGCTTGATGACGGCGTCCTGCTCGTTCCCGCCCTTGCGGACGAATCTGATCTTCACCTCGTCACCGGGCTTTTTGCTCGCGAGGACCTCGCGGAGCGACTCCTGGGTGAGGTTGCGCTTGCCGTCGACTTCGGTGATGAGGTCGTTGGACTGCAGGCCGGCCTTCTCGGCGCCGAGCCCGGGGACGACCGAGTCAACAAGCACGCCGGAAGCATCCTTGAGACCGAGGTGTTCGAGTAGGCGCGGCTCGGCGTCGGACATCGTGATGCCGATCATCACCCGGGGCTGAGCCCGTTCGATAAGGGCGTTCTGTCCGCGCCGCTCGAGCTGAAGTGCCTGGCCCGGGCGAGGGCGCGGAGCAAGCCGATCGGCCCGCCCGCCCATCGTGCCGATCCTGAGCGAGTGGAGGACCTTCCCGTCTTCACCGAGGATTTCGACCTTCTCATCGCTGCGGCGGACGCGGTCGGGAGGAATGGGCTTGCCGTTGAGCTCGGCCGTGACTTCGCCGTCGTTGATGCGCACGGTGACGGTGTCTTTGCCGTCGCTCTGGGTCATCATCATCTGCATGCTGGCGGCCTCGCGGCGTGCGCCGAGCGGGCGGCCGAACTCTTCACGCAGTTCTCGCTCCTGGGGTTGGCCCCCGGGCTGGGCGAATGAGACCGCCGGGCACACGGCGAGCCCGGCGAGGGACGAAACCAGCAGACAGACATTCCGGGTGATCATGGCGACTCCTTGTCCTTGGCCGTTGTTGGGAATCGCCGAACCCCGATTGCCCTTCAACGGTCAGAGCGGCTGAGAACCTCGACCCGGGCGATCCTGAGGCCCGGCGGGCCGCCGCGGCGCCCGCTGCATGTCCTGATGCGCACCGCGGCCGAATCCGTCGCGGGGTGCGTCAAAGTTCTGGCCGCCGGGGGGCGGACCCTGATGACGGCGGCCTTCCGGACCCTGGGGGCCTCGCGGGCCGGGCGGCGGTGCCATGCGCTGATCGCGCAAGCCAGCACCTTCCCGTCCGCGATGGGGGGGCGGGGCCTGCTCGCCGCGCCCGCGGGAGCCCGGAGCAAA
>DDSG01000163.1:351-15127 GCA_002343325.1 Phycisphaerales bacterium UBA2396 | reverse complement strand
CGCGGCCCATCTCCTTCCCCACCCCCGTCACACCGCCCCGAGCGCCCATCACCAATCGGGCTTCCTCGGCCCCCTCGTTACTGGTATCATCTTCCCCGACGGACCTCGGGCCCGACGGGCCCCCTCGTGGGTCCACCGGCGTCGCGGCCGTTCTGGCCCGAGCGACCGCGGCGCTCCGGAGTGGTTCATGTGCTCGGGCGGGATCGGATCATGAAGAAGTTGTACATCGGTAACCTCCCCTTCAGCACCACTGACGCGGACCTTCGCGCGGCCTTTGAGCCCTTCGGCCAAGTCCAGTCCGCCTCGGTCGTCATCGACCGCGAAACCGGCCGCTCACGCGGCTTCGGGTTCGTCGAGATGGCCAACGACAACGAGGCAGCCACCGCCATCGAGAAGATGAACGGTGCACCGCTCGGCGGCCGCTCCCTCCAGGTCAACGAAGCCCGACCCAAAGCCGAAGGCGGCGGCGGTCGCGGCGGTTTCGGAGGCGGTGGTGGTGGCCGTGGCGGCTTCGGTGGCGGTCGCGGTGGTGGTGGTGGTGGCTTTGGCGGCGGTCGCGGCGGCGGCTGGTAACCCCCGTCAGCAGTCAAGCCCAAACCAAATGAACAAGAGCCCCGGGTCACATCACCCGGGGCTCTCGTCGTTTTTCTGATCCGCTCTGTGATCGGCTCTGTCCCGTCAGTCCCGGTTCTTCAGCTTGAACAGCAGACGCAGGATCTCAAAGTACAGCCACAGCAGCGTCACCATCAGCCCGAACGCCCCGAGCCACTCCATTTCCTTCGGGGCGCCGGACCGCACGCCGTCCTCGATCTGCTGGAAATCCATCACGAGGAACAGCGACGCCACCACCACCATCACCACCGAAAGCCCGATCGACAGCGGCGAACTACTCCACAGGAACGAGATCATCCCCGACGCGCCGAAGAGGCTTGCCACCACCGCCACCAGCCCGAACAGCATCGACCCCAGCAGGATCGCGAACAGCACCTTCGCCGCAACGGGGCCCACGCGCACGACACGCAGCGTGTATGCCAGCAGCATCGCCGCGAACACGCCGAACGTCAGCGCGACCGCCTGCACCACCATCGCGCCGCCCGCGCCCTTGCCCAGCTTCGCCTCGAGCGTCGACGACAGGATCAGCGACAGCGCGCCCATCAGCGCCCCCTGCGCGATCCCGTACACCGGAGCCGCGACCGGCGCCGTCCGCGGGGCGAACATCACCGCCAGAGAGGCGATCAGCCCAACCACCATCCCGCCCAGCGTCACCACGTTGGCCGCCACGTGCCCGTTCGCCACAGCCCACCACGCGCCCGCCGCCGACCCGATCGCCAAGGCCAGCAACAACGCCGTCTTGTTGATCGTGCCCTGCAGCGTCATCACGCCCTGGGCCGCCCGCTCCACAGGACCCCCGAGCTGGTCCCAGCTCGCGGTCCGGAAAGCGTTGCTCTGAAACACCGGGTTTGACGATCGCATCATGCTCGCGCTCCTCCCTGAACTTCTTCGGAATTCCCTGCGTGGACTTTATCGACGCTCCGGCTTCATTCCCACAAGCACGGCGGAACGCCTCCCCACAATCCCATAACGAATCATAAGCCGCGCAAGTTCGCGCCCACGCCGCTACCGCTTCATTCCGGATACGCCACGCCGGATTGAGCCCGACAACGCGAACATCTGCCACCCCGCCACCACCAGCGCCACCGCCGCGATCACCAGAGACCACGTCACGCTGCCCGTCAACGCATAAAGCCACACACCCGCCGCCTGAAACACCGCCCCACGCAATCCCACCAGCGTCGCATGGATCGCCACGTACTGAGGCACCTTGTCCGGGGTCGGCGCCAGCGCCACCGGTCCCAGCATCCACGCCGCACTCACCCCCGCGTGCGTGATCCCATACAACACCGACGCCGCGAAAAGCCCGTCGGCACTCCCCGCGAGGATCAGCCCGATCGGATAGATCGCCAACGTCACAAACGCCAGCCCGCACGTCCGCGCCGGGCCCAGCTTGTCCAGCAGCAAACCCGCGGGCATCATGCACGCCGCCAACGCCGCCTGGTAAGGCGAATGCGTCGATTCGGCCACCTTCTCATACCCAAGCCCCAGCCTTTCCGTCGCGATCAGAGGCACCAGGGCGTAGCAGATCATCCACGCCACGCCGTACGTCATGAACGCCGCCTCGTACCTCGCAAACACGCGGTCCCCCGCCAGCACCTCACGCGTGTGCAGCACCGGCTCGAACGACCTTCGAAGCGTCCACGCCTCGCCCGTCGCCCTCGCCCGCTTCGCCTCGATCCCCGTCGCGTGCGCCAGCCGCCACAGAATCCCCACGCCCACCAACTGCGCCCCCGCCGCCGCCGGCAGGAACCACCGGAACGCGTCCTGATCCCGCTCGAGCCACCGCCCCATCTGCCACGTGATCCCCGCGCCCGCCAGCAGGCTCGCCGTCTGAATCACCCCGTAGATCCTCCCGCGGCGGCGGTCCCCATACAGCCTCTTCAGCAGCTCGCCCGACGCCGGGTGATACCCCGACACCCCCACCGACGACATCGCCGCCAGCACCGCCAGCACCGCAAAGCTCGGCGCCAAACCCATCCCCGCCTGCGGCAGCCCCGCCACCACCCAATACACCAGCCAGAACCGCCCCAGACTCAGCCGCGAGAACAGGTCATTCCAGAAAATCGACAGCACGAACAACACCGTCGGCGCCGCCGTCAGCACCAGCATCTGGCTCTTCCCGGCGTCAAAGTGCTTCAACGCGATGACCGGCAGCATGAACCAGCAGGCGTTCTGCGTCGCCTGCAGCAAAAGCACACCGAGTATGTGCGCCGGGAGCACCAACCTGCCCGCCCCCCGCCCGCGCGAGTCGTCGTTCACGGGGCAGAGGTTAGGTCGCCCGAACCGCCCACGCCCGAGGCCTTCCCCCCCGACACGCGCCGCTCACAATCACTTGGGCTCGTCATCCTCGGCAACATCGCCCGCGCGACGCACCGGCAGCCGCCCAAAGTCCAGCCCGCCCACCGCCACGCCGTTGATGTCCCCGATCTCGTTCGAAAGCCATCCCGCCGCGGACCGGATGTCCGGCAGCCCGAACGTCGGCCCAAAGAACTGGGTATACACCGTCCCGTTGGACAACCCCGTGTAGTTGCACCCGTCAAAGTCCCGCAGGAAAGGAAACACGGACGCGTCATTCCCGCAAAGGCGCCTGATTCCGCGTGCATTCGCGTACTCAAAGCGGCTCTGCCTCGCACGCACCGAGCCCTGCGCGTCGAGCCAGAAGAACATGGTCGCCTGCTGGTTCTGCCGACGAAGCCCCGACTCCGTCACCCGCGTTGCGTCGAGATACAGGTTCGTTCCACCGCGAAGCCCGAACACCACACTGTTCCAGAACGCCCCGTTGGGGTTGTCCACGTTCGTGCGGATCCGGCATTCCTTGAACAGCACGCTGTTCGTCGGTCCCAGAGGAACGCCCGCAACCACCGCCCCACTCGGCCAAAGCCCCAGCATCGATGCCCGCGACAGGTCAATGTCACAGTCCACGAACGCCGCGTTGAACCCCATACCGATCATGTGGATCACGCCCCCGTTGATCACGGTTGTGCGTCTCAACACCACACCGTACGTCGCAGGATCCTCCGGATTCGTCGGCAGCGCTCCGTCCGACAGCCGAACAGGCGTCGAGAATTGCCCGCCATCCCACCCATAGTGCACGATCGTGCAGTCCACGATCTCCAGACCATTCACCCGCGCCGTCGGATGACGATTCGTCCCAGCCCGAACGCCATGAATCGTCCGCTGCGGGTTGAGCGCCCGCCCGAACACGTCCAGCAGCGAATAGCAGTGCGCCGTCGATCCTGAAATCACCGCTCCCGACATGCTTGTCCCGTCCGACAGCATCCCGAAGACATCGCCCGTCGGATCCACGTCGTCCGCCAGACCCATCAGTCCGCCGGCATCGCAGTTGATGATCTGGTTCCCGTTCCCCGTCGCACCCGTAAACCCGATCCCGTGGTGCGACGTGTCCCGCGTCCTGCAGTTGATGAACCGCGAGTTCCGCGCGTTCTCCATCGACAGCCCGTACGTCCCCGTCCGCGAATTCAGCCACAAGTACGCATCAATCCCGTTCACCGTCACCCCGTCGGCCCACTGCAGGCAGATCCCCGCGTTCCCCCCTCTCGCCACATACCCAACCCCGACCTGATCCGGGCTCGTCGCGTCCTCCGTCCCCAGATTCACCGACAACGTCACGCCCTCATAGTGCCAGCTCCCGGCTGTCTGCTCGCACTCGCCCGCCGACGGCACACGCCGCAGATGCCCGTACCGCCGACCCAGTGAATCCACCGAGTTGTCCCACCCAGCCACCACCGACTCAATCTCAAGCCCGGGCTGCACCGTCGCCGTCCACCGAAGCGTCTGCCCCGCACGAACCCACCCCTCCACGGGCGTGTCCCCTCGCACCACGGGGTTTCCCGCCGACAACCCGATCGGATCATCCTGCGACGTCCAACGCCGAATCGTCAGGCCCTGCGACTGCGGCTGCGACGAGAAATTCAGCAGCATGCTCTCGCGGAACGTGCCCGCCAGCACCAGCGTCTCGTTCGGCCCGACCTGCCCAGCGTCAAAAAGCTCCTTGAATCGCGCCAGCGTCCGAAACGCCGCCGTCGGCGTCTTTCCCGTCGCGCCGTCATCCCCCGTCTCCGCGTTCACAAACCACGTGTTCTGCGCCATCGCCGAAGCGACCAGCAGCATCGCCAACGCAAACACCGCCCGATGCAGTCGTGACAACACCACCATACTGACGCTCTCCCTTCATCCTCCGCGCCCGGGCGGTGTGGATGACTCCTCCTGACTCGATCAATGCTGCCATCCTATCAGCCACACCCCGCAGGCCACACACCACTTTCCATCGGATTCGACGGATACGCTCCCCCGTGACCCGACCAACACCCTCACGGTCCAGCCGATCCCGATACGCCGACTACCTCGAGCGCCAACGCACCCCCACCTGGGCCACCATGAACACCGCTGAGGCCGAAGGTCGGCGGCCTCACCAACCCAAGCCCTCGCGCGGCTTCTTCGCTCTCCTTTCACTCCTCTGGCGCGAACTGGGATCCTCCCAGCCCGTTCTCCTCGGCTCACTCGCCACACTCACCATCGCCACGCTCCTGGGCCTGGCCGTCCCCAGCGCCACCAAAATCGCCGTCGACTACGTCATCCTCGACACCCCGGGCGTCGCCGGCATCCCCGACTGGTGGACCTTCACCCGCGACCGCACCACGCTCCTCTGGCTCATCGGCGCCGCCATGCTCACCCTCTCCGCGCTCGCCGCCGCCGTCGGCATGTGGGGCCGATATCACACCACTCGCCTCACCAAGCTCCTCCAGGCCCGCATGCGCCGCCGCGCCTTCGCCCGCGCTCTCGACCTCCCACTCGTCCGCGTCCAGGCCCTCAAGAGCGGCGGCATCTCCGGGCTCCTCCGCGAAGACGCCGGCTCCGCCGGTGACCTCCTCTTCGCCCTCTTCTACAACCCCTGGCGGGCCATCATCCAGCTCGTCGGCACCCTCCTCATCCTCGCCTCCGTCGATTGGCGGCTCGTTGTCGGCGGCGTCCTCCTCGTCCCCGCCGTCTGGATCACCCACCGTCAGTGGATCAACCGCATCCGCCCCATCTACCGCGATCTCAAAATCACACGCTCCGGCGCCGACGGCCAGAGCACCGAAGCCTTCGCCGGCATCCGCGTCGTCCGCGGCTTCGCACGCGGGCCCGCCGAGAGCGCCCGCTTCATGCGCACCAACCACCTCCTCGCACGACAGGAGATGCTCGTCTGGTGGCGTTCCAGAATCCTCGAGATCGTCTGGGCTCTCCTCCTCCCCGCCGCCTCCGCGGGCGTCCTCCTCTACGGGGGCTCCCGCGTCATGAGCGGCGATCTCACCGTCGGCGACGTCATGATGTTCTCCGCCTACGTCCTCATGCTCCTCTCACCCCTCGAAACTCTCACCTCCACCGCCGCCTCCGTCCAAACCAACCTCGCCGCCTTCGACCGCGTGCTCGATCTCATGAACGAACCCCGTGAGTTCGAGAACGCCTCCCCCACGCGCCGATTGCCCGCCATTTCCGGCCGCATCACCTTCGACAACGTCACCTTCGCCTACCCCCGCGCCGCCGGCGAACCTGGCACTCCCGTGCTCCAGAACATCTCCCTCGACGTCCCCCAAGGCTGGACCGTCGCTCTCGTCGGCCCCAGCGGCTCCGGCAAGACAACACTCTCCAACCTCGTCGCCCGCTTCTATGACCCCACGCTCGGCCGAGTCCTCGTTGACGGCATCGACCTCCGCGACCTCCCCGTCGCCGACTATCGCGCCATCCTCGGCATCGTCGAACAGGACGTCTTCCTCTTCGACGGCACCATCGCCGACAACATCGCCTACGGCCGCCGCTCCGCCTCTCGACCCCAGATCGCCGCCGCAGCCCTCGCCGCCAACGCCGACGCCTTCATCAACGCCCTCGAGCACGGCTACGACACCGTCATCGGTGAACGCGGCGTCCGCCTCAGCGGCGGCCAACGCCAACGCCTCGCCATCGCCCGCGCGCTCCTCGCCGATCCTCGCATCCTCATCCTCGACGAAGCCACCAGCAATCTCGACGCCGAGAGCGAATCGCTCATCCAGGCCTCACTCGCCCAGCTCCGCCGCGGCCGAACCTGCTTCATCATCGCCCACCGCCTCAGCACCATCCGCAACGCCGACCTCATCGTCGTCCTCGACCAGGGCCGAATCGTCGAACAAGGCCGCCACGATGATCTCATCAATGCGGGCGGCCGCTACGCCCGCCTCCTCCGCACCCAGGTCGAGCACGCCCACGACGCCTCCTCGCCGCCCCAGGTATCATGAACGAACACGCGTGCACGCGTCTCGCACGCCACACAAGGAGACCACACCATGAACAAGCTCGCCTTCCTGCTCATCGGAACCCTCGCCCTTGCCGGCTGCAGCTCCGCCGAGAAGTCCGCGCCGGCCGCCGGAGCCCTCGCTCCGGTCAACTCCGCCTGCCCCTACAGCGGCGGCAAGGTCAAGAACGACGTCACCAGCGAATTCAAAGGCCAGACCATCGGCTTCTGCTGCGCCGGCTGCAAGGCCAAGTTCGACGGCGGGGATGACTCCGCCAAGGCCGCCATATCCGCCAAGGCTACCCAGAAGTAACCCTGACCATCAGCCTACTCGAACGCGGGTGGCGCTCTGTGCGGGCGCCTCCCGCGTTCTGTTCTTTCCCCCTCGGCCCGGACCGCAGAGCACGACCCCTCAGCCGCACCCCGACTCAAACCCACTCTCAAACGCGTCATAGTCGAAGAAGTCAATGAACCCGTCGCTCGTCAGGTCCGCCAGCGGCTCGCCGCCCTCGAACGCCGCGACAAACTCGTCGAAATCAAAGAAGTCAATGAACCCGTCCGCGTTGATGTCCGCGATGCATGCCGCCACGCGGAACGGCCCGGACACCGCGAAGTAAATCCCCTGCGACGGCCTCAACCGCAGCCGCGCGTTCGCAGACACCACCGCCGGCAGCGTCACCGTCCCCGCGCCCGTGTTGGCGATCGTGCCCAGCGTGATCGGGAATGTCGCCCCGCCGTCCAAGGACAGATCAACCAGAACGCTCGACGCACCAAAGGGCGCGTTCTGCGTCCCGCCCGTGGTCCACGCCACACTCATCGGCCCAGCAGCCCGGATCACGCCCGCCGATGGTGCCGTCAACGCGAACGGCGTCGACCCCGCCGGGAATGTCAGCGCCACGCGCGACGACACCGCGACCCCACCGCCCCCCGCGCGATTGTCCCGAACCACCGCCCGGAACCGCCGAGTCGTGTCCACCGCCGTCACAAACCGCTCCCCGCGCGTGAACACACCGGACAGCACATCCGCCATCCGCGGGAACGTCCGTGACGCCTCGGACACCGGCGGATAGATCCTGTACAACGAACCCTGCCCGTTGTCCTCCGAGCCCTCGCCCGAAATCGGCCTCCGAACGCCGCTGTCATACTGCTCCCACGACACCGTCATCGCATCGTTGTCCGCGTCCGTCGCCGAAAGGCTCAACGTAAAGGGCGTTCCCGGCGGCACCACAGTCGCCTGCGTGATGCTCGTGATCTCGGGAATGTTGTTCCCCGTCGACGTCACCTGCGCACACCCCGCGTTGTTCGCCAGATAGTCACGCATCTCGATCAGACTTCCCGAATGGAAGAACGGATCGGCGTACCGCACGATGTTGTCCGAAGGCTCCGCGTCGCCCACCGGGCACGCCCCCGCGTACGCCATCGGCGACGAGCCAGACCCCGCCTCCCACGCCGTGCTCAGGTTCGCGTTGTTCCCGCACCGCCCACGCGTCCCGGAGAACGTGTGGTTCGCCCCAAGCTGATGCCCCAGCTCGTGGATCACCACGTTGGGCGAGAACGGATCGTCGTCCCCGCCACGCGGAATCCCCGACACACCCACCCCGCCGCCGCACGCCGCACGAAGATACGCCACACCTCCAGCCACCCGCGTCACGCAGTGCCCCGTGTCGTACGTCCCCGCGCCCACCCGAACCGACAGCACACTCGGCAGCGACGACAGCACCGCCGACGAACAGTCCGCCCCGTTCGACCCATCGCACGTCGACGGGAACGGGTCCGTCGCCGGATCAATAAAGATCGCCTGATCGTTGTTCCCCACCAGCACGAACCGCACCGCCAGATCCTGCTCGAACACAACGTTGCTCCGGCTCACCACCGTCACGATCGCCGCCAGCGGATCCGCAACGTTCGGCGAGTTGCCCTGCAACGCCGAATGGTGCACCCCATACTCCCCCGTGCACGCCATCGCCAGCCGGAAGGTCCGCATCGACTGCACCGCCCGCGTCCCCGCTCCCGCGTTCTCCCGCGCCGGCGCCAGTTCCGGCCCGGGCTGCGTCCAGCACACCCAATCCTGCTGCCCGGGTACATCGCCCGCGAAATACGCCAGAAGCCGCGACGGATCCCCCGTCATCCACGGATCGATCATCCACGTTGCGCCCGACAGATCAATCGCCCGCCGTCCCTCAACCCCGCCGGGCGTCGCCCGCAACATCCCCGACAAGCCCCGCGGCGAGATCTCAAGCCGCCCCGTCGCCGACAAAGGTCCATCCTCCGCCGTCTCCACGATGTACGTCGAAATCTCCGGAAACCGCGCCGCCAACCCCGGATCCATCACCCCCGACTCCGCCACCACGCACCGCAGCTTCCCGCCGGGCGCCGCCGGGTGAGGCAGCTCGATCTCCATCCCATACTCCCGCAGCCGAACACCCGCACGCTCCGCCGGTGCTCCCGCCAGCCGCGCCACCAACCCCGCGTGATCCACGCGCGCAATCACGCCCCGGCTCGGCCTCGCCGCCGGCTTCGAATACGCTGCCGCCGACGCATCGGGCGCAAGCCCGCCCGCAACCTCAAACCGCTCCACCTCGCCCACCTGCGCCATCGCCGTCGAAACACACACCACCGGGACCAGGAACGCAAGCTTTCGGTACGACATGAGCGACTCCGAGCCCCGGCCGAGAACCGGGGAATCCGCCCAGCCTACACGAAATCCTCCTTCATTCCAAGACCCGATTCCCGCGGCCTAGCAGCCCAGCTCGAACGCCGCCACGAACGCGTCGAAGTCGAAGAAGTCCGTGAACCCGTCCCCGTCGAAGTCCGCCGTTCGGCCGAACGGGCAATCGTCCGTGTTCTCAAAGCACGCGATGAACGCGTCGAAGTCAAAGAAGTCCAGGAACCCGTCGCACGTAAAGTCTGCCGGGCAGATGCTCAGCGACACCGTCCGCGTCGTCGCGTTCCCGCACGGGCTCAGGAACTGGCACCGCAGCACGTACGCGCTGGGCATCGCCATCGCCCCGGGCGTAATCCCAAGGAACTGTCCGCCCGCACCGAACACCGACAGCTCACGCCCGTCCGGCGCCACGTTCGGTCCCTCATCCAGCGGCACAAAGTTCTCCGGATCCGACGCCGACGCGATCTCCCACTGCGCCGTCAGGTCCGCCGAATTGCTGATCGCAATCGAGAAGAACCCCACGAACGACCCCGGACACCCCGTCGCATCCGTCGGCTCCTGCGTGATCGTCGTCCCCTGCTGGAACGAGACCTCCGCGGGATCCGACACGATCGACCCGCACAGGTTCGAAACAACCACGCGGTACCGACCATCACGGTTGTTCCCGCACGTCGCCTGACCCACGCGAAGCTGATTCGTGTTCGTCCCCTCGTAGTCCCACTCCCCGCCGTACGGGAAGCCCGAGCACGCGTCCGACAGATTGATCCACTGGCCCGGATTCGACGGGTCCTCTCGCTGCCACTGGAACGACAAAGGCCACGACCCCGACACGAACGCGTTGATCGCCACACCGAAGGGCGTGTACTGAATCGAGACGCTCCCACGCGGCGGCATCGCGATCCGCGGCGCATCGCACGGCGCCTGCGCCCCATCCAGATACAACACGCCGTGCGTCAGCGTCGGCAGCCCGTTCTCCGACGGATCACACCCCGACGCCCGCGCGATGCTCACGCCGACCGCGTTCCCGTTCGCGCTCACCGACCGCGCCGACGTCAGCCCAAGCCCGTCCGTCACGATCGGCGACGACGGATCATCCGCCGCCACATACGCCCCCAGATCCATCGGCACGCCATCATTGATGTTCGGGTTCCAGATGAACGCACGCGACACCTGGTCGAAGAAATCGTTCCCATACCCCGCCGTCCCCACGATCGTGTTCCCGTCTGCGCTGATCGCCGACACGCTCAGGCCAAGGAACGGCTTGAGCACCTGCCCGTCAAAGTAATCCGCGGGCCGACCCAGCGCCTCCGGCATCCACGAGTCGTCGTTCTGCCGAACCCACCGCACCAGCTGCGCCGTGTTCTGGCCGAACGTCACGTTCGAGAAGGCCGCCGACGGGAACCCCGCAACCACCGTCCCCGACGGATTCACCGGATACGTCGAGAACGCCGACGTGATGTTGTCCAGAATCGTCTGCACGCCGTTCGTCCACACGCAGATCCGCCGCCCCTGGTAAGGCCCAAACTCCGGATCAATCACCTCGCCAAGGTCGTACCCCGTGATCACCGACCCGTCGTCGTTCACCGAATCCGCTCGCGACGTCGTCGTCCCAGGCTGCACCGGCAGCACCGCAACCGTCCCCAGCGCCCGGTCCGCCACAAACGCCACGAAATCGCCGCACAACCCCGACGCCGGCTCACCATCCCACCTCACCAGCCCCGTCGACCACGCCCCACCCACGATGTACCGGCCGTCGCCCGACAGATCGTTCGCCGAGTTCACGCTGCTGTCGCACCGCGTCCCGCCAAAGAACCGACCCGTCCCCGCGTCCAACTGCCGCGACACCGACCCCGCGTTCACCCACCCTGTCACCGACGTCCACGAGTGCGCCAAGTTCGGCGGCGAGCACGGATCCAGCGGCGGCAACGCCTCGCCAGGCACGCAATCCCCAAACGTGCAATACCCCGCAAAGCAGTTCAACCCGCCCCAGTCCGAGTCGTTCCGACGACCCGTCGCCAGCACCGACAGATCTCCCGACCCGCGCACCGGCTCCGCCGAAAGCCCAAGCCCCGGCACCACCGAGAACCCAACCCCGCGCTGCCACCGGTAAACCTGATACTCCTCCAACTGCGCATCAAACAACAGCCCAACCGCCCCGTTCCCGTCCGCCGACAGATCATCCGACAGCGACGTCACAATCAACGCCGGCGGCGCCCCAACCGCAGACGCTCCTCCCGCCAACGCCACCAACACCATCGGACAAGCCAGCAATCCCATTCGTGCATGCGCCATGGTCGAACTCCGTTGCGACGGCCGGCAGGGCCGACGACCGACCCATCCTACCCATTTCTCGTTTGTTTGCAAAGACAATCTCAGTGAAAGTACAAAAAACAGCCGATGCCCCCATTCATCCAGCTCCCGCCGCGTTAGAATCCAGCAATGCCCACGGCAGATCCTCCTAAAACCCTTACAGAACCCCTCGCCCTCGTCGAAGAGAGCCGCCTCGCCCTTCAAGGCATCCGCGGGGCGCTCATCGACCTCTTCGATGCCGTCGGCGCCGACCCGCGCGAGCCGCAGGAAGTCGCCCGCCGTTTCGACCTCAACCGCAACCTCACCTGGAAGCTCTCCCGCGTCGTCGGCGCCACCGACCCCCTCTCCGCCCTTCAGCACCTCCCGGGACAGGCCGGGCTCGAGCTCGCCGTCGAGGCCTTCGAACGTGCCGGCGCTCCATCCAACGCCGGCAACAACGTCCGCGGCGCCATGCGCTCCTTCCTCAACGTCGTCAAGGAGCACGCCGGCGACCGCGAACAGCTCGAACTCACCCTCGAGAGCATGGGCATGCTCGCGCCCGACGCCGCCTCCCTCAGCGGCCGCGAAATGGCCTTCCGCGGCAACAGCAGCGTTTGGGGCGTTCAAGCCCGCACCAGACTCACCATGATGATGGTCGCCCCCGGCGCCGCCGAATGGACCCACGACTACGTCATGCTCACCGGGCTCGTCGGCCTCCGCCGCCTCAGGCCCAGCGTCCGCTGGCGGCTCGCTCGCGCCCAAACCCACGACGACAAGGGCGTCTCGCTCAAAACCGACACCGGCATGGAGGAAATCGAGCCCAAAGCGCCCGGCGAGACACCCCTCGTCGTCCACTCCTTCTGCTCTCCCTCCATGCCAACGCTCGAATGCCGCCCCACCGCCGACGGCGTCGAGATCTGCCTCCCCGCAGGACAGGTCGGTAACCGCGGTGCCTTCGACTGCTACATGGGCTACGTCTACCGCGGCATCGCCAGCAAGCCCGGCCCCGACAACCTCTGGGGATCCGCCGCCGCCCCCATCACACTCCCCGTCGAAGAACTCGTCTTCGACCTCATCGTCCATAAAAACGTCCGCATGCCCAACCTCCCCGAGGTCAAGCTCTACGGCTTCCCCCACGGCGGGCCCGACGGCCCCGGCGCCCAAACCCAGGACAACGAGCTCCCACTCCCCGAACGCATCGTCGAACTCGCCGGCAGACCTCCGGCCCTCGCCACGCCCGCCGTCCCGGGCATCTCCAAAATGGCCGCCGCCATGTACACCCGCATGGGCTGGAACCCCGAAGATTTCCGCGGGCTCCGCCTCGTCATCCGACACCCGCCCATGTCCTCACGCGTCGTGATGCGCTGGCCACTCGCCTGACGCCCACGCGTCATGCGCACTGCCCCCAACCCGCCGCCCATCTTCGCAGGGTCCCCTTCACAGGTTCAAGTTCACAGGCCACACGCAGCGCCAAGGATTCGCCGGCGACTCAGCACCCCGCCTCGAACGCCGTCACGAACGCGTCGAAGTCAAAGAAATCGACGAACCCGTCCCCGTCAAAGTCGGCCGTCTTGCCCGGCGGGCACCCGAACCCCTCGAAGCAAGACACGTACGCGTCAAAGTCGAAGAAATCGACAAAGCCGTCGTCGTCAAAGTCCGTCGGGCAATCGATCCCGACGAACTTGGTCGCGTCGTCCAGGTTCACCCACCCGATGTTCTCGCCCCACGCGTACCCGCGGAGCCGCGCCGCCGGACGATCCACCCGCGCGTGCTGATTGAACGCCAGAAGCGTCGGCGCCGTGTTGAAGTTGATCCACCCGACGTTCTCGCCCCACGCCAGCCCCGACAACACCCCGTTCGACGCAATGTTCACGCCGAAGTCCGACCCATCCACGTTCGCGTACGACACCCCGTTGCCCGGCGTTCCGTCGCCCAGATTGATCCACCCGATGTTCTCCCCCCACACAAATCCAGCCATGTACGTGTCAAGAATCCGCGCACCCTGCGACCCCGCCGGGTTCCCCGCGTCTCGCCAGTTCAGCCACCCGGTGTTCTCCGTCCACGCGAACTTCAGCAGCGGCTCGATATTCGACTGCGCCAACGCCGGCATCGCCACGCCCGCCGCACACAACCCGGCAACCACACACAATCCCCGGCGTGCGAACATCGACGTCCTCCATCTCTCCGCCGGAGCCCCGGCCGATACACGGCCACGCTCAGCGCCCGTCCAGATTACCCCCCCGCACACACCCGTGCAACGGGAATCCTCCATCCTCCCACCCCACCCCATCCGCTGGTTATCACCCCTTCAGCAGCCGCTCCAGATAGTGGATATCCACGCCCCCCTTGCGGAAGTCCGTGTTCTCCACAAGCCTCTGGTGCAGCGGGATCGTCGTCTTGATCGGACCCACGTTGAACTCCCGCAACGCCCGCGCCGTCCGATCCAGCGCCTGCTCCCGCGTCGGCGCGTGCACGATCAGCTTCGCCACCATCGAATCATAATTCGGCGGCACCACATACCCCGGCACCACATGCGTATCAAGCCGCACGCCCAGACCACCAGGCGTCTCCCACTGCGTGATCTTCCCCGCCGAAGGCCTGAACCCTTCCGCAGGATCCTCCGCGCAGATCCGGCACTCGATCGCGTGCCCGTTGATCTTCACGTCCTCCTGCTTGAACGGAATCTTCTCCCCCGCCGCGATCCGGATCGACACCTGCACGATGTCAATCCCCGTGATCATTTCCGTCACCGGATGCTCAACCTGCACCCGCGTGTTCACCTCGAGCATGTAAAAATCACCACGATCATCGAGCAGGAACTCGCACGTCGCCGCGCCCGCGTAGTTCACCGCCCGGATCATCTTCGCCGCCGACTCGCACACCTTCCTGAACTTCTCGCGATCGATGTTCGGCGCCGGCGCCTCCTCGATCACCTTCTG
>DDSG01000163.1:0-134 GCA_002343325.1 Phycisphaerales bacterium UBA2396 | reverse complement strand
GATCACCTTCTGGTGCCGCCGCTGGAGCGAGCAGTCCCGCTCCCACAGGTACACCGCGTTCCCGTGCTTGTCCCCCAGCATCTGGATCTCGACGTGCCGCGCCTTCTCCAGGTACTTCTCGATGAACACCGCCC
>DDSG01000144.1:4577-4729 GCA_002343325.1 Phycisphaerales bacterium UBA2396 | reverse complement strand
TTGAACACGTAATCGGTGACACGATCTCGCACGGCCTGCATCATGGCGTTGAACATGTGCGACCCCTCTCGCTTGAACTCGATACGGGGATCGTTCTGGCTGAAGGCGCGGAAGCCGATCGTCGCGTGCAACTGGTCCATCGCGTAGAGGTG
>DDSG01000144.1:3941-4373 GCA_002343325.1 Phycisphaerales bacterium UBA2396 | reverse complement strand
ATCGCGTAGAGGTGGTTGCGCCACGAATCGTCCATCGTGTCGAGGAGGATCCGCCGCTCGAACTCGAGCATCTCGGTGCGGAGAACGTTCTCGACCAGCGCGCGGATGGCCGGGGGGCGGTCCGTCGCGTCGAGGTGGCGTGAAGACTCGGGGAGCGAGAACCCGAACCGTGAACGGAGGTGCGCGTCGAGCTCGTCGTCGGTCTTGCAAGCCTGGGCCGCCTTCACCTCTTCGTCGAGCTTGCCCGAGCTGACGAACTGCTCGCTGCGGGCTTCGAGTTCGAGCATGATCGCCTGGGGCGTCTTGGTCCGCAGGAACTCGGGCGTCCAGTTCATCTGGTAGCGCTGATTCGCCCAGCGGCAAAGCTGTTCGAACGCCTCGGCCGGGCTCCGCTGCATGTAGATCTTGGTCATCTCGACCGCGAAACGGACG
>DDSG01000144.1:988-3739 GCA_002343325.1 Phycisphaerales bacterium UBA2396 | reverse complement strand
GTCATCTCGACCGCGAAACGGACGGGGTAGCGAGCTTCCTTCTTCGTGTACAGGTCGCGGGCCTTGTCCAGGATCACCTTGGTCGGGCTCGTCTCCTCGCTCTCCTCGGCCAGGCGGATCTCGGCCACGGAGAGATCGATGTTGAACTTGTCCTTCACCCAGCGGACGAGCTGCTGGCGCCCGTAGTCGGGCTCCAGATACGCCCCGATCCCCGACAGGTCGATCGCCTCGATCTTGCGGAGGGCGGCCTCGGACAGGATCGACAGCACACGCGAACGGCACGAAGGCCCTTCCTTGACCAGCCGCTGCTCGTCAAGCTCGACGCCGAAACGAGACTTGGCCCAGGCGACCAGCCCGGGGGCGTCGAAGTCGACGGCGACTTCGCTGTCGACACCCGCCATGTACTCGCCCATCGAACGATCGATCTCGGCGCGCTCATCGTCGATCGCGTCGCGGCGGATGACCTCGTACATCTCGTTGAGATCGCGCCCGCGGAGGCGGTCGGCGTTGATGGGATTGCCCAGCAGGTTGGTGGCGTGCTCCGCCGCACATTCGGCCGGGTAGTCCTTCGAGAGGAACTTCGAGACGTTCTGATCGACGGTGTCCTCGATCCAGTCCATCAGCAGGCCTTTGACGTCGCGGCCTTCGAGCACGCGCTGACGCATGCCGTAGAACGACTGACGCTGGTGCTCGCGGACTTCGTCGTACTCCAGCAGGTTCTTGCGCTGCTGGAAGTAGTGCTCTTCGACCTTGCGCTGCACGCGTTCGATGGACTTGGAGATCCACGGGTGCTCGATGGAGGAGCCCTCCTTCATGCCGCCGAAGCGGGCGAGGAAGTTCTGCATCGTCTCGCCGGCGAAGTGCTTGGTCATGTCGTCCTCGAGGCTCACGAAGAACCTGGAGGACCCGCGATCGCCCTGGCGGCCCGATCGCCCGCGGAGCTGGTTGTCGATGCGGCGGCTCTCGTGACGCTCGGTGCCGATCACGTGCAATCCGCCCATGTCCTCGACGCTCGAGTACCAGCGGAGCCGGTGGAGGATGACGCGCCCGGACTGATCGAGGGTCTCGCGCAGGGCCTCGGCGCTCATCCCGTTGATCTGCCGTTCGGACATGATCGTGTGCTTGACGGCCCAGTGGCGGAGCAGACGCAGTTCAAGGTCGGCGAAGGTGAGCCCCTCGATCTCGCGCTTGTTGATCTCGAGCTCGGTCGGGGCGATCTTGCGGTAGACCTGCTCGCGGAGTTGCTCCTCGCTGGCGTCGATCGTGAGCGTGCGCGGCGCGAGCCCGCGGCGGAGCCAGTGCTCGAGCAGTTGTTCGCGGGTGAAGGTGCCCAGCTTGATGTCCGTGCCTCGGCCGGCCATGTTCGTCGAGATCATGGCGGACCCGAGCTGACCGGCCTGCTCGACGATCTCGGCCTCGCGGGCCGCCTTGTCGGGCTTGGCGTTGAGCACCTCGTGCTTGATCCCGTAGCGCGTCGACAGCATCTCGCTGAGCTTCTCGCTCTTCTCGACGTTTGTCGTGCCGATCAGCATCGGGCGGCCGATGTCGTGGAACGCCTTGATCTCCTCGACGATCGCGTTCCACTTGTCGCGCTGCGAGAGGTAGATGACGTGCTCGTGGTCGACGCGGCGTCCCGGCTTGTTGGTCGGGATCGACACGACGTCGAGCTTGTAGATGTCGTGGAACTCCTGGGCCTCGGTGTCGGCGGTGCCCGTCATGCCCGCCAGCCGCTTGTACATCTTGAAGTAGTTCTGAATCGTGATCGTCGCGACAGTCTGGGTTTCCTCGTTGATCGGCACCGATTCCTTGCACTCGATCGCCTGGTGCAGCCCGTCGGACCACTGACGACCCACCATCGCGCGGCCGGTGTTCACGTCCACGATCACGATGCTCGGCTGAACCATCCCCGTGCGGGGGTTCTCCGACTCACGCACGATGTAGTCGCGGTCGAGCTGGAAAACGGTGTGCGCACGCACCGCCTGCTCCAGCAGGTGGGGCAGGTCGATGTTCTGGTCGACGTAGAAGCTGCCCACGCCCGCCGCCCGCTGCGCCTCGGCGATCCCGTCGTGCGTCACGAGCGCCTGCTTGCGCTCGGGCTTGATCTCGTAGTACTGCACGTGCCGGGCGCGTTCGGCCTGGAGCGAGGGAAGCTCGGCCTTCGCCGCCGCAAGAGCCTGCTGGAGCTCCCCGAGCTTCGCCTTGTCGCGCAACTGGCGGATGTCGCCCTCGATCGACTTGATCCGCAGGAGGCACTGGTTCATCCGGTCGTCGGCCTCCTGGAAGGGGCGCTGCTTGGCCACCAGGTGACGCGCCAGCCGATCCGCCAGCTCGTACCGCGGCTGGTCCTCGTGCGCCGGGCCCGAGATGATCAGCGGCGTGCGGGCCTCGTCGATCAGCACGCTGTCGACTTCGTCGACGATGGCGAACTGGCGGCGGCGCTGCACCTGCTCCTCGACGCGGCGCTTCATGTTGTCGCGGAGGTAGTCAAAGCCGAACTCGCTCGTCGTGCCGTAGACCACGTCGCAGCGGTACATGACGCGCTTCTCGCCCTCGTTCTGCATGTGCTGCGGGTGGATGGCGCCGACCGTCAGGCCCACGGCGTGGAAGAACGGGGCCGTCCAGTCGCGGTCGCGCTGCACGAGGTAATCGTTGACCGTGATCACGTGCACCTGCATGCGCTCGCACGCGGCGACATACGCCGCAAGGGGGGCGACGATCGTCTTGCCCTCGCCCGTCTTCATCTCGGCGATC
>DDSG01000144.1:0-778 GCA_002343325.1 Phycisphaerales bacterium UBA2396 | reverse complement strand
CGTCTTCATCTCGGCGATCTTGCCCTGCCCGAGCACCATCGAGCCGATGAGCTGCACGTCGAAAGGCCTGGCGCGGAAGGGGGGCTTGCTCTCCGGATAGAGCGCCCGCACCGCCTCGTACATCTCCGGGGGGATCTCGACCTGCTGCCACCCGGGCACCGGCTCCTTGAACCCCGCCCATTCGCCGACGGGCGCCACGGGCGCGGTCGCCTCCATCGTCGCCTTGATCTCGGCGTAGAGCGACTGCATCGCCGGGGGGAGCTGCGAGGGGTCGAAGTTCGCCTTGGGGTTGAAGATACTGCGGATGCCCACGCTGCGGTCCATCGTCTCGCGGGCGACGGCGAGCGCCTCGACGAGGATGTCCTCGGTGGTCGCGCCCTTGTCCACCCGCTGGCGGAACTCGTTGAGCTTGCTGCGGAGCTCGCCGTCACGAAGAATCCGCATCTTGGGTTCGAGGGCGGTGATCTCGGCCACGCGCTGGCGGTAACGCTTCTCCGCGCGTTCGTTGCGGGTGCCGATGAGCTTCGTGATGATGGTCCCGATGATCGGGATGTCGCCGCGCAATGCCATGGGGATCTGTCCTTCCGGGCCTCGGGCGTGCGGTCTGTGCGCGACGCCGCGGGCCTTGCCGGCCGGCGGGCATGACACAAAGAACTCGGCCCGCCGGGCCTTGAATCGTTGATGAAATGGGGGAATCGAGCCTGAAACCCGGATCGGTCGCTCGGCGGGCGAGCGTCCCGCGGCCGGGAGCGTGCATGGGGGCGGGCGCGGCCGGCCC
>DDSG01000111.1 GCA_002343325.1 Phycisphaerales bacterium UBA2396 | reverse complement strand
ACCAGCACCCCCCCCCCCCCCCCCCCGACCTTCACGGGCAACGCCGACGGACCCGCCCCCGCACCCTTGACCGACGCCCCCCCAGCCCCGCCGCCCGCCTGCCCGCCCGTCTTCTCCGGCGGCGTGCTTTCCGGCACGGGCGCGGCCTTGGGCGCTTCACCGGGCGCGGGCTTCGGATCGCCCTGCGACGATGTGCCGTTCGTTGCGCCCTGCCCGCCAACCGATCGATCGGGCGAGGCCATCGGTTCGGGCGTCTTCACGGGCCGACGCGTGCTGTCCACCACCGCGATCGCAACCCCAACCGCCGCGATCACGCCCGCCTGCACATACACCTTCGCGCTCATGGCTGTTTGCCTTCCGACTTGGGCTGCGCCTCTTCCTCACCCTTGGACACAAACCTCGCGCGAACCCGCAGCGTCTCCGTCGAGGCCCCCTCCGTCACCACCACCACGTCCCCCGTGTACAAGCCGCCAACCTTCGGACCCTTCCCCGACACACGCACCGTGTACATGTCGCCCGCTTCGTTCGGCGTCGCGGTCACCTCGATCGACAGCGGCGAACCGAACGCCGTCCGGCTCGTGTACGTCGTCTTCGTCACCCTGAACTTCTTCCCGGACGCGCTGAAAATCTTGAACTCGCCGCCGAAGTCCGCCCCTTCGGCCACCTCGCCCATGTCCAACTGCGCAACCTCGGACCGGATGTCCGGCAGCACCTCGCCCGACACCGACACCGTCTGCATCGCCAGACGCGCGTCCGTATGCCTCACGTAGATCTTCTCGGAGAACCGCCCCACCGGCGCCTTCCCGCTCAGGCTCACCGTCACGGTCGTCTGCCGGATCTTCTCTCCATCGATCTCGACCACTTTCGTCTCGCCGACCTTCGCCGACAAGTGCCCCGCACCGCTCACCGACGCGAACGTCGCACGGAAATCCTCCGCACGCCCGCTCACCGTGAAGGTCATCTCCTTGCCCTTCCCCTGGTCGATCTGCCCCATGTTCACCCCGTCCGCGGGGTCAGCGAAGACCGTCGGCCTCACATCACACCTGGTCTCCAGCGTCAACGCCGCGTTCGACGGATCGTTCGTCTTGATCGACACCGTGTACGACGTCGCCCCACGCTTGCCGAGCGGCTCAAAGCCCAGATCAATCACCCCGGACTCCCCGGGCTGGTACGTCCGCTTGTCCCCGCGAAGCTTCGGCCTCACGCACGAACAGCTCGGCTTGAGCTCCAGGAACACCAGCGGGGCCGTCCCCGTGTTCTTGAAGTTGACCTCCGCACGCAGCCGGTCCAGGTCCGTCACTTTCCCCCAGTCTTGCACCAGCCGATCGATCTCGAACTTCGGCATCCCCGCCGGCGCGGGCTGCTCCGGCTGCGGGGGCGGCCCGGGCTGCACATCCGCCCACACCGCGCCCGCCATCACCACCGACATCACCCCAAGCAGACACGACGACATCTTCCTCGCACGCGACATGCCGACCTCCTCGTGAATGCGCCGGACCACGCTCCCGCGGCCCGGCGTGAACCTGTCCTTACTTCTTCGGAGCCGGACCAACCACCTCGCCCGGCTTCGAAATCGACCTCGCCGGCGCGGGGCCCGTCGGCGCCGCTGCCCCGGGGCGGATCGTCAGGAACGTCTGGATCCGGACCATCTCTTCGCCCGGAACATCCGTCGTCACCAGCAACTCGCCCGAGTACCGCGGCACACCCGTCGGCGCCACGCCCGACAGCTTGATGGTGTGCATCGTCCCCGCAGCATCCGACGTCAGCGCCGCCGTCACATCAACCGGCTGCTCGCTCAGAGGCTTCACCTCCGCCTTCAGGATCTTCACCGGCTTCCCGTCCCGGCGGCTGATCTTCACCTCGCCCGCGAACGACTGCCCGGGCTGCACCACGCCCAGCGACACACGCTGCGGCGTCACCTGCAGATCGCCCAGCACCTCGCCCGAAACGCCCGCCTTCACCGAGCCGCCCTTCGCCTCGTTCGTCGTCACGTCCAGCGTCGCGAAGAACTGACCCACCGGCGAACCCGCCGGCAGCGACACCTCAACCGTCACTTCACGCTGCTTCTCGCCGCCGATCTCAACGTCCTTCGTCTCAAGCACGCGAACCTTGAACGGCATCGTCTCGGGCAACGCCCGAACCGCCGTCACCTCGAACCCGGGCTTGCGACCAAACACCTTGAACAGCTTCGTCCGCGACTGCCCCTTCTGCACAGGCTCGAGCATCAACTGCTGCGGGTCCACGCGAACGTTCGGCACCACGTCCGCCGTCAGCGTCAGCGCCATCGTCGGGTTCCGACCGTCGTTGCTCGCCACCGTGATCGACTTGTGCTGCTGACCCGGGCGGTTCTTCGGATCAAACGTCGCCTTGATCACGCCCGACTCGCCCGGCCCATACTCACGCTTGGTCAACTGCGGCACCGTGCACCCGCACGTCGACGACACGTTGCTGATCACCAGCGTCCCAACGCCCCGGTTCGTGAACTTGAACTCAACCTCCACCGGCTCGCTGTCGTCGATCTTCCCGATCTCCACCAGCGTCTTCTCGAACACCATCTCAGGATCCGCGAACAACAGCCCGCCGTTGTTGTCGTCAGGCTGAGGCATCGGAGCGGGCTTCGTCGGCGGCGGAGCAACCTTCGCCGGCGCTGGCTGAGTCTTCGTCGGTGCGGGCTGCGGCTTCGCAGGAGCCGTCCCGGGCTGACCCACCGCCATCCCGGCCATCCACACCATCATCCCCACAACAAGGCATTTCTTCGACATGATCCGAGCTCCTGATGCGCCTCTCGGCGGGTTTCTCTCTTCGGCCGTCCGGGTCATCACCTCGACCGGGCCGACTCTACGAACCCATACGCAGCCGCCGACGGGGCGCGCAGGCCGCGCCCGCCGAAGCGTACACCGCCCCCAGGCCCGATAGTCTGTTCCCATGATCCACGCACGTTCCGTCTCGTTCGTCGCCGCGGTCTGCCTCGTCCTCGCCGTCGCCCCCGCCCCCGCCTGGGACGCCGCCGGGCACCGCACCATCACCCTCCTCGCCCTCGACCGCCTCGCCCAGACCAAAGACTGCCCAGACTGGCTCAAGGCCGATCCCGACCGCCAGAAAATCGCCTGGCAGTCCGGCGAGCCCGACCGCTGGCGCGGCACCCGCACACCCACCCTCAAGCACGAGAACGACACCGACCACTACATCGACGTCGAAGACCTCGAACCCTTCGGCCTCACCCTCCGCACCATGCCCATGCTCCGCCGCGAGTACGTCTCGGCCCTGGCCCTCGCACGCGCCAAGAGCCCCGACAAGATCCCCGCCGTCAACCCCGCGACCGACACCGCCAAGACCCTCGGCTACCCCGGCTTCCTGCCGCAGGCGATCATGGAGCACCACGACAAGCTCCGCTCCTCGTTCAACACGCTCCGCATTCTCGAATCACTCCCGGACGCCGCCTCGCCACGCCGGCAGCTCCAGATCGATCAGGCCCGCGCCAACATCCGCGTCGAGATGGGCCTGCTCTCTCACTTTGTCGGCGACGCCGCCCAGCCCCTGCACACCACCACGCACCACCACGGCTGGGTCGGCGACAACCCCAAGGGCTACACGACCGACCGCGGGATCCACCGCCGCATCGACGGCACCGTCATCGAGCTGCACGCCCTGACCTACGCCGCGCTCGCCGCCATGCCCGCCGACACGACGCCGCGCGTCGCCGACCACGCCAACCCGTGGAACGACGTGCTGACGCACATCGAGCGATCCTTCGCCAAGGTCGAGCCCCTCTACGCCCTCGAAAAGTCCGGCGACCTCGACAAGCAGCCCGGCAAGGACTTCATCGCCGAACGCCTCCGCGACGGCGCGACCATGCTGGGCGACCTCTACGCCTCCGCGTGGAAAGCCTCCAAGCCATCGGCCCAGGAAATCGAGGACTACCTCAAGTACGAAGCGAGGGACTAAACCGCCGGCCTCAGAGCAGCGGGTTCCTCACGCCGTGGCCGTACTCCGCCGTCGGCGAGAGGTTCGGCTGCGGGTTCAGGAAGACGTCGGCGTACAACTCGCCCGCCTCGGGGATCTCGGCGGCCTCGGCGTGCTCCACGCCGCGACGCACCGTCTCACGCACCTCGGCCTGGATCTCCTGGTACTGCGCCTCGCTCAGCACCGCCGAGCCCTTCTTCTTGGCCCGCGGGGTGTCCGCCGACATCAGGTACGCCGCGAGGTTGTCGATCGAGTCCTTCTGCTTGAAGGCCTCGACCTCCTCCTTGGTACGGTACTTCTGCGGGTCGGACATCGAGTGCCCGAGGTAGCGGTACGTCTTGAGATCAACGAACGCGGGCTTCTGGTTCTCGCGGCAATAGTCCACGAGGTTCTTGAAGTTGTCCCACAGATCGATCACGTTGAACCCGTCGATGATCTCGCCCCGCATGCCGAAGGCCGCCGCCTTGGCGCGAAGGTCGTGGGCCATCGTGGTGCCGCGTTCGATCGCCGTGCCCATCGAATAGCCGTTGTTCTCGACGACGTAGATGACCGGGATGTCGTAGAGCCCGGCGAGGTTCATCGCCTCGTGCAGGGCGCCCTGGTTGAGCGCGCCGTCGCCAAGGTACGCCAGCGCGACCTTCTTCTTCGCCGGGCCGCCATCGACGCTCGCGCCCAGCACTTCCCACTCGTACCGAGCGGCGAAGGCCAGGCCCGTGCCCAGCGGGGTCTGCGCCCCGACGATCCCGTGCCCGCCGAAGAGCCAGTTGGGCCGGTCGAACATGTGCATCGACCCGCCCTTGCCCTTGGCGCAGCCGGTGATCTTGCCGTACATCTCCGCCATGCACGCCTCGGCGGACATCCCGCGGGCGAGCGCGTGCCCGTGATCGCGGTACGCCGTCACGATCGGGTCGTCATGGTTGAGCGCGTTGATGGTGCCGACGGCGACGGCTTCCTGCCCGGTATAGAGGTGGCAGAACCCGCCGATCTTCGCCTGCTGGTACGACTGGGCGCACCGCATCTCGAACTCGCGGATGAGCATCATGTCGCGGAGCCACTTGACCAGGGTCGAATCCGGCAGCGCATCGCTCTGCCGTGCGCCCTCGCGCCGCGCCGCTTCGGAACCCTTCATCGAACCCGCGCCGTGCATGTCCTTTGCGATCGTCGTCATCGTTGCTCCACCGCTGGCCCGCCCCGAGTTTGCGAACAATCCCAATGATAGCCCCGAGCCACCCCGGCCACAGCCCGAACTTGGCACCGAGACGGGCGAAACCGATCCACCTGAACACGTGATCGAGGAGCGTGCGCACGGCCCCGGCGATGGTCGCGGCGGGCCCACGATCCGTCGTGCGGGGTCGCCGGCGCGGACGTCCAAGGACCCTGACCACAGCGCGCGGACGCGAACGGCGCGATCCTGCCGCAAGTCCGCCGCCGTGCGCGATCAATCCGGGTCGTTACACCGAACCTCGGTGATTCAGCGGGCCGGCTTGTCGGCGTTGGCCTGGTCGACGGCCGCGCTGTGGGCCTTGGCCATCAGCACAAGCCGCGCCGCTTCCAACTGCAGGTCGAGGTTCTTGTTGATCAGGTCGTCGGGGTCGGGGCTGGCCTCGTTGCCCACGCCGAGCAGCACGTCGGCGTTCTTGCGCAGGGTGAGCGAGTCGGCGATCTGCTGCGGGAGCATCTCGACGGGCAGGTTGGGATCCACGCCCCAGACCTGTGCGCCGGGCTTGCGGTGGATGATCCGCTCGTCGGGCAGCATGTAATAGGACGTGGTGAGCTTCATCATGGCCCGCCCGCCGCGGAGGTTCATGACCTGCTGCACGCTGCCCTTGCCGTAGGAGCGCTGCCCCATGACGACGACGGGGATGTCGCCGCGGTTGCCGTAGTGCTGCAGTGCGCCCGAGACGATCTCGCTGGCCGAGGCCGACCCGCGGTTGATGAGGACAACGACGGGCATGTGGCTGAGGGCGGCGTCGCCCTGGGCGCGGCGCGGGTCCTCGATGCGCCCGGCGGCGTTGCGCGTCATCACGATCACGCCCTTCTCGACGAACATGCGCGAGACCTCGACGGCCTGATCGAGCAGCCCGCCCGGATTGAAGCGCAGATCGAGCACCATGCCCTTGACGCCTTCCTGCTGCATCGATCGGACGGCCTTGCCCAGCTCGTCGCTGGTGGTCTCGGTGAAGTTGAGCACGCGGACGTACCCGATCTTCTCCTGCGGATCGACGAACCAGGACCAGTCGTTCTCGCCCTCGCCGCTGCGGCGCCAGCCCTTGACGCTGGCGACCTCGATGCGGTCGCGCTTGAGCGAGAACTCGATCTCCTTCTTGGGCGAGTCGGCCTCGGTGGGCTTGTCCTTGCGCTCGACGGTCACGGAGACGTTGGTCCCGCGTGGGCCGGTGATGAGATCGACGACCTGGTCGAGCGAGAGCCCGAAGACCGCGGTGCCGTTGACCTTGGTGATGAGGTCGTCGGGGCGGATGCCGGCCTTGTGGGCGGGCGTGCCCTCGATGGGCGTGACAACGCGGACGTTTGAGGTCTCGTCGAACTCGATCTGAACGCCCACGCCGACGAAGGAGCCCTGCGTCATCTTGTTGAAGCGGGCGATCTCGTGGGGCCAGATGATGGCGCTGAAGTCGTCCAGGGCGTCCATGCCGCCGTTGCCGAACTCGTGGACGAGCACGGTCTCTGGGAGCTGGACAGTCTTGGCGTTGACGGCGATGAGCTTGCGGAGGATGCGGTCGCAGTCGGCCTGGGTGAGCGCGGGGCTCTTGCGGACGCTCTCTTCCTCCTCGGCGATGGCGGCGAGGAGCTGGGCGTTGGCGGCCTGATCGGCGAGGCCGGGGAAGGTCTCGCGGAGGTCGGTCGTGGTGGCGAGGTTGCGGACGCCGTCGAGCGCGCCGCGGAGGATGCGTCCCCAGTCGGCCATGTCGACGTGGTCGAAGGCCGAGCGGGTGAGGGCATCGACGACCATGCGAGCATCGACGCCCTGGAGCTTCTTTGAGTAGTCGTCGGCGGCGGGGTTGTATGGGGGCAAGGGTTTGCCGTCGGACTCGATGCGGCGCTGGTTCTGCATCTCCCAGAGCCGCTTGGGCGTGTACATGCGGAGCATGGCGAGGCGGTGGGCGACGCGTTCGGAGTCTTCCTTGTACTTGACGCCGGCGGGCTGATCTTCGAGGAGCAACTGGAGGCGCACGAAGAGTTCGCTGGCGGCGAGCCACTGCCCGGCGGCTTCGGCCTGGTGGGCGGCCTCGTCGGCCTTGGCGATCAGGGCGGCGACCTTCTCGTCACGCAGGACGGCGGCCTTGTCGGTGGCGATGTCGGAAAGCTCCATCGCGGAGACCAAGGCCTTGGCGAGCGAGGAAACGCCCTTGTTCTCCTCGACGTTCTTGATCATCTCAGCGCGGGACTTTTCCATCCGCTCGGCGCGGTCCTTCTCACGCTGCTCGTAGTGCTCGCGGAGCTTGGCGACGGCATCGGCCAGTGGCTTGGTCGCGCCCTCGGCTGGAAAGGAACTCAGCAGCGCGCGGAAGCCGGGCTCGTCGCCCGCCTTGGCGGTGTTCCAGAGCTTGGTCGCCCAGTCGGCGGCGTCGGTGTGAGCGATCGGCGTCGGGGAGGCGAGCAGCGTGGCGGGCGCCACGGCGACCATCGAAACAGCGGCGAAGGCCAGAGCGCCAACCAACGACAGCTTGCGGATCAACACGGGCGACATCCTCCGTTTGGGCACAGACTCCACGACGACCTTCTGAGATCGACCCCCACCACCATACCGGCCAGACCGGGCTTGCGGTTCGCCGCCGGGCCGGATGCTACCGGACCGTCGGACCCGTCATGACCGGCATGGGTGGACCACACACCACAACGGGGCCTGTTCCGAAGAGAGGTATGGGTCAGTGACGCTGGGGATGGTCTTTGGCCATGTGGGTCACGCGGCGGACGACCCAGAGGGTGAAGATGACGGCGACGACGCCGACGAGGGTGAAGAGGATGGGCCCGAAGGAGGATTCGGCATCGCGGCCGTGCCAGGAGCCGAGGGAGGCCCAGGTGGCGACGAGCCCGGCGGTGGGGCCGAGGGTGTAGCCGATGCCGACGAGTGTCTCGTGGATGCCGCCGCCTTCGACGTCGGAGGCGTGCACTTCCATGGCGTAGTAGATCGCGCCGGAGTAGACCAGGCCCATGCCCGAGCCGAAGACAGCGAGCCCGGCGACGAGCAAGGGGAGCGAGATCGAGGGCGTGCCGGCGAGGGGAGCGAGAACGGCGACGCCGAAGCCCGAGACGATCATGAGCCCGCCGACAACGGCGGCCCACCATCGGCCGTGCCAGCCGCCCCAGACGGCGAGAAGGGCGAAGGTGGCGATGCGTGGGAGCACCCAGGCGAGGCCGAGAATGGGCCCCCAGGATGCGGAGACGCCTTGCTCGCGGAACATGACGCTGAGCATGGGTGTGAGCGTGGTGAGGACCATGTATCCCATGGGCATGAGGAGGCGGAAGGCCAGGAGGAGGCGCTCGTAGACGGCGGGGTGAGGCTCGCGTGATTCGACGTGGGGGACGGGCTCGGTGGTGAAGCGGGGGAGCAGGAGGAGCGCGCAGGCGTGAACGACGGCCATGATGGCGATGGCTTCGTTGGGGTGCTTCTCGACGAGCGGGGCGAGGGCGAGATTGGCGGGGACGGCGGCGGCGGACCAGCAGACATTCCATCGGCCCATGACGGTGCGGAGTGTGTCGCCGCTGCGGCCGCCGGAGACGTAGCTCTCGACGGTGGGCCAGAGGACGCCGGTGAGGGTGTTGTAGCCGAGGACGGTGAACCAGAGGATGGCCAGGCCGACTGCGGAGCGGGTTTCGGCGCCGTGGCCGAGGCGTGAGGCGATGAGGGGCAGGGTGCAGAGGGAACCGAGGAGGACCATGACGAGGACGAGGAGCCCGCGGCTGGAGAGCCCGCGAGCGCGGAGAGCACGCGCGAGTTTGGGCGTGAAGCCCGCTCCGACGATGTAGGTGGCGCCGATCATGGCGGCGAGCCAGAAGTTTGCGGTGCGGGAGAAGTTGAGCCCGGTGTCGGTGATGAAGTAGACGCCGTTGGTCACCAGGGCGGTGCCGATGCTGTTGGCAAAGGTGAAGGACTGGACGGCCCACTCGGGGGTCGGGGAGAGTCGGGCGTTGGTGTGTCTCACGGCGGCGAGCGTACGGGGGCGGCGGGCAAGAGTCGTGCGCAGGGCGGGTTTGCCCGGGGGGTTGGCGGGCCCATACCATGCGGCGAGCAGTACCCGTAGCTCAATTGGATAGA
>DDSG01000010.1:8127-8286 GCA_002343325.1 Phycisphaerales bacterium UBA2396 | reverse complement strand
ATGGTCCTCCTCCCCTGCCAGACCCTCGCAAGACTCGAAGCCACCCCGGACCTCGCCTCTCCCAACACCACCGTCATTCTCAGCGGCGAAGTCTTCGTCTACTTCGATCGCCAGTACATGCTTCCCTCCGCTTTCGCCTTCGACTCCGCCTCTTCGACC
>DDSG01000010.1:0-7862 GCA_002343325.1 Phycisphaerales bacterium UBA2396 | reverse complement strand
CCCCCCCGCCGACGCAAATCCCAAGCCGACCGCGCCGGCCTCGTCGCGCCCAGGCTCGACGCCCGACGCAACCCCGGCCGACTCCACCACGCCCGCCAGCACGCAGCCCCCGCAGCTCGACGATCCCGAAGTCGCCGACCTCATCCGCGACCTCGAGGCCAAGCGCGGCTCCGCCAAAGCGATCGACGTCCCCAAGCCCGCCGACGCACGAAAGCCCGACGAACCCAAGGACGAAGCCAAGGGCGTCCGCCCCGAAGGCACCACCATCGTCTCCCGCCGTGCCCGCCTCTCACGCCTCCCCGGCGGACAGCTCGCCGCCACCTTCGACGGCGGCACCACCAACGCCGGCGACAAGCCCGTCGTCTTCCTCCGCTGCCGACTTGTTCAGAAGCTCGACGAACTCGCCCAAAGCCGCGGCGACGACCTCCAGCTCGTCCTCAGCGGCCGAACCTTCGTCTACGGCGGGCGCAACTACATCCTCCCCACGCTCGCCCAGGTGGTGCCCGCGGGCGATGTTCGCTCGCTCCAATAACGCATCACGCATCTCCGCAAAAATGGCCGCGGGCCCCGGGGGTTCCGGGGCCCGCGTTCGATCCGGCGCGGCCGTAAGCCGAGTTCTGTGCCGCCCGCCGGTTCCCAGCCCCACCTTGACGGGGGCTCCGGGGCCGGGCCTGGCGGGTGCGGCGGCCATTTCTCTGGGCCCCGCGTTGCCGCGAAGCTCGAGCAGTCTACCCGCTCCACGCGGCCGGACCGGCCGTGGAGCCCTTCGGCCCCGGGAGCTGCGTGACCTTGCACGCGGTGGGGTTTGCCCTGCCCCCCGCGTCGCCGCGGGAGCGGTGCGCTCTTACCGCACCTTTTCACCCTTGCCTGTGCCGGCAAGCCGGCCATCGGCGGTGTCTTTTCTGTGGCACTGTCCCTCGCCGGGGATCGACCCGACGGGTGGGTGTTACCCACCACCGTGTCCTGCCGTGCTCGGACTTTCCTCAACGCCGACGTTTCCGCCGGCGTCGCGGCCGCCCTGCCGCGCCTTCATCTCATTCTAGCCGATACTGTCCCTCGCCCATGAGCGATCTGCCCAACGCCATTTCCGCCTGGCTCTCTCCGAGCCAGGCCCCCATGCTCCGCCGCGTCGGCGAGCTCCTCCACCTCCCCATCGTCCGCGCGGGCTCCCCGGACCTCGGCCAATCCCACGCCGTCGCCAACGACCTCCTCGCTCAACCCGCCACCGACCTCCGCCAGCTCCTCGTTGACCCGCAGGCCCGCGTCGTGCTCATCCTCGCCGCAGGTTCCTTCGGCACCGACCCCGCCTCCGCCGACGCCTCCATCCTCGCCGCCGCCGCCTCGCGCGGCGTCCGCGTCCTCTCCCTCGATCCCATCCCCGCCTCCGCCCTCGACCTTGCCTCCCCCGAGTGGCAAGCGCCCGGCGCCACCGCCGCCTTCAGGCCCCTCTCGCTCTTCCGCCACTCCCCCACCGTGCGCGACGCCCTCGAACTACTCCCCGACCTGGGGCCCATCCGCCTCGCCCACGCCGAACTGCTCGCCTCGCCCGACGAAACCTCGCTGGGCTCACGTCTCTTCGACGGCATCGAACTGCTCCTCTCCCTCATGGGCGACCCCGACACCATCGACGCCTCGCCCGTCCCTCCCTCGGGCCTGCCCATCTCCACCCCGGACTCCCTCCGCAAGCTCGCCGGAGGGCTCAGCGCTCACCTCCGCTGGACCGACGGCCGGGCCGCCACACTCACCGCTTCGAACCACGCCGGGGGATGGCGCCGCCGCGTCCTCCTCATCGCTGACAAGGGACGCCTCACCGTCGACGACGTCGGCATCGAATGGCGCGACGTCTCGGGCTCGCTCCGCGAATCGCCCAGCGAACGCACGCACCACACCTCCGCCGCCCACTGCATCGCCCACGCCGTCGCCCGGGCGCTCGAACCCGGCTCGCCCGCCGACCCGCCCATCCACCTCGCGCCCGTCCTCTGCGCCGCCCAGGCCGCGATGCTCAGCGCACGCACCCGCCAGACCGAATCGCTCGCCAACATCAGCCGCATCCTCGCCGGCCAGTGACGTACGCCGCGATTCCGAGCTCTACACCCGCTCACGCTTCACGCTGTACCGCACGCCCCGGCGCCCCAGCTCCTGCAGCACGCGATCGAGCACGCCCTTCTCCTGCCCGATGAGCTCCGGCACCACCACGCCCGGACGCCGATACTCACCCTTCGCGATCATCCTCGCCATGATCGTGCACGGGAACGCCGTCGTCCGCGACATGCTCGTCGCGCCCGTGCGTGTGTCGAACAGATCCAGGAGATCCCATGTCGCCCGCTCGCGCACGCCGCCCCGCTCCCCCGTCACGACGATCCGCATCACCGTCAGATCTTCCTCCCCGGGCGCGTACGTCCACTGCGGGAACATCAGCGTCGCGATCAGATCTCGCGGACGGACCCGCACCCGCCCACCGTCCGCCCCCGGCACCTCCACCGCCTCCTCGGAGAATAGCCCGATGTGCCGCAGCACGCGCATCAGCTCGATATGCCCCGGATACCTCAGCGTCTTCTCCACCATGCACGGCGCCCGCAGCGTTCGGCAGATGCTCCGCAGCCCGTCCGTGTTGAACGCTTCGAGCGTCCCCACGCCCGCAAAGTCCATCAGCTCCGGCTCCGACAACGCCTCACGCACCACCACCTTCCCGTGCTCCACGATCCGGCTGGGCCTGGTGTACTCCTCGATCACGTCCGCCGGCGCAAACCCCGCCTTGTACTCAAAGGGCCACCGCCGCTCCCGCGGCAACCCCCCCACGTAGATCTCGATCTTCTCGCACCGGTCGAACGACGCCTCCCCCGCCCCGGCGCACATGTTCGACATGCCCGGCGCCACGCCGCAATCCACCACCGCCGTCACCCCACGCGACTTCGCCAGTTCGTCCAGCTCCAGAGCGTCCTCGGCCATGAACGAAATGTCGCAGTAGTTCCGCCCCGACTCGATCACGGCCCGCAACGCCGCGAACCCAAGACGGCTCGCCAGCGCGCCGCACACCATGTCCGCCCCGCCCGCCAGCCGACCGATCTCCGCCGGACTGGACAGGTCCGCCCGCACCGTCCGCACACGCCCCCCCGCCCGCGCCGACGCCTTCGCCAGGTTCTCCTCGCGAACATCCGCGATCGTCACTTCAAAGCCCGGCTCCTCCGCCAGGTCCGCCGCCATCACCCCGCCCACCATCCCCGCTCCCAGCACCAGCACGCGCGTCGCCATCGGTCGTTCCTCCGCTTCCCATCCTCACGCCCCGGACCCGCCGAGCGTAGCGACGCCCCGCGTCCCGGGCCGCGCGTGATATCCTCGACCCGTGCCCGAGTTCGACCACATCCCGGTGCTCCCCGCCGAGACCCTCGCGGCCCTCCGACCCGCCCCGGGCGAGACCTACGCCGACGCCACCGCAGGCCTCGGCGGGCACGCCGCCCTGATGGCGCCGGCCCTTGGCCCTTCGGGCATCATCATCCTCAACGACGTGGACCCGGCCAACCTTGATCGCGCCCGCGCCAGAGTCACGAGCACACCCGGCGGCCCGTCGACTGTCCACACCACCGCCGGCAACTTCGCCGACCTCCCCCGCCGAATCGCTGACCTGGGCCGCCCCGCCGACCTGCTCCTGGCCGACCTGGGCTTCTCCTCCAACCAGATGAGCGACCCCGCCCGCGGGTTCTCCTTCATGCGTGACGGCCCGCTCGACATGCGCCTGGACCCCTCCCTCCGCACCTCCGCCGCCGACCTCGTCAACACGCTCCCCGAGCGCGAGCTGGCGCGGATCCTGCGCGATCTGGGAGAAGAACCCGCCTCCAACGCCATCGCGAAAAGGATTGTTCTTGAGCGCAAGTCATCGCCGATAACTTCCACCGCACAATTCGCGGACATCGTTCGCTCGGCGGTCGGCCGCCGGGGGACGGATCGGATCGACCCTTCCACGCGCTCCTTCCAGGCACTACGCATCGCGGTCAACGACGAGCTGGGCGTGCTCGACGCCCTCTTGACGAGGATCGCCGACGAAGCTCGAGCTCTGTCCTCGGGTCAACCGGGGCGCTGGCTCCGCCCGGGCGCACGCGTCGCGGTCATCTCCTTCCACTCCCTCGAAGACCGGCCCGTCAAGCAGGCGATGGCCCGATGGGTCGGCGAGGGTTGGGCTGAGTTCATCACCAACGGGGCAATCGCCCCGAGCGAGACCAAAGTTCGGGAGAACCCAAGGGCAAGATCGGCAAAGTTGAGGGCAGTACGCCTCGGACGCGTGACAGACGCGCAACGGTTTGTATGATGTATGCGGATGGGCCCTATCGGACCCGTCCGAGTTTCGGCGGCAGGCGGGCAACGGATTGTCCGCGGTCGTGTGCGCGCCGATCTGGGTTTCGTGGCCGCCGTTGCGCCTGGTAGGATGCCGGTCGGCGGGCAAGGACGCTCCCGTGAACCGTGAACTTAAACTCGCATTGATCTTCGGCCTTTCAGCGGTGTTGGGAGTTATGGTCCTGATTAGCGACCATTTCTCCAAACTCCGCCAGCAGGATCTTGCCCCCCTCGCCGGCGACGATCCGGGCAGCCTCACCATGGTCGGCAATCGCCCCAATCAGGCCGACCCCTTCACGCCCGACCAGCCGCTCGTGCAGCCCAACCCCCAGCCGATCACCCCGCCGATTCAGAATCCCCAGAACGAGTCATCCAAACTGGATCAGTCCAAGCCGGACGAGATTCACCAGACGCGACCGACGTCCCCGTTGCCTCTGCCCAACGAGGAGTCGCCGAGCGTGCCCGGGCTTCCGAGCGCCCCGGCCGACAAGGACTACACCATCGCCGAGGGTGACACCCTGTACAAGCTGTCCAAGCGGTTCTACGACAATCCCGCCCTGTTCACGAAGCTGGCGGAGTACAACAAGCTCGGAGACGGTCGCGGCCTGAAGGTGGGCACCAAGATCAAGGTGCCGCACATCGACGTGCTGATGGGGCGTGCCAAGCCTGTCTCCACCCCGGCTGCCCCCCAGAACGAGTCCGTTCGTCCTCGGCCGATCGAGGAGTCGCCGATCATGTCGGCCAAGCAGACGATCGGCGTGTACAAGGTGGTTTCGGGAGACACGCTGCACGCCATCGCCCGCAAGGCCGGCGTGCCGGTGAAGACGATTCTGGACGCCAACCCGAGGCTGCGTGGCCGGGAGGATGAGTTGAAGGTGGGGATGGAGATCCGCGTGCCGCGTGAGGCGGGGCGGAACTGAGCGAACAGATCACCGATCCGGTGCGGATGCGTGCCGGATCGGCTTTGGGTGAGAAGGTTGGTGCGGGACACCACGGAGGCCGGCGTGTTCGCGAAGTGCGCGGTGACGATCCTGAGCTTGGCGGCGGTCTCGGCGGGTTTGCTCACGCTGAGGCAGAGCCGGCTCGTCGTCGCCCACGACCTGGCGGGCGTTCAGTTGCGCGTGAAGGCGATGGACGAGGAATTGTGGCGGCTGCGTTCGCAGATCGCCTCTCGTGTGACGCCCGAACGGATCGGCGCGTTGGTGAGCGACGTGGCGCAGCTCCACCCCCTGGTGCTGCCGCCCGAGCCGGCCGGGGTTCCCAAGCCCCCGCTGGACTTCCGGGCTCCGATGGAAGGGTCGACGCAGGTGGCTGAAAACACGGTTCGGCGGGGGCGCACGGAGGCGCGGCCGACGAATCGTCCGACGGGGCCGGCCGGTCCCCGGTAAGGAAGAGGCCTGTGAATACGCACGCCGGGAGGATGCCCGGGCTGTCACGGATCAACGCGGCGGGTTGGGTGACCATGACACTGGCGAGCGCCGCATTGGCGGTGATGCTGGGCCGGGTGGTGCAGTTGCAGATGAAGCCGCCCGAACGACTGGCGGCGACCGCGGGGACGCGCGTCGCGGTGCAGCGTGAAGAGGCCGTGCGTGGCGACATCATGGATCGTCGCGGGCGGCTGCTCTCGGTCACGCGGTTTGGCTACCGGGTGATCGTGGACCCGACACTGATGGAACCCGCCAAGCTCGCGGCGATGCGCAAGCCCGTGCCCTTCGAGCGGATCGTCGTCGAACTCGCCCGGGCGACAGGGCGGCCGCCCGGAGTCGTCGGGATGGAACTGGTCGATGCGCTGCGTGAGAATGAGATCCGCCGCGCGGTGCTCGCGGCGATCAACCCCGACGAGAGCGCCCCCACTGCTCCCGAGATGGATGACGAAGAACGCCCCACGCCCCCCGAGCACGTCCTCGGCGTTGGCGGCGAGGGGGCCAACGAGCCGATCAGGCCCGAGGACATCCTGCCCGCGGACCAGCCCTGGCCTGCGCAGCCCAAGCGGCCCTCACGCTACCTGCCGATGTCCGGCGTGCTGACGGACGAACAGGTGGCAATGTTCGAATCGCTCGATCTCCCCGGGGTCACGCTCGAACGCGTGCCCGTGCGGGAGTATCCGGGCGGTGCCACCGTGGCGGCGATCGTGGGAAAGCTCGGCACGGACATGAACGGCACCGTCGGGGCCGAGCGGATGCTCGCCGAGCGTCTCGATGGGCGCGAGGGCCAGGTTCGGTTCGTGCGCGATGCGTCGGGCCGTCCGCTGTGGATTCGTCCGGGCGACGTCTCGCCCGCGGCCCACGGGGAGGACATCCGCCTGTCGATCGATCTGGAGATCCAGCGGATCGTGTCGGAGGAACTGCTCCGCGGCGTGAATGACTACAACGCGGCCGGCGGGCGGGCGGTGGTGCTCGACCCTGCCTCGGGCGAGATTCTGGCGATGGTCGATCTGCTGCGCCCCGTGCCGGACGCGGTGGACTACCCGTACGTGCCCATCGACTCACGCAGCTCTCCTGGAGCGCCCGAGTACGTGCCGGATCGCAGGTACAAGGTGCTTGCGGAGGATCCGGGGCGTGAGAAGCACCCGGCGCTGGGCAAGAACCGGTGCGTGGAGGCGGTGTACGAACCCGGCTCGACGTTCAAGCCGTTCGTCTGGTCGGTGGTGACCGAGCTGGAGAAGATGACGCCCAGCACCGTGGTCGATACGGAGTACGGCGAGTGGACGACGTCGTACGGGCGAACGATCCGTGACGTGAAGAAGCTCGCGCAGCAGACGTGGACCGATGTGCTGATCAACTCATCGAACGTGGGCATGGGCAAGGGCGCGGAGAAGCTGAGCTTCCGCCAGTTGCACGACGCGGTGGTGCGATTCGGCTTTGGCAGCAGGACCGGGATCGGGCTGCCCGGGGAAGCAAAGGGCCTGGTGACGAACCTCAGCTCCTGGCGGATCACGAGCCAGCACTCGGTGGCGTTCGGCAACGAGGTCGCGGTCACGCCGCTGCAGATGGCGCGGGCGTTCACGGTCTTTGCACGCCAGGGGGACGCCGCGGGAACGATGCCTCCGATCCGGATTCTCGCCGCGAGCGAGGAGGAAGTGCGGGGCGACGTTCTCTACAGGGTCATTCCGCCGAAGGTCGCGATGCTGGCCCGCGACGCGCTGGGATTCGTAGCGGGAAACATGGAGAGTTCGCTCTCGCGTTCGAGCCCGGGCGAGAAGGAATGGCGCTACGCGATGTTCGGGAAGAGCGGGACGTCCAAGATCCCCGTGCCCAGGCCGCCCGCGGGGATGCGCATCCCGCGCGGCACCAAGGCGTACATCGACAAGCAGTACATCTCGAGCTTTATCGCCGCGGGACCGACCGAATCGCCCCGGATCGTTGTGCTGATCACCATCGACGACCCGGGCCCGGAACTGACACGGACGAGCCGGGCGTACGGCTCGCTGACCGCTGGTCCCGTCTGCCGTCGCGTGATGGAACGGACGCTGACCTACCTCGGCGTGCCGCCCTCGCCGGGATCGGTGGCGGCGGCCGCGGCGGCGGCTCGGG
>DDSG01000167.1 GCA_002343325.1 Phycisphaerales bacterium UBA2396 | reverse complement strand
GGCGGCGGAGCTGGACCGCCTTCGGGCGGAGGCGGCGCTGGGGGGCCGGGCAGGCGAACGTGCGGCCCGCCAAGCGACGGCGCTGGCCGCGCAGGTCCGGCGGGACCGGGAACGGCTCTTCGACGAGGATGAACTGGTCGGTGCGGTCGAGACCTTCGACCGGCTTTGGGATGCCCTGACCGGCGGTGAGCAGGACGAACTAATCCGATCGGTGGTCGCCGCCGTCGAGTTCGACGCCGGAGTCGGCGATGACGCCCGGGTCACCGTGACCCTCCGGGAACTGGCAGCCGACCCCACGGAAATGAGACCGATCGCTTGAGAACTCCACAGAACTGAGACACCCATGACCACCATCACCGGCACCATCAGCCTTCCCCGCCCGACCCGCAAGCCCGCCCCGGCACTGTCCGGGCGGATCCCGAGGGTCTCCAGGCTCATGGCGCTCGCCATCCGGCTCAACGGGCTGCTCAAGGACGGGGTCGTCGGCACGCAGGCGGAACTTGCCGAACTCGGAGGGGTGACTCGGGCGAGATTGACGCAGTTGCTCAACCTGACCCACCTTGCTCCGGACCTCCAAGAGCAGATCTTGCATCTCCCCCCGGTCGTCAGTGGCCGAGATCCGGTCAGCGAGCCCGACATCCGGCCCATCGCGGCGCTTATAAGTTGGGACGAACAGCGGCGGGCGTGGGACGCTAGCATTGCGACTCGCACATAGCGAGAGTGTGTAACGGCTGTCAAATGTGGTTCCTACATGCGGGAGCCGTGTGAACAAGCTTTCGGTAGTGTCCCGCAAGCGGACATTCCTTGTATCGTCTTGCCGACGACCCGCTGGTTTATACGAACCTCATCACGCGAGGTCCGGCGGGTCCGGAGACAACATGCATGGCCATCGCCCCGATCGATACGTCCATCAGTGCCCGCACGCTCCATGACAACATGGTCTTCCTTCTCGACGAAGTTGACCGTCTCCGGCTGGTCCAGCAGCCGGGGAGGCCCGAGACCAAGCCCGCATGGTGGAACGAACACATTCACTCGACAGACCTGGAGTGGCCGGCTCACAGGCGCAAGAACTGCCGTGCGGACCGGACGCTGTTCCGGCACCGACGAGTGGAGCAACGCGTCGGCGGGCTGGTGAAGAGCTTTGAACGGCTGACCGCAGGAATTGAACTCACCCCTGCGACCCAGGCGGCATTTCGGGACGCTCACAACGCGCTGGAAGCCATGCAGGGGATGCTGTCTGGGGCCCAGAGCTGCGCCCGGCTCTACTGGGCGGTCATTCCCGATCAATTGCAGCTCGCCCGGTCGATTCCGCGCGTCTACACCCCGGTGCTCCCCTCCGAACACGAGCGTTGGATCGAGGACAAGATCGATGAGATCGCCTACCTCTACGCCGTCGGTCAGGGGGATTGGGACCAAAGCAAGAGGCTTGTGCGCCAACTCCAAAGGCGTGCCCGCCGGCTCAGGGAAGAGCGGGTTCAACAGAACCGCCGTCTGCTTCAAACCGAGGTTACGCAGCAGCAGCACGACCGCATTGTCGCACTGTTGGACGACTGGCGGGAGATCGTGCGCCGGTGGGAGCTTGCCGAACAGGCTGTGCGTCGGGCAGTCAGGATTCTGGGGTCAGGGTTCCAGACGGCGGCTTTCTCGGATGCGGCGCAGCTCAACCCCTCCTTGCCCTTGAACGAGTCCCTTCACCGGATTGTGGCAGCCGCCGTTGCAGAGGCCGTGCGGACGATCCGCGCCGCTCCCGGCCCCGCCACCGCAGATGCCGGAGCCGGGCGATACCAGATTTGCAAACGCGGATCTTGCTGGGTGCTCAAGTACGACGGCACCGAGGTCATTCTCAAGAGCGGGACCGGAATGGCGATCCTGCAGCAGACTGTCCGGTTCCCGGGGAAGCACTTCACCTACGCCGATCTGTCTGCGGTCGTGACTCCGCGCGAAGTGCTCGTCTCGAGCGCGGGAGACGCTGCGATCGATCAGGAAGCGGCCAAGCAGTACCAAGACGAACTGAACGACATTGAGGCCAGCCTCGAGGCCGCCATCGACAATGACGACCAAGCGGCCATCGACAGATTGACGCGCGAGAAGGCCGAGCTTGCCGCGCACCTCCGTGCAGCCACGTGGCGGGGAGCCATCCGCAAGGAGGTTCCCGATTACGAACGCACGCGCAAGCGTGTTGTTATGGCGGTGCACCGCACGATCCAAGAGATCGCCGCGGATCTCCCGGCGGCCGCCGATCACTTCGACAAGTCGGTCAAGAAGGACGGGGGCCTGATCTACCGGCCCGACGTCGAGATTCCTTGGGAATTTTGACGCGCCACGCGCAACGTAGCGCGAAGCCACACGCCATGTAGCCCCCAGTTGCCGGAGCGGCTGCCCGGCAGAATTCCTCCGGCCTGATTCACCACTACGCCACGAGCCGTGCCGGGCCATGCGTTGCGTCGTCCTGATGGACGAAGGTCATGTCCGAGCACCCTGTGGGCCCGGTGGCCCTACGCGCCGAGTTGGCGCGGCTGTTGTCTCCTGGATCGGATTTCTACAAGCAGATGCGGGAGAAGGCCGAACGGCTGGCCCGCGTGACCGGAAGCAAAGATGCCGAAGACCTCTTTCAAGACCTCTGCCTCAAGCTCACCAAGGTGTCGGGCAAGTACCGACCGGAGAAAGGCTCGCTCGCGGCGTTCCTCGCGGCGGTCGCGGCAAAGTGGTACCCCGCCACGGCACGCACCATCAAGCGACGCCAACCCCCAGCGTCGCTCGAAAGCCTCGCGGAAGCGGGCGTGTTCTACGAGTCGGTCGGCACGAGCCTCGAAATGGTCGGGCTTGACGCCACGCTCGACGCGATGGACCTGGAAGCGGTGCTTCCGCACATCCCGTTCCACCTTCGCGGCCTCGTTCTCCTCCTCGGCGACCGATCCCTCGCGGAGATCGCCGAGCTGAGCGGCGAGAATCGAAGCACCGTTTGGCGTCGGCTTCAGGAGCTCAAAGCCGCCGTCGCGAAAATTCTCGGACAGGACCGACACTGAGCCGCAACAGATCGCCAAAGCCGACAGAGAGGTCAGAGTGGGCGGCTGCAGCGCCCCCGACCGTCCGATCCCGAAACCCGTTCAACCTCGCCCATGCCGAAGGAGTGTTCCCATGCCCATCAACTGTCTCCCCGCCGCTCTCGACCTCGCGTCTCGCGGCTATCGCGTGTTCCCCTGCGTCCCCGGTGCGAAGAACCCTCTCACCCCCCACGGGTTCAAGGATGCCTCCAGCGACCCCGCCACGATCGTCGCGTGGTGGGAAGCAAACCCTCGGGCCAACGTGGCAATCGCCACGGAAGGTCTCGTCGTCATCGATGTTGATGTCGATGCTGACAAGGGCCGGCCGGACAATCCGTGGCTCGCTGACCATCCGGATCGCCTCGCGGAACTTGAGGCTGCTCCCTGTGCGTCGACGCCTCGCGGGGGGCGGCACTACATCTTCCGCCAGGATGGCGACCCGGTGTCTTGCTCGGTTGATCAGCTCGCGCCGCATGTCGATGTGAGGGCGAACGGCGGCTACCTCCTCGTGGCTCCGTCCCGCACCGAGTGCGGTGAGTACGTCTTCCTCAACCCTCTCCCGCCGACGGTGACCGACCTTCCGACCGTCCCCGCGTGGCTGGCGACGGCGTTGGAGTTGACCACCAAGGCCGAGCCGAAGGCGGCGCAGTCGAGCGTGGCGGTGTTCCACGAAGGAAGCCGGAACGCGCAGCTGACGAGCATCGCGGGCTCGCTCCGGCGGCGGGGGTTTGAGGCACCGGAGATCCTTGCTCGGCTCGAGCGCGTCAATGCCGAGCGGTGCGTCCCGCCGCTCCCGTCCAAAGAGGTCGCGAGCATCGCCGAGAGCATCGGCAAGTACCCCGCAGGGGCGTCCGCGCCGGTTGACGACCTGAGCGAGATTGAGATCCTGCCCGATGAGCACCGGGTCAACGACGAGGTCGTCCGGTGCCTCGTCGGCGACGGCGACATCTACCAGCGCGGCGGGCGGCTTGTCCGGGTCGTGAGGCGCTGCGAGGGCGCTCGCGGCGATGGCGGGCTGGTGATCCAGGAGATCGAGCAGCCGACGCTGCGCGAGGTCATCACCCGCCGCGTGCGGCTGGTCAAGGAGATCAAGGAGGAGATCCGTCCCGTGCACCCGCCCGCATGGATCGTGGCCGGAGTTCATTCGCGCGGGTACTGGCACGGGATTCGCAGCCTTCACGCGGTTGCGGAGTCTCCGGTGCTTCGTCCGGACGGGACGGTTGTCGAACAGCCGGGCTACGACGGCGTGACGGGCGTCTTGTACCAGCCGGTGGTTGCGTTCCCGAGTCTGCCGACCGGGGCCAACAAGGACGATGCCGACGCGGCTCTCGAAGAGCTTGCGAACGTGCTCTGCGACTTTGAGTTCGAGTCGCCGGTGCACCTCTCCGGCATGCTCGCCATGATCTTGACGACCGTCGGGCGGCACGCCTTCGAAGGGCCCGCGCCCGTGTTCCTGATCGACGCGAACTCCGCCGGCGCGGGCAAGTCGCTTCTGGCCAAGGTCGTCTCCGTGATTGCCTTTGGGCATGAGGTCGCGGCCACCTCCTACAACCATGACTCCGACGAGCTTCGCAAGCAGATCTCGATGACCGCGCTCGAAGGTGAGCCGTTCGTGGTCTTCGACAACCTCAAGGGCGTCTTCGGCAACGACACTCTCGACCGCGCACTCACCACGGTGCGCTGGCGTGACCGGCGGCTTGGCACCAACTCAAAGGTGGACGCCCCGCTCGTCACGACCTTCGCGGCGACCGGCAACAACGTCGCGCTCGAGGCCGACACCGCCCGGCGGACCGTGCACATCCGCCTGAACGTACTCGCCGAACGGCCGGAGGACCGTGACGGGTTCAAGCACCCGGACCTGCTCGCGTACGTTCGGGCCAACCGGCAGAAGCTCTTCATGGCGGCGCTCACGGTGCTGAGCGTGTACCTCCGCGAAGGGTGCCCGACCGTGCCGCTGCGTCCGATGGGGTCGTTCGAGGGCTGGTCTCGGCTCATCCGGGGCGCGCTGGTGTGGTGCGGGCGGCCGGACCCGTGCCTCGGCCGTGACGGGCTGGTGGTCATGTCCGACAGCGGCGCGGACGCCGGTCTTGCTCTTATTGATGCGTGGCGGCGGTACGACCCGCTCAACCACGGGCTCGTGGTCGCGGACCTTCTGCATAAGCTCTACCCCGCGACGGCCGCGCAGCCGATGGACGGCCCGAGCGTCGCCTTTCGGGCGGCGATTGAGCAGTTCGTCGGGGGGAGCGCCATCCCGCCCGGCACCCGCGCCTTCGGCAACAAGCTGCGGGCGATCCGCCAGCGGGTGTTCGGAGGCTACTTCCTCGTGTGCGATGCGAAGTCCTCTCGCGGCAAGGTCTGGCGGCTGAAGTCGGTGGACGGCGCGGCGAGCATGACTTTGGTCAACAACGCGGACCCTGACGACCCGTCCGAGGCAGACGCGATCGACGGGAGCACGGCGGCGTAGCCGTGACTCTGGAGACTCTGGTGACTGTTCAAACCTCGCCGCAAAACTCCATGCACGTCACGCCGCGCGGGATCCGGCCAATCTCGCGCGGCGGTTGTGACTCTGGAGACTCTGGTGACTCTTCTCTACCTCTGTCACAAATCGAAGATGGTGTTCTTGGGCCGGTAGAGCCTCGGTCAGCGCGATCACCGATTTTGCGCCGGGGCCGGGAAGAGTCATTCAAGTCACAGAGTCACGGATTCGGGCGGAGACCACCGGCCACGTATTTGGCGGCGGGGTCCGAGACAGTCACTTGAGTCATCAGAGTCACTGGCCGGGTGTGCGCGGATTTTCCTTGCGTTGCCGAGAGATTCCGTGCAACAGATCCCGACATGCCACAGAGAGGTCCTGTTGGGGGGACTTCCTCCTCGGAAAGGACGATTTCATGGACGTACGAACGACGAGTGTGACGGCGATTGAGGGGGCGGTGGACATGCGGCTTGATCCCGTGGTCGATCTGTACACCCGCACGGTGGTCGATCTCGGCGAGGACTGGGGGCGCACGGTTGTGCTCTCGCCCCAGGGAGAAGTGGTGATGGGCAAGCGGGTCTTCGACCGTGCGGTGAAGTCGGGGGCGATGTCGGTGAGGACCGCCCGGGTTGATGTGACCCCGGAGGACGCACGGATGCTCCGGTTGGCCGACTTCGCGGAAAGTGACGGGCTGGTGATGCTCATGTTGGAACGCATTATGTCCACGAACACGGAGGCCGCGTGATGCCCCAGAAGAACCCCCACCTCAGCAACCCTGCCACCCCCCCCACCGCCGCCTTTGACCTCAAGGTTGAGACCCGCCCGATCGATTCGATCAAGCCGTACCCGGGGAACCCGCGCCGCAACGACGGCGCGGTGACCGCCGTGGCGAACTCCATCACCGCCTACGGGTTCCGCCAGCCCATCGTGGTGGACAAGGCGGGCGTCATCGTGGTCGGGCACACCCGCTGGAAGGCGGCCAAGCAGCTGGGCCTTACGCAGGTGCCGGTGCACGTGGCCGACCTCACGCCCGAGCAGGCCAAGGCGTACCGGTTGGCGGACAACAAGGCCGCCGAACTCGCCGAGTGGGACGAGGACCTGCTCGCGGAAGAACTGAGCGAGCTGAAGGACCTCGGCATCGACCTGAACTCCCTCGGCTGGACGCCCGAAGAGCTCGGCGAGGTCCTGGCCCCGGACGAGAACGACGGCCTCACCCCTGCCGACGAGGTGCCGGAACCGACAGAAGCCGTCGTGACCCAGCGTGGCGACCTGTGGATCCTCGGCCAGCACCGGCTGCTCTGCGGGGACTCGACCAACGCCGCCGACGTGGACCGGTTGATGAACGGCGCGAAGGCGGCGCTGGTGGCGACGGACCCGCCGTATCTGGTCGATTACACGGGCGAGCGGCCCAACGACAGCGGCAAGGACTGGAGCGACACCTACCGCGAGGTCGAGATCACGGACGCCGACCAGTTCTTCCGGGGCGTCTTCGCCAACGTCCTGCGGGTCGTCGCCCCCAAAGCCGCGATCTACTGCTGGCACGCCCACAAGCGGCAAGCGATGATCGCCCGGGTGTGGGAGGAGCTTGGCATCCTCAACCACCAGCAGATCATCTGGGTCAAGCCGACGCCGGTCTTCGGGCGGGTCTACTGGCACTTCCGGCACGAGCCGTGCATGATGGGTTGGGTGCAGGGGAGCCAGCCCGAGCACGACAGCGACCACCAGCACAACAGCGTCTGGGAGATCGACTGGGAGGGGAAAGCCCGCATCGTGGGCAACGAGCACCCGACGCAGAAGCCGGTTGAGATCTTCGCCCGGCCGATGCGGAAGCACACCAAGCCGGGGGCGGTCTGCTTCGAGCCGTTCTCCGGCAGCGGGAGCCAGCTCATCGCGGCGGAGCAATTGGGGCGGCGCTGCTACGCGATGGAGCTCGAGCCGACGTTCGTCGAGGTCGCGGTGCGCCGGTGGGAGGCGTTCACGGGCCGGAAAGCCGAACGTCAAGCTTCAGCCGCTTCAGCAAAGCCCTGAGCGATGCCATCGTCTGCTTGCCGGGGTTCCGCGTGCCCGGCACCTTCCCGTTGAACGCGGCTCGGAGATCTGACTCGTGAATCTCGGGGGCGTCCCAACTCACGTCGTACCACAGCCGGTCGCAGACCACGAAGCGCCCGCACACCTTGGATCGCTCCAGATACCCGGCGTCCCAGACGCCCCGCAGCGTCCGATCGTCAAGGTCGCGCCTGACGTGGATGCGGTGGCTCTTGGCGACCGGCTCGCAGGGGTTCTGGGGCACCATGCAGTTGCTCGGGAGCTTCTGGGCGGTCCCGTAGAACCACAGCGCCGCGTCGTCGTGGGATTGGAAGACGCGGGAGACGCGGAGGACGGCGGTCATGCGTCGCTGCTTGCGGGGGGAGCCGTAGCGATCGAGCCGGGTCATGTAGGCGACGAAGTCTCCGGCGTTGAGGCGGGGAGCGAACAGGGTGCCCCGACAGAGACAGGTGATGGTCGGCGTGGCATGCTCGATGTCGGGTTCGCGGCGGACGGACCCGTCGATGAACGGCGGCAAGTTGAGCCGCTCGCAGGCGTCACGCCCGTGGGGGCTGGCGACCAGCGGGACGTAGCTGTTGAGGTACGCGTCGGGCATCGTGTCGTTCCATCGTATCGGAACGTTCGCGTTGCCCGCAACAAGAACACCCCGGCGAGCGCCGGGGCATTGTGGAAGGTGGTGCGTGGTGGATGATTCAGATGTTGGCGGCGTTGGCGGTGAAGAGACCCCGGTCGGCCTTGCGGAACCGGGCGTCCTTCCCCTTGGTGGCGATCTCGCGCGTGATGGCGGCGTAGAGCGTGGCGGCGGGCGTCTTGCCCCCGGGGCTGGTCCAGAGGCCCTTGGTCGCCATCATCTCGATGAGGGTCTTCGTACCGAGGGGCTCCTTGGAGGCCGCGAGAAGGCGGGCGGCGATCGTGAGGCACCCGTCCGCGCGGGGCTTGGCTTCCTTGACCGCCTTCGGTGCGCGCTTGCCCTCCTTGGGCTGCTTCTCCTTCTTGCCCTTTGGCCCGTTGCGCTTGGCATCATCGCGTACCACGCCCTCTCCGGCGGTCGGGTTGTGAGCGCCGTCCCCGCTGGCGACCGGTTCGGCGACGTTGGTCTCGGCGGCGGGCGTGGCGGGTGTGGGGGCGTCTGCGG
>DDSG01000042.1 GCA_002343325.1 Phycisphaerales bacterium UBA2396 | reverse complement strand
CGGACCGCCAACTCTATTCACCCACCCGCCCCCAGTCTCGGATATCGTCACCCCATGCTTATCACCCTCTTCATCACGGGCGCAACCCTCGCCGGCTCAGCCCTCACGGGTCAACCCGCCCCCAGCACGCCCTCCGTCTGGGCCTTCCCCGCCAACGCCACCCACGCCTACACCCAGACCATCGAGCAGACCGTCACGGGCGAAGGCTCGCTCGCCGACTCCTCCACGCTCTCCCACACCATCGACTTCTCCCACGCCTTCGCCAAAGACGCCGCCACCAACACCCACACGCTCACGCAGACCCTCACCCGCCTCGCCTCCAAGGGCACCGTCGCCGGCACCGACTTCTCGCTCGACACCGCCGCCCCAGCGCCCGACCCCGCCTCTCCGCAGGCCGCCGCCGACCGCGCCCTTCGTCTCCTCCTGATCCGCCCTCTGACCGCCACCATCGCGTCCGACGGCACCCCATCCAACGTCAAGGGTTCCGCCGAAGTCTGGGCCGACCTCCGCGAGACCGCCAAGGCCCAGCCCGCCGTCGCCGCCGTCCTCGATCAGTTCGCGTCCCTCGCCTCGCCCGAAGCCGCCGCACGCACCATCGCCGCAACCTACGCCGTGCTGCCCCCCAAGGGCTCCACCTCGAACACCTGGACCACCACCTCCACCACGCCACTCCCAGGCCTCGGCACGCTCACCGCGACCACCTCCCACACCATCGCCCAGTCCGAGCCCACGCTCTGGCGCATCACCACCTCCTCGACCTTCGCCTTCTCGCCGGACGAATCCTCCGCCATCGGCAAGGCCCTCGTCGTTCGACTCGCCGACTCCTCCGCCTCGGCCGAACTCTTCGTAAGCCCCGACCCCGGCCGCCTCGTCCGCGCCGACTCGACCGTGACGCTCTCGCTCTCCTTCACACCCCGCCAGCAGGGCGCGACGCCATCCACCCAGAAGGTCGTGACTCGCACCACCCTCCGCCCCGCGAGCGAACAGTCCAAGCCCTAGGTTCGATGCCCTAAGCCCGCAACGCCTGAAACGCCGCGATCGCCCGCTCCCGCGACGCCGACAAGTCCACGATCGGCTCCGGGTACTCGATCTTCATCCGCAACATCCCCGGCAGCCCCTTCCGCTCATCATGCGGCTGGTGAACCGCCGGCCCCTCCACATCCCGCAGTTCCTCCACCCACCGCCGGATGTACGACCCCTCCGGATCAAACTTCTCGCTCTGGCTGATCGGGTTGAAGATCCGAAAGTACGGCGCCGCGTCCGTCCCCGTGCTCGCCGACCACTGCCACCCGCCGTTGTTGCTCGCGAGGAACCCGTCCACCAGGTTCCGCATGAAGAACCGTTCTCCTCGCCTCCAATCAATGAACAGGTTCTTCGTCAGGAACATCGCCGTGATCATCCGCACGCGGTTGTGCATCCACCCCGTCGCCAGAAGCTCGCGCATCCCCGCGTCCACGATCGGCACCCCTGTCCGCCCCTCGCACCAGGCCCGGAAGTGCTCCTCGTTCTCCGACCACCGCAGCCGCTCCGTGTGAATCTGGAACGCACGCCCCATGCACACCCTGGGCCATCCAACCAGCACGTGCGTGAAGAACTCCCGCCACACCACCTCGCTCACCCAGTGCCCCGGGCCAGCCGGCATCCTTTCGTGGCCTTTGACGTCCAGCCCTTTCGCCTCAAGCCCCGCCGCAGACAACGCCGCGTGCACGCACTGCCTCGTCGACACCGCGCCCACCGTCAGATAAGGCGAGATCCGGCTCGTCCCCGCCCGCCCCGGGTAATCCCGCTCCACCTTGTACCCCTCCAGCCCCTCTTTCGCGAACGTCCGAAGCCGCGACAGCGCGTGCCGCTCACCGCCCGGCCACACCTCCGCCGGCACCCGCGACTCGAACCCCTTCACCCGCGCGGGCACCGCCGTCCGCTCGATCGAGATCGGCTTCTGCTTCCCCGGCGCCGGCCGAAGCGACACGCCCCCCTCCTCCGCCCCCCGCCGAAGCCACGCCTTGCGAAAGGGCGAAAACACGCTGAAAAACCGCCCCTCGCCCGTCCGAATGGTCGCCGGCTCGATCGCCGTCTGATCGTGTCGCAGATGAAATCCGAGCCCCGCCGCCGCGCACTCCCGTGCCGCCGCCGCGTCGCGTGCCGTTTCGTCCACCTCATACTCCGCGTTCGCAAACACAGCCCCGCACCCGCACGCCGCCGCTTCCTTCGCCACCAGGCCCGCCACGTCCCCCGCCCTTGCCGCCTCCACCACCCGCAGCGGAATGTTGAGCCCCGCCAACCGCTCCGACAGCTCGGCCAGCGTCCGCAGGATCAGGTCCACCCGCGCCGGCGCATAGTCATGCCCGCGCCACTGATCCGCGCACACCACAAATACCCCGACCACGCCGTCCGTCGCCGATCGGCACGCCTCGGCGAGCGCCGTGTTGTCTTCCACTCGCAAGTCCGACCGAAACCACATGCAGTTCCGCATAGCCCATCCTTCGCCACCCCACCCCGCACGGATTCCAACCCACCTCCGACCTAGATTCACCTCCGATGCCGCGCGCCGCTCGACATCCCGCCCAAGCACCCGCATCCGCCCCCGGCGATCAGCTCCTCGCCGGCTGGTTCGCCTCCAAAGGCTGGCAGCCCCACCAGTTCCAGCTCGACGCCTGGGCCCACTTCGCCGCCGGCAGGAGCGGCCTCATCCAGGTCCCCACCGGCTCCGGCAAGACCTACGCCGCCTTCGGGGGCCCACTCGCCGACCTCGCCGACCGCCTCCGCCTCCCCGAACCCCACCAAGGCATCCACACCCTCTACATCACGCCGCTTCGCGCCATCTCCCGCGACATCGCTCTCGCCCTCCAGCAGCCCATCACCGACCTCACCCTCCCCGCCCGCGTCGAATGCCGCACCGGCGACACTTCCGCCGCCACACGCCAACGTCAGCGAGACTCCCTCCCGCACGTCCTGGTCACCACGCCCGAATCACTCACCCTCCTGCTCACCGCCGACAACGCCGCTCAGCGCTTCGCCTCCCTCCGCGCCGTCATCCTCGACGAGTGGCACGAGCTGCTCTCCAGCAAACGCGGCACCCAAGCCGAACTCGCCCTCGCCCGCCTCCGCACCCTCGCCCCACACCTCCGCACCTGGGCCCTCTCCGCCACCATCGCCAACGCCGACCAAGCCGCCCGCGCCGCCGTCGGTATCCAGGCCGACCCCGTCCTCGTCACCGCCCCCATCCTCCGCCGCATCCGCGTCGATTCCATCCTCCCCGACACGCCCGACCAACTCCCCTGGGCAGGCCATTTCGGCCTCCGCATGCTCCCCCGCGTCCTCGACGCCCTCGACCCCGCCACGCCCACCCTCGTCTTCACCAACACCCGCGCCCAGGCCGAGCTCTGGTTCCGCGCCATCCTCGCCCTCCGCCCAGACCTCGAACCCATCACCGCCCTCCACCACGGCTCCATCGACCGCCAGCACCGCGAAGCCGCCGAAGCCGGCCTCAAAGACGGCTCCATCCGCATCGTCGTCGCCACCAGCAGCCTCGATCTCGGCGTCGACTTCCAGCCCGTCGAACGCGTCCTCCAGATCGGTTCTCCCAAAGGCGTCGCTCGCCTCGTCCAACGCGCAGGCCGCGCCTCCCATCGCCCCGGCGCAGACTGCCACATCCTCTGCGTTCCCACCCACGGCCTCGAACTCCTCGAAATCGACGCCGCACGCCGCGCCATCGACCGCGGCACCCTCGAAGCACGCACACCCGCCGACAAACCCCTCGACGTTCTCGCCCAGCACCTCGTTTCCTGCGCCCTCGGCGGCGGCTTCGACCCAGACGCCCTCTTCCGCGAGATCACCTCCGCGTACGCCTACCGCAACCTCTCTCGCGAGGAATTCGACTGGACGCTCGTCCTCGTCCGCGACGGCGGCGACACCCTCAAGGCCTACGACCGCTTCAAGCGAGTCCGCCTCGTCGACAATCTCTACCGCGTTCCCGACGACCGCCTCGCCCGCATCCACCGCTTCAACGTCGGCACGATCGTCTCCGAAGCAACCATGTCCGTCCGCCTCCGCTCGGGCAAACGCCTCGGCTCCATCGAAGAAGGCTTCGTCGCCATCCTCCGACCCGGCGAACGCTTCGTCTTCGCCGGCCGTGTCCTGCGCTTCCTCGCCGTCCGCGACCTCGATTGCATCACCGAGCCCGCCGCCGGCGGCACCTCCCTCACGCCCCACTGGGCCGGCGCCAAACTCCCCATCTCCGAGTGCCTCTCCGAGGCCGTCCGCGACACCCTCGAACGCGCCGCCGACCCCGCCCGCCGTGACTCCCCGGAACTCCACGCCGCCGACGACATCCTGACCGCCCAGGCCGCCCTCTCCCGCATCCCACGCCACGACCAGATCCTCGCCGAATCCACCCGCACCCGCGAAGGGACCCACCTCTTCCTCTTCCCCTTCGAAGGCCGACTCGCCCACGCCGGCCTCGCCTCACTCCTCGCCCTCAGGCTCAGCCGCACCACGCCCACCACCTTCGCCCTCGCCGTCAACGACTACGGCCTCGAACTGCTCACCTCCGACCCCATCGACCTCCTCTCCCTCAGGCTCAGCCGCACCACGCCCACCACCTTCGCCCTCGCCGTCAACGACTACGGCCTCGAACTGCTCACCTCCGACCCCATC
>DDSG01000127.1 GCA_002343325.1 Phycisphaerales bacterium UBA2396 | reverse complement strand
GCTCGCGCCGCTCGCCGCGGGTGTGCTGCTGGTGCGCGGGGCGGCCCGCGTGAGCGGGGCGTTGCGATGGGCCGGGGTCGCGTTCCTGTTGCTTTCGGCGACTCTGTTCCTGATCGGAGCGATGCTGGCGGGGTGGACATTCCCCGCGCCCGCGGGCGTCGATGCGGTGTCGGGACAGCTCGGGCAGCTTCCGCTGTTGTGGCTCGGGCTCTCGTGCATCTTCGGGTTTGCCCTGTGCCCGTATCTTGACCTGACGTTCCATCGTGCGAGACAGGAGACGGGCTCACGGTCCGGCGTGGCGTTCGGCGTCGGCTTCGGGGTGTTCTTCCTTACGATGATCCTCATTACGCCGACGTACGCCGGACTCGCCTGGGCGCTTTCGGGGACGGCAGGGGTGCTCGTCGCGGCCCACATCATGGGACAACTCTCGTTCACGCAGGAAGTGCACGATGTGGAAGCGAGCACGCCCGCGGCGTGGACGGGCCCGCTCGAACGTGCCAAGGGGTTCGGTCCTGAGTTGCTGTCGGTCGCTGGGTTCCTGATCGGCCCGATCGCGTTCGCCCTGACGGTGATGCTGCCGAGTGACTCGCCCCAGGCCGGGTTTGAGACGGGGTACCGGGTATTCATGGGCGCGTACGCGGTGCTGTTCCCGGCGTACGTGTGGATCTGCGCGATGCCGACGTGGGCAAACCCGCGGCGGCCGACAACGCGCGCGGTGGTGGCGTGGCTTGTGGTCTGTACCGCGGCGACGCCGATGTTCATGCTGGCTTTTCTGGACGGGGAGATGTGGCAGATCGGCCCGGCGCTGGTTGTGCTGCTGGTGGGTCGCCTGCTGGTGGGGAGCCCGCGAGCCGCCTGAATCCCCACGCGGCCGCGTGACGCACGAGCGGATCCTCGGCGGGGTCGTTGGTCGCGCGGGCCAGCCGCTCTGTGGCGGCCTGCCGCTCGGCGGGCGTGGCGTTCATGGCGAAGTTCGCGAGCACGATCGCGGCGTTGCGTCGGAGCACAGCCAGGGGAATGCGCTTGAGGGCGCTGGTGGTGAAGGCACGCTGCCGATCGTCGGGAGACCAGTCGAGCACGCCCGCCGCCGAGAAACCGTGGTAGCGAGGTGCGTAAGGCTCGGCCGCTCGATCTGTGGACGAGGCTCGCGGGCTGTTGTGCGGGCACACGTCCTGGCAGATATCGCACCCGGCGAGCCAGTCGCCCATGGCGGCCATCAAGTCGTCGGCGATGGGGGATTTGTGCTCGATCGTGAGATAGCTGATGCAGCGTGAGGCTTCGACGCGGTAAGGCGTGATGGCTTGGGTGGGGCACGCGTCGATGCAGCGTGTGCAGGTGCCGCAGTGGTCGGGGAACGAATGCTGCTCCGGCGGCGGGGCGAGCTCAAGCGTGGTGAAGAAGCCGCCCAGGAGCAGATAGGAGCCCAGGCGGGGATGGATGAGCATGGTGTTCTTGGCGATCCACCCGAGCCCGCAGCGGGCGGCGAACTCTCGCTCGAGCACGGGGGCTGTATCGACGAACGAGCGGTGCTCGGAACCCGGGAACAACTCGCGGAGCTCGTCGGCGAGCCGGTGAAGTCGCCGCTTGATGACCTCGTGATAGTTGCGTCCGCGTGCGTAGCGGGCGATGCGTCCCGGGTCGCGGTGGGTCTCGGGGGGCTCCGGGGTGCCGCGGGCGTGGTAGAGGTCGGCGACCATGAGAACCGACTTGGCGCCGGGCTGGACGAGCTGAGGGTCGAGCCTCTCGGCGAGCTGGTCGGCGAGGTAGGCCATCGTGCCGTGCGAGCCCTGGGCGAGCCACGCCCGGAGGAGATCGCCGGTCGCCGGGGGGCCCGCATCGGCAACGCCCGCCGCGGCGAACCCAAGCGAGCGGCAGCGTTCAAGAACGTGTCTGGTGCGCTCCTGCGGGGTCATCGGCCGGTCATGGTACCGGCGGACCGAACCCCAAGCCCCCGTGAAGCGTCGTAGAGTGATGCGTATGAAGACCAATGCGTTGGCGGTGATCGGACTGGTGCTGGTGCTCGCGGGGTGCGGCGGGGGCGGCACGGAAGCGCGGCGAGCGACGAACGAAGCCCAGACGGCGGCACCGGCCGCGACACCGACGAGCGGCGCGGCAACCCCGGCCGCGGCGATGGAAACCAAAGTCATGAGCGAAGCCGAGTGGAAGGCCAAGTTGGACCCGATGCAGTACCACGTCCTCCGCGAGAAGGGGACGGAGCGTGCCTTCACCGGGAAGTACTGGAACACCAAGGAGCCCGGGATCTACAAGTGCGCCGGGTGCGGCACGCCCCTCTTCAAGTCGGATGCCAAGTTTGATTCGGGCTGCGGGTGGCCCAGCTTCTTTGAGCCCATCGGGGGCACCAAGGACCCGCGGATCATCGAGGTCGAGGATCGCTCGTACGGGATGATCCGCGTCGAGGTGATCTGCCGGGCGTGCGGCGGGCACCTCGGGCACGTCTTCCCCGACGCCCCGGACCAGCCCACCGGGCTTCGGTACTGCATCAACTCGGCATCGATCGAGCACGTTCCGGCGGCTGAGGCGAAGCAGATCGAGGCCGCCGAGGCCGTCCGCAAGGCTGCGGAATCCCGTCCGGCGCGGTAAAGTCTCCCCCGTGCCGATCATCGGCGACGGAGGGCTCCATGCGAACTCATTGGCGTGATGCGTTGATCGTGACTGGCGTGCTGTCGCTCGCGGGGTGGTCGGTTCTGCGCGCGTCGCCGGCCTCGGCGCCCCCGCCGCAGCCGCCCGTCGTATCGACGCCGGTCGGCAAGCCGCCGTCGGACGCGATCGTGCTCAAGGACGGCGTGTCGCTCGCGGGATGGGTGAAGGCGGGCACGTCCGACGCTGCCGGATGGAAGCCCGAGGGTGTCGCGGGCGGCTGGACCGAGTGCCAGCCCGGCTCGGGGTCCATCGCCACCCGCGAGTCGTTCGGCGACGTGCAGATCCATCTGGAGTTCGCCACACCCGACGTGATCGACGGTAAGGACCAGGGTCGCGGGAACAGCGGCGTCTACATCATGGGGCGATACGAGGTGCAGGTGCTCGATTCGTACGAGAACCCGACGTACCCCGACGGCTCGTGCGGCTCGGTGTACGGGATCGCCCCGCCGCTGGTCAACGCGTCGCGCCCGCCCGGAACGTGGCAGACGTACGACATCATCTTCCGTGCCCCGCGCTTCGACGCTGCCGGCCAGAAGACGGAGAGCGCCCGCGTCACGGTGCTCCACAACGGGGTGCTCGTGCAGAACAACACCGAGATACCCAAGGCCACCCTCGCCGGGCTGTTCGGCGACGAGGGTGCTTCGACCGGGCCGATCTACCTTCAGGACCACGGCAACCGCGTGCGGTATCGGAACATCTGGGTGAGGCGGCTGTGAGTTCGATCCGATGCGTCTGCTTCGACTGGGGCGGCGTGATCCTGCGGATCTGCCGGAGTTTCGGCGAAGGGTGCCGCGCCGCCGGGCTGCCGCTGCGCGGGGATCTTGGAGAGAAGCCCTTCGCGAACGAGCGCAAGGGGCACGCCGAGGCGTACCAACTGGGCCGGCTTGCGTGCGACGACTATTTCGACGCGATCGCGGGTGCGATGGGCGGGCTGTACACGCCCGAGGAGATTCGCAGGGTGCACAACGCGTGGCTGCTGGGTGAGTATCCCGGCATCCGCGATCTGATCGAACGCCTGTCGTGCACGCCGAACGTCCGCACCGCGCTGCTCTCGAACACCAATGCGGCCCACTGGCGGAGGCAGTTCCCGTTGCAGCCGGACGGGCTCCGGCGTTTCGACGCTGTCTGCCTGCTCCACGATCGGCACGCGAGCCACCTGCTGGGGCTGGCGAAGCCCGACCCGGCGATCTATCGCGCGTTCGAGCGCCTCACCGGGTTCTCGCCGGGCGAGATTCTGTTCTTCGACGACCTGCCGGACAACATCGCCTCGGCCCGTTCGTGCGGGTGGCACGCCGAGCAGATCGATCACCAGGGCGACACCGCCTCGCAAATCGAGTCACACCTCGCACGGTTCGGCGTCTGGTGAGGGTGCGCCGCCGGCCCACGCTGCTCAGCGACTGTTCAGAGCCTCCCGCTCGCGGACAAGCAGGTCGGCAACCTCGGCCGCGTCGTCGAGCGTGCACCGCGGGGGCTCTTTGCCCGCCAGCTGCGCGAGAAAGTGGCGAACCTCCGCCTCGTACCCCGACATCGTGCCGACGTTCTCCGTGCGGAAGCCCTGCGCGTCGGCGACCGTGACGGGGTGTTCGCCCCGCGCCAGATCAAACTCGACGGTGGCGTGCTCGAAGTTGGCGAGATACCGCATGCGGAAGCCGAACGTGCTCTGCTGCGACCAGCCGCCCGACGCGCACACCATCGGGGCCGACCCTCCGGGCGGCGGATTGACGCGATACAGCGTGGTCACCTGCTCTGATGTGCCCGCCGACGACACACCGATCGGCCGCCCGAAGCACCAGTACACGAAGTCCGCGTCATGGATGTGCAGATCGACGAGCGCACCACCCGACCGCGAATCATCGGCATAGAACGACTGGTTCCATTTCGGCCGGCTCCCCAGGCGTTCGAGCGTCAGCGTCTTGAGGGCACCATAGAGCCGATCGTGGATCCGTTCGCGCAGCCACGCCCACCCCGGCCAGAATCGCATCACCATCGCCGGCATGCAGACCCGCCCGGCGGCACGGGCCGTCTGCGCCAACGCACGGATCTCGCCCGAATGCAGCGCGACCGGCTTCTCGCAGAGGACGTGCAGCCCGCGTTCAAGGGCCCGCTTCGCCAGCGCAACGTGCGTGTCCGTGGGTGTGCAGATGCTCACGGCGTCGACTTTCGCTTCGTCAAAGAACCGATCGACATCGCGATGGAGCGAGATGCCCGTGAGGTCGGGCGCGTCGCTGCCCGTCGAGAGGTTTCCCCCCGTCGGCGCGCCGCCCGTGGGATCGAGCGCCGCCGTCACCGTCGCGAGCCCGTCCTTCTCGGCAGACCGGAACGACGCGAGGTGCGTTCGACCCATGAAGCCAAGGCCGAGGATTCCGATGCGGGGGGTGTTGCCCATGTGTGCTCCGTCGCTTCCCCGGTCGTGCGAGCGACCATCAGACCTTCCAGTGCTTCTCGATCAGGTCGCGTGCCCGGCGAACGTCGGCCACGCGGTCGTCGCCCGCCTCTCGCTCGATGACCATGTCGCCGCGATACCCCGCGTCTCGCAGGACCCCGAAGAACGCGGGCCAGTCGACCGCCCCATGGCCCACCGGCTTCTCGTCCCCCCATGCGCCCTTGGTCGTCGCGGGGGTCGCGTCCTTGATGTGGACCTGCATCACATGCGGGAGCAACCGCTTGAGCGAGGCGATCGGGTCGCCCATGCCGTACAGAATCATGTTCGCCGGGTCGAAGTTGACGCCGACTCTCGCCTTCTCGGGCAACGGCTCGTTGACCTCGTCGAGCGCATCGAGCAGCGTCTGGGCGTCCTCCTGACCGGTCTCGAGCGCCACGCGCACGTTTCGGGCCGCCATCGTCTCGGCGATGTGCCGAAGCCGCTGGGCCATCACGCCGCGGGCGGGGTCGGCCTGGTCGTGCGGGATAAACCCCGCGTGGAACGTGACGAGCGGGATCCCGAATCGGGCCGCCATGATCGCGTCGCCCTCGACGGCCTTCTGGTTCGCCTCCCAGGTCGCATCGGGCCGAACTCCGCCCGTCTGCTTGATCGTCTCGAGCGTGGAATAGTCCTCGCCCTTGGGCGCGAACATGCCGGAAACCAGCGCGAGCCCCGACGCCTTCGCAAGCCCCCCCACCGTGTCGGGTTTCCACGTCCAGCTCCGCACCGGATCGAGCCACAACTGGACCGCGGAGAGCCCGCACTCGCCCACCTTGCGGAGCAGGTCCTCGGGCGACTCGGGGCGTAACGACCAGGAACAGACGGCGATGCGGGGCATACTCGGCTTTCCCTCGGGTGGTTACTTCTCGTCCAGCGAACCGTCGGCCATGCTCGGGCGCCAGCGCACGAACCCCTCGATCGCCTGATACTCGGGCAGCCCCAGCTTGTCGTACACCTCGGCCGTGGCGCGATTGCGGTCCTCGGCACGCTGCCAGAACTCGCGTGCGTCGTTGGGACCGGGGAAGAGGGCCGCGTCCTTCTGGCTCTCGTGCTTGAAGATCGCGAACCGCTTGCGGGCGACCTCGTCGGGCGACAGCGGCACCGCCATCTCGATCGCCTCGACGCCCCACTCCTGCCACGCGCCGCGGTACAGCCACACCGTGCAATGCTTCATCCAGGGGCGGTCCGACAAACGGTGCAGCGCCGTCGCAATCGCCGCGAGGCACACACGGTGCGTCCCGTGCGGGTCCGAAAGATCCCCCGCCGCGTACACCTGGTGGGGCTTGACGCGTTCGAGCAAGTCCATCGTGATGCGGATGTCGTCCTCGCCCAGGGGCTTCTTCTTCACACGCCCCGTCTCGTAGAAGGGCAGATCGAGGAAGTGGATGTTCTCAGGCTTCACGCCCGAGTAGCGGGCCCCCGCGCGGGCCTCCGTCCGCCGGATCAGCCCCTTGATCTTCTGCAGTTCCGGGGCGTCCAGGTCGCCCGGCTTCTTGCTGCGGATGAACGACTCGATCGTCGATTCGATCCGCTCGGCGACATCTCGCCCCACCTCGGGGAACGCCCGGGCGAACTCGGCCACGAAGTCCGCGTGCCGGAGCGCGTTCTCATCCCACACCGCGATGTTCCCGCTCGTCTGGTAGGCGACGTGCACCTCGTGCCCCTGCTCGCACAGGCGGATGAACGTCCCGCCCATGCTGATCACGTCGTCGTCCGGGTGCGGCGAGAAGACCACGACTCGCTTGGGGTATTCGTCGGTGGTGTTGCGGCTGTCGGCGTTGGTCGCCGCCTGATCGACCGCCACGCCGCGCCACACCGCCGCCCCCGGGCCTTCGAGCCTCTGCTGGCCCGCGAGCGACTCGCGGACCTTCGCCAGAGCGGCCTGGCTGGGCTTGCCCCCGGGCCACCCCGTGATCGTCCGCTGCACCGACCGGAACGTCTCGATGTTCACGTCGTACGCGCCGCGGTTCGCGCCCCGCGCCAGCAGCAGCTCGCCCAGCCCGTGCTCGTTGTAGTCCTCGTCCGTCAGCTTGAGGATCGGCTTGCCCACCGTCCGCGCGAGCCAGATCACCGCGCGCTTGGCCGTCTTCTCGTCCCACTCCAGCCCGAACTGCGAGAGCGGCCCGAGCAGCCAAGGGGTCTTGAAGCGCGTGAGTTCCGCCGCCGACGCCGGGTCGAGCACGAACGTGCAGTTCGCGTGCTGCTGCAGGTACGACGCCGAGACGTGGTGGCTGATCTCCCCCTCGACCGCGCGCTT
>DDSG01000027.1 GCA_002343325.1 Phycisphaerales bacterium UBA2396 | reverse complement strand
CATCCCCCCACCACCACCCACCACCACCCGACCTCACTACCCCATCACGTCCCGTACACCTTTGGTGCGCACGGGCGAACGCCGCCCGACAGGGCGGCCGCGAGGGGCCGGATGCTACACGAACCATCGCCCGCGAGCAATCCGGGGGCTCCGACCACCGGGCCATTCCCGCCTTGTGCAGCGCACGGGGGACCCGGTTGGTTCAGGTACGACCGCTACTCCGCCGCTGTTCCAACACGCTTCTGGGCCGCCCTCTCCCAAAGGTCGGCCCGGGTGCCTCATACCGTTCCACCACTGCGAATTCCGCGAGCAACCCAAGGCACGCCATGAACACACCCGCCTCCTCTCCCCCCCAACAGCCGACTTCCGTTCCCACGGGCACGGCACCCACGCCGAAGCGCCGCCGAGGTCGCTGGATCGCTCTTGGTCTGCTCGCACTCGCCGGGGCGACGATCGCGCTCGCGCCGACCATCGCCGGGTGGCTCGCCCCGTCGCTCGCGCCGGGCTTTGTCCCGCTGAAGGGCTCGGTCCGCCTCGGGTCGGCCTCGTTCTCCTGGTTCGGCGGCCAGCAGATCACAGGCGTTCGTCTTGCCGACCCGCAGGGATCGACCGTGGCCACTGTTGATCTCTCGGTCGAGCAAGGCCTCTTCGAGATTCTGTCGGGCAACCTCGGGGTGGTGCGCGTGTCCGGCGAGGCCGACATCGTCCGTTCGGCGGACGGCACCACCAATCTCCAGCGAGCGATACAGCCCAAGTCGCCCGCGCCGTCGTCGGCCGCCCCGGCCCAGGCCTCTCGGCCCGCGCCCCTTCGGAAGGGGACGGCGGCAACGCTCGACCTTTCCGCCACACGCATCCGCTTCCGCGACGAAACGGCCCGCGGCACGGGCGGATCGCCCATCGAAGCGACGCTGAAGAACGTGAAGGCGACCGCGTCGCTCGCGCTGGGGCAGCCGATCATCGCCGACTTCAAGGCCGACGCCGAAGCCGACGGGCAAACCGGTTCGATCACAGCCCGGGCGCAGATCGGCCAGTGGCACGATGCCGCCCGCTCGCTCACACTGGGCGCCGATTCTCCCGCGACGATCGACGCGGAGATTGCGCTGAAGGGAATGCCGCTCTCGCTCGCCGACGCACTTCTTGGACGTCGCGACATCGCGGCCTCGCTGGGCCAGTCGCTCGACGCCTCCGTCGCCGCCGCGGGCACGCTGGCCGACGCAACGTTCCGTGTACGGGGCGATGCGCCAAATCTTAAGGCCGCGGCCGAACTGTCATTCCGCGATGACGTGCTGTCGTCCGCCTCGCCCGCAACGCTCACGATCAGCGGCGGCGCGCTGGCCGTGCTCGGCCCATCGCTGGTTCCGGCGCTCTCGGGCGACTCCGCCGCCGCAACCATCACGACCTACCCCAACGTTTCGATCGCCGTTGACTCCCTCAAGGCCTCGCTCAAGCCCGGGCAAGCCTTCGATTGGCGGGGCCTGGGAATGGTCGTCCGGCTCGACACGACCGCTCTCGCGGGCTCCGTGAAGACGGGCAACGAGACACGCGCTCTTTCGATCGCACCGCTCTCCGCCACACTCGACGCACGCGATCTTGCCAACGTCGTCTCGCTCAAGGCATCGACGTCGGCCACGCTCGACAACGCCCCCGCCGGAACGATCGACGTCGACCTGTCCGCCGGCGGCCTCACCAACGACGCTGGCCGGTTGGTCGCGGGCGTTCCCGCCGGCCTTTCGGGCCGGGCCTCGATCCGCAGCATCGCCACCACCATCGCCCAGCCCTTCGTGCAGTCGCTCGGGCTCAATCTCTCCGAACAGATCGGCCCAACCCTCGACATCTCGCTCATCGCCAAGGCCGGGAAGGACAGTTCCTCCGCCGACCTCACGCTGGCGATGGAGGCGCGCGAACTCAAGGTCTCCGGAGATGTCTCGGCCTCGGCCAACGCGATCCGTTCCGCCGGCCCTATCACGGTCGACGTCCGATCGGCCGGCTCGCTCGCCTCGTCGCTCGCGGGGGGCGGTTTGCCGCTGGTGATTTCGCCGCAGGGATCCGCCCAGATCGTCATCAGGCAGATTTCGCTCCCGCTCTCGTCGGATCGGGCGCCGATGCTCGCCAGCGCGAACGCCGAGGTATTGATCAAGGCCTCGGACTGGGCCCTCACCACTCGCCAGGCCCGCGGCACCGCCCCGATCCTGCTCGACTCGCTCGACTCAACCCTCTCCCTCGGCACGGGCGGCACCATCTCGCTCGCCTCGGCGGTGCAACTCTCACACCGCGGCCAACGCTCCTCCATCGACACCAACGCCTCGCTGCCGGGCGTGCTCAGCGACGATCCGGCTCAGCGGATCCGGACCGAGCGGCTCGCCGAGTCGGCCCTGAGCCTTTCCGCCCGATCGGTGCCGACGTCCATCGCGTCGTTGCTGCTCAACCCCGCCCAACCCGGCGAGCTGGATCTTCCGACGCTGACGACCGACGTGCTCGGGTCCGCCGTGGACCTCCGCCTCGAAAGCACGCCGCAAGCCGGCGGAAAGGTGTCGGCCGTTACGGGCGTCCTGCGTGCCGCGAATCTCTCGGCCGACCTGAAAGGGGCACTCACCCCTCGCGAGTTCTCGGTGACCGCATTCACCGCCGACGCGATGCTCTCTCCCGAACTGGCGGACCGGGTCCTGCCGAAGCTTGTCGCCGACACCAGCACACTCCCGACGTTGGTCGCGCCCAGCACGGTCAGGCTCTCAGCCAGGCCGATCGCCATTCCGCTCAAGCCGGGTCTGGTGCCCGATCTGGCCGCCGCCACGGGTGTCGCGGGCTTGGACATCACAGCCGATCGCCCGCTCGTCGCCCGCACACCCGCGAAGGCCGGCGTCTCCCCGTCGATCGTCGGCCTTGCGGACCTCCGACTCCTGGCCGAATCGCCACTCCCGGCGATGCTCTCGGGCGCCGAGGGCACAGCCACCCTTTCGATGCAGGCCGTCGCACTCCGCGGCACAAGCCCACAGGCAACCACGCCCGCCGGCACGATCAAGCTGGCCGCCCTGTCCAACCTGAACGAACGCTCCCCCGGGCTGACCGAGTTCGACGCACGCATCGAGGATCTCTCGAGCGCCTGGATCGACGAGCTCTCGGGCAAGCCGGGATTGGCGACCAACGCGCTCGGGCCGCAGTCCACCATTGTCCTCGTCGGTTCGTCCGCCTCACCGACGGACCTGAACAAGTCTCCTCTTGAGGCCTCTCTTTCAATCTCCTCGCCGACCATCGCGGCCGAACCACTCCGGGTGACGGTCGCGTCCGATCGAGTGTCGCTGCTCCAGCCATTGACCGCCACGTGGACCATCCTGCCCGCCTTTGCCGACCGATTCCTGGCGTCCCCAGGCACATCGACGGCGGCGATGCGGCTCGCATCGCCGACCCCGTTCAAGGCCGAGCTCTCGCGACTGTCCATCGCCCTGGGCGAAGGGCCGCTCAAGCCGGGCGTCTTTGATCTCGCCTGCACCCTGTCCGCACCCGCTGCCGAGCTCACCGCGGCCGACGGCACAAAGACATCATTCAACGGCGTCAACATCACGACGCAGCGAGAAGGCAATGGCTTGTCCTACCGACTTTCGGTCGCCGAGGCCAAGTCCGGACAGTCACCCCCCGCGACCAACCTCGCGCTGGCGGGTGTGCTCACGAACCTGGCGAAGGACGATGGCTCCTTCGACGCGGACAACCTCCGGGTCACCGCCAAGGGAGATCTGCCCGCGATCCCCACCGTGCTGCTCGACACCCTCGCCGCCAAGGAGGGGCTGCTGGTCGAAGCCCTCGGCGAAACGACCGCGTTCAGCCTCGACGCGCGCGAATTCGGCCGGGCCGGGGGCTCGCTCGCCGCCACCGCGAGAAGCCCGCGCGCGATGTTCGAACTTAGCGGCCCGGTTCAGGACAGCGTTCTAGTCGTCCCCGCCGCCTCGCCCCTCAAGGCGCAGGTGTCCGAGGTCACGACCGCCTTCTCCTCCCGCATCGTCAAGGCGCTGCCCCTCTTCGGCAGCGTCGAGAAGGGCGCCCAGGATCGCCCGGCAAGCATCGTCGGGACCAACCTCCGCATTCCCCTGAGCAACGATCTCACCAAGCTTGATGGTGACTTTGCGATCGACCCGGGCGAAGTCTCGTTCCAGATCGCGGGCGACTTCGCCGACCTGCTCGCCGGCCCGATCCTCGCCGCCACGCGAGGCAAGGCCGCCGGGAAGGCCGGGCAGCGCCTCGCGCCGATGACCGTGCAGGTCCGAGCGGGCGTCGCCACGCTCCAGCGGTGGAGCGTGCCCGTCGGAGAATTCACCATCGCGATGGACGGGCGGATCAACCTCGCGTCGGGCGAGATCGACTTCATCACGTACATCCCCGCCGGGGCGCTGGCGCTCGAAAAGCTCAAGCTCCCCGCGGGGATCGGGGGCCAGATCGCGGGCGACGTGCTCAAGAACGCGGTCATCCCCGTTCGCACGCGCGGCGTGGGAACAACCCGCAAGACCGAGGTCGACAGCGACGCCGCCGCCAAGGAGCTTCTTAAGGGCGTGGACCCCGGGAAGCTGATCGAACGAGGATTGCAGGACCTGTTCAAGCCCAAGAAGAACTGATCCACGATACTCTCGACGCTGATGACGTCACTCTCGATCGCCATCGTCTGCAAGAACAACGAGCGGACCATCGGTCCGGTGCTCGATGCCGCGCGCGCGCTGCTGGGCGAGCTCGAGCAGGCCGGGCTCGGATCGGGCGAGATCGTGGCGGTTGATTCGGGCTCGACGGACCGCACGATCGAGATGCTCCAGGGGGCGGGGGCTCGTGTGGTGCATTCGCCATGGCTCGGGCACGTGCGCACCAAGCAGCTCGCGATGGACGAATCCCGCGGGCCATGGGTGCTGGCGCTCGACAGCGACGAACCGCCCCAGCCGGACCTTCGCGCCTCCATCGTGCGCGCGATGCGGGCACTCCCGCCCGACGCCGCCGGGTATCGCGTCAACCGAAAGATCCACTACCGCGGACGGTACCTCGAGCACGCGTGGCAGCCCGAATGGCGACTCCGGCTGGTCCGCAAGGACTGCTGCGCCTGGACCGGGGCCGACCCGCACGACCGCATCGACCTCCGCCCCGACGCACCCGCGAGGCTTGTGCTTGATCTGGCCGGGACGCTGCGTCACGATTCCTTCGAGACTTTCGCCGAACACCTCGCCAAGCAGGTCGCCCACAGCCGGACCAGCGCCGCCAGCCTCCACGCCCTGGGTGTTCGAAGCTCCTATTGGAAGCTCGTTTCGAGCCCCGCCGGGGCGTTCCTCAAGCAGATCATCGTCAAGAGCGCCTGGCGTGACGGCGTGGCGGGCTGGCTGGCCGCGGGCTCGACCGCCGCCGGGGCCCTCATGAAGCACATGATGCTGCTCGAACTGGGCTCTCCCGCGCGTCCACCGAAGGACTGAGCCCCTCGCCATTGCTCCACGGCCGGCCCTCGCGTGCGCCCGCCGCCGTCCCTATGATCGCCCATCATCGAGCGCGACGCGCCGACCCGCGACCAGACGCGGTACCTCATCTGCCGAGAAGCCATGCACGACCAGCACGACACCCCCGAGACCGCTCCCTCCGACCCCACCCCGCCCCCGACGAACATCGCCGGGCACACGCCCGCGAGCGACATCTTCTCCGGGGAACGGTCTTTCGCCGAACTCGGGCTGCGCAGCAGCGTCCTCAAGGGCGTCGAGGACGCCGGCTTCAAGAACCCGACCCACATCCAGGCCCAGCTCATCCCCGCCATTCTCCGCAGCAAGGACGTGCTCGGACAGGCCAAGACCGGCTCCGGCAAGACCGCCTCGTTCGGCCTTCCCCTGATCCACATGTGCAGCAAGGACGCGCAGTTCCAGGCGATCGTCCTCTGCCCCACACGCGAACTGGCCATCCAGATCACCGCCGAGATCAACGACCTCGCCAAGTTCACTCCCATCCGCGCGGTCACCGTCTTCGGCGGCCAGGCTGTTCAGGCCCAAGCCCGCAAGCTCCAGGGTGCCAGCCAGATCATCGTCGCCACACCCGGCCGCCTCATGGACCTCCACGAACGCGGCATGCTCCACTTCAACAACGTTCGCTTCGTCGTGCTCGACGAAGTCGACCGCATGCTCGACATCGGCTTCCGCGACGACATCCGCAAAATCCTCGAAAAAACACCGGATACTCGCCAGACGATCGTCGTCAGCGCCACCATTTCCGACGAGATCGAACGCCTCGCCCGGCGCTACATGAAGGACCCCGAGAAGATCGTCACCGCCGCTGGCAGCCTCACGGTCTCCCTCGTTGAACAGCACTACCTCACCGTCGATCCTTGGGACAAGGAACGTCTTCTCGTCCACCTCCTCACCCACGAAGAACCCGCCCTCACCATCGTGTTCTGCAAGCTCAAGCGCACCGTCGACAAGCTCGCCAAGCGCCTCCAGGCCGCCAAGATCGATGTGCACGCCATCCACGGCGACATGCCCCAGGGCAAACGCAACAAGGTCATGGAGCACCTCCGCTCCGGCAAGCTCGCCGTCCTGGTTGCCTCCGATCTCGCCTCCCGCGGCATCGACGTCGACGACATCTCCCACGTCATCAACTACGACCTCCCCGAAGACCCCGAGGTCTATGTCCACCGCATCGGCCGAACCGCCCGCGCGGGCCGAAAGGGTGTCGCCTGGTCCTTCGTGACCCCCGGACAGGGCAAGCTGCTCTCCCAGGTCGAAGACCTCATCAACGCCGTCGTGCCCAAGCTCGAATACCCCGACTTCACCCCCAGCCCACGCCCCGAGGGCTTCCGCGATCCGGACTCCAGGCCCGAAGGCGGCCTGCGCCTTGCCTCCGCCCCGTCCGGCCCGGCGCCCACCCCGCCCGAAAAGGTCAACCGACTCGCCGCCTCCGTGCGCGTCGAAGTTCCACCCTCCGCGCAGGCTGACCCCTCAAAGTTCCCCGGCGGCATCGTTCCCACCTCGCTCCCCCCGAAGCGGATGTTCGGCAAGCTCAAGGGCGGCCGCCGATAACGCGGCACCCAGCACTCGAACACAACAGCGCATGAAAAAACCCGGCGTTCAGGAGCATTCCCAAACACCGGGTCTCGTGGGGGTCTTGATTGGGCCCGGTGGCCGACCGAAGCCGTCGCCGAGACCACCCTCGATACGCCGCCGTTCCGACCTCGGTTTCATGCCCTCGATAAAATATCGCCCGCACTGACTTCGGGGGTGCTCAGCCCTTCTTCAGCCCCACGCGCTCCATCGCCATCTGAAGGTCGGACCACACCTTGCGGCGGTTCTCCTCCGTGTAACTCCGCAGCAGGAACGCCGGGTGATACGTCGGCATCAGCGGAATCTTGCGCCCCGTCGCGTCCTCGAGTTCCCACCACCGCCCGCGCATCTTTCCGATCGGTTCGAGCGACTCGATCAGCGCGTTGGTCGCCGAGAACCCCAGCGCAACCACCGCCATCGGCCTCACGATCGCCAACTGCTTCAGCAGGTAAGGTTTGCACGCCACGATCTCTTCCGACGTCGGCGCGCGGTTGCCGGGCGGCCTGGTCTTCAGCACGTTGCAGATGTACACCTGCTCGCGCTTGAGTCCCATCGCCACGATCATCTTGTCCAGCAACTGACCCGCCCGCCCCACGAAAGGCCGACCCGTCAGATCCTCGTCCTCGCCCGGCGCCTCCCCGACGAAGCACAGCCTCGCGCAGGGATCACCCTCCCCGAACACGATCTTCGTGAAGGTTGTGTCAAACGCCGCGTGCGGCGCATCCTTCTCATACTTGCGACGCAGCGCGTCAAGCTCCGCCTGGGCCTTCACCCTGTCACGGTCTTCCGCCAACGCGGACACCAGCTCCACCCGCTCATCCTCGTCGCGCTGCGGCTCTTCAACCTTGACCTTCGTGGTCGGCTTCGCGGGCGCCTTCCTCTCGACGGCCGGCTCGGGGTTGGGCGCCTCTGGCAGAGCGGGCGTCACGGGCGCGTCGGCACGACCCGCCGACTTGCGCCCGCGATACACCGGCACAAAGTCCACACCCATCAGACGCGACGTTTCCGCGTGCTGCTTGACGACCGCCCTGAACTTCGCGTCGCTCATGCTGGCCCCCGGTCGGGATCCGTGCGCCGGGCCCGCCGCGGACCACACCGATCCGCACGCCGACCCGCGCCAAGCGTACCGCAGACCCTGCGCGCGTTCTCACCCGCGCGATCATGTGTCTGCGGAAAGCACTCGCGGCCGAACAACCCGAACCGGAATCAGGGCCTCACCGTTCCGTCCGCCAGCACGATCCGGCCGGCCGGGGCGTACGGATCATCCACGCACAATTCCGCGATCCGTCCGGTGAGCTGCACACGCTGTCCGGCGTAGAACGCGGGCAAGGGAGCCGCCGGCCGAACCACGATCTCGACACGATTACCGCGGGAATCCGGCGCGAGCGAGCGGAAGATCAGCTCCTGCCGACCCTCGACCACGCGATCCCCTTCGTACGTCGCCTCCCACGCGCCCGCGGGAACCCGACCCAGGAATCGCGAGGCCGCCGCGGCCCGGCTCTCGCTGGGTGTGCTCCCCATGATCCCAACCACAGCCTCGGGCGTGTCGTTGAAGGACAGAATCCCCGCCAACTCATCGCTCCGATAGATCGTCGGCTGATACGCCGGGACATTCACTTCAACAACCCTCGGCGTCGACGGCTGATACACGACCACAGTCGCCGGCTCGGTCACCCAGTCACAGAACTCCTCGAAGCCGTGCTTGGGTGATGGGTCGTACACCACCACCGACGTCACCGCCGAACGGCCCCACCACACGCTGCTCGACACATACGTAAAGCTCAGCGTCGAGCGATAGGGGCTCGGCACGCACCAGACCGGCGTCGGGTACGCGACGTACGCCGGGTAGTACACGGGGTAGTAGACCGGCGCATAGACCGGGTAGTACACCGGAGCGCACCACCGCGGGCCGCACCAGTCGTACCGGGGCCCCCAGCACCAGGAGGAGCCGAAGTTGAACGAGATGTTGAAGCTCCACCCGCGACGCGGACGCCAGCAGTCGTCCCAGGGATCCCAGCACGGGTCCCAGCACGGATCCCAGCAGCGGTCGCGCCAATCGCGGTGCCGGCGGCCACGATCGCCGCGATCCCGCCCGCGATCGCCATAGTCATCAAACGCCGACTCCGGCGCCGCAGTGCGAATATCGCTGAACCGAGCACCCGAAACCGAACCCAGCCCGGCGATGCCCGCGGTCGTCGCCGACCCGGGCTCGACGCCGGGCCGACCAAACCCACCACGCTCCACGCCCGCCGGATTGCTGGAAGGTGCCGGACGGATCGAAGGCCTCTCACCACCGGGCGCGAGCGAAGGCCGCCCCGCCGGGGACGCGGGCACACCCGACGGCGGGCGTGTCAGGCCACCACCATTCGACGGGCTCGAGGTTTCGCCGGGCTTTGCAGGCGCGGGACGAATGCTCGGAGCTGCCGGCGTCCGCGAAGGCGTGCCCGGGCTGACCCGGGTCGGCGGCCGCGTCTCGGGCGTGCTCGGCCTCTCCACACTCGGACGACCCGTCGAGGGAGGAATCGTCGGCGTTGTTTCACTGGGTCGCGTCGGCTTGGTCTGGATCGGACGCGACGGGCTCGGCTGCGAAGGGCTGGGCCTGGGGGCAACCGGGCGCACTTCGGGACGCGGCGCCGGCGAAGGGGGCGCAGCCGCCGGACGCGAAGGGCGTTCGCCCTGCGTCGGTTC
>DDSG01000145.1 GCA_002343325.1 Phycisphaerales bacterium UBA2396 | reverse complement strand
GGGCTGCGCACCACAGCCTCGTCGTTCACCGAGACCTCAAGCCATCCAACATTCTCGTGACCCACGAGGGCGAGCCAAAGCTGCTGGACTTTGGCATCGCCAAGGTGCTCGGCCCCCACTCCCGGGCCGAGTCCGTGACCGCTCCCCAGTTCCGGCGCCTCACGCCGGAATACGCCAGCCCCGAGCAGATCCGTGGCCTGCCGATCACAACCGCTTCCGACGTCTATTCGCTCGGCGTGGTCCTCTTCGAGGTTCTCACCGGCATCCGGCCCTACGAGTTCGATACCCGCTCATTCGAGGAGATCGAGCGAGTGGTCTGCGGCACAGACCCCACTCGCCCCAGCCTCGCCGTGACCAGGCCCCGCACCGCTCCCCACAGCCAGACCGGTGTCGACGCACCGACCCCGGCCCCCCCCCTGCCGCCCGGGCCGGACTCCCAGCGCCTCAGCCGCACGCTCCGGGGTGACCTCGACACCATCATCCTGGCTTGCCTCCACCGCGATCTCTCGCGCCGATACGCGTCCGTGGATGCGCTGATCGAGGACCTCGACCGATACCTCGCCAGGCTGCCGATCCGAGCCCGAAAGGACACCATCGCCTACAGAGCTTCCAAGTTCGTGAGGCGGAATCCCGTCGGCGTCGCCCTCGGCTCGCTCTCCTCCCTTCTGCTGCTCGCAGGCGGCGGCGGAATCGCGCAACAGGCGGATACCGCGTCCCGGGAGCGAGATTCCGCCTACGTCGCCCGAGATCAGGCAGAGAAGGTCGCGGATTTCTTCCGCCAGGTCCTCGAGGCCGCAAGCCCCGACAACCTGGGGCCGGATGTCTCGGTCCGCGATGCGATGGAGCAGGCACGCGAGCGGGCGCAGTACGACCTGCACACACAGCCGCTCGTGCAGGCATCGGTCCGCAGCGCCATCGGCCGGGTGTATGTGACGCTCGGGGAGTACCAGCTCGCCGAAGAGGAGCTGACCGCCGCGCTGAACACCCGCCTGAACCTCGTCCCTCAGGACCACCACGACGTCGCCGAGAGCAAGATGGACATGGGTTTCCTGAGGCTGCGCACCGGCGACCCGACCCAGGCCGAGCGGCTCTTTCGCGAGGCACTTGAACAGCACATCGCCGCCCGGGGCGAAGAGAACGAGGACAGCTCCCGCGCCTGGAACGACTGGGGCGCCGCGCTCCGCGCACTGGGCCGGACCGACGAGGCCATCCGGGCCCACGAACGCGCACTCTCCATCCGCCGCGGGCTTTCGCCCGGCGAGCCCTCTCTCCCCATCGCCGAGAGCCTGAACAACCTCGCGGGCGTTCACCTCGACAGCGGGGACGCGGAGACAGGCGAGCGCCTCATCCGAGAATCGCTCCTGATGCGTGAGGGGCTGCTCTACCCGAACCATCCCCTGGTGCTCCAATCGCGCATGAACCTCGCCACCATGCTCGGCTCGCTCGGAAGGCTCGATGAAGCTCTGCCGCTCTTCGAGGCCGCCCTCGCCGGCGCCCGGGACGTGTATTCGGCCGGGCACCCGGCCCTGGGCCACATGTCGCACAGCCTGGGAACCTGCTACTTCCGCCTGGGCCGTCTCGACGACGCCGCCCGCGCGTTCACCGAGGCCCTCGGCATCCGCGAGGAGACGCTCGCCCCCGACGCCCTCCCCCTCGCCATCACCGAGGCAAGCCTGGGTCGGGTGTTCGCGGCCCAAGGCAACCACGCTCCGGCACTCTCGACGCTCCAGCACGCCATCGACCGGGTCGATGACGGAACCAGCCCCCTGCCCACTCCGCTGGTGCCCGCCGCAACGGAGCTCGCGCGGCTTCTGGATGCAGCAGGCGAGAGCCGCCGGGCCGCCTATTACCGAGGGCTGCTCCCCGATCCGGCACGTTGAGCCCCGCCCGTCCGGGGTTGGCACTGGCCTCGGCTTTCTGCTGCGCGCAGCGTGACGGCTTCCAAGCTCTGCGGACTCGCCGCGCCACGCCTCAAGGCATACTCTTCCGCTCCTCCGCCGAGGTAGCTCAGCTGGTTTAGAGCGCTGGATTCATAACCCGGAGGTCGGCGGTTCGAGTCCGCCCCTCGGCATTTCCCCCCCACCCCACAGTCCGCCCAGCACCCCTTGTTTAGGCACCACTCGACAGTCGGTGCATGAGCACTGCCGCCAACTGAGCCCGCTGCACGAGGCTCGGTAGTTCGATCCACTCCTCGCTGGTGTGGAGCCCCCCGCCGCGGACGCCGAGCGTGTCGATCACGGGGATTCCGGCGGCCTGCATGTTGTTCCCGTCGCACACGCCCCCGGTCTTGCCGAATGGCAGTGACTGACCGAGATCTTCCGCCGCCCGGCGTGCCAGCATCGCCAGCCGCTCGACCCCGGGGGTCATCGGCTTGGCGGGCCTTGCGAAACTCCGCTTCACGCTCACCCGGGGCATCGCCTCGGTCGAGGTCGCCAGCGCATCGATCGCCTCGGCCAACTCCCGCTCCGCCTCTGCACTCGAGAACCTCGCGTTGCCCCAGGCGCTCGCACGCTCGGGCACCACGTTGGTGGCCACGCCTCCGCGGATCACGCCGACGTTCACGATCCGCCCGGCGGCCGGGTCCGCCTTCGCCGAAATCTCGAGCACGCGCGACGCGATGGCACCGATCGCGTTGACACCCGCCGAGAAGTCCCGCCCGACGTGCGCCGCCCGCCCGAACGCCTCGAGCACGAACTGTCCGCTTCCCGGGCGTTCGACCACGAGCGAACCATCCGGCAGCGCGGGCTCAAAGACCAGGCCCACCGAGCATCCGGCAGCAACCTGGCGGAGCACCCGGTCCGAGCAATAGCTGCCGGTCTCTTCGTCGCTGTTGAGCGCGAACGTCCACGCCGGCCGTACGCCCGCCGCGTGGAGCGCTTCGAGCGCCGCCACCGCGACCAGGATCCCGCCTTTCATGTCCGCCGCGCCCGGGCCTCGCGCCCGCTGCCCGCCCGGCTCGATGGTCAGCCGATCGAACGGCCCGGCCGGATCGTGCACCGTGTCGAGATGCCCGCACAGCATGATCCTCGGCCCATCTCCTTCCGCGACACAGACCGCGGTCGGCGGCGGCGTGCTCTCCGCGTCCGAGTTCGGCGAGTCGTTGAGCCAGTCGGGCCGCTGGTCGCCGGGCTCGAGCCGAACCATTGCGCCGAGCGCCGACAGCCGCCCCGTCACAATCTGCCGGTACGCGTCGAGCCCCTTCGTGTGCCCGCCGCCCGTTGGGATCGCGACCCATCGGGCAAGATCCTCGCGCAGCTCCGTCTCGCGTGCCGCGACCAGGCCGACCAACTTCTGTTCAAGCGTGCTCAATGCCATGCTTCTCTCCGCGAATTCCACGCCAGACCTTGCCGAACCATGATCACAACCCCGGCAGCCAGAACATTCCCGCGGCACTGAGCCCCAGCAGCACTAGCGTGAGCACTTTGAGCCCGCGCACGGCCCGATCGGGCGACATTGCCCCCAGATCGCACCCCATCAGTTCGCCGAGCTTCCGCTGCCGCGTGCGGATCGAGCCATGCCGCCACATGAACCGCTCCGGATGAATGCCCGCGAGCATCGCGACCTCGCCCAGCGCGTGGATCACCCGCCCCGCCGCCTCCGGCGCCACGCGTGTCGCGGCCGCATCTTCCGCGCGGGTCAGATCCGCCGCCGCGAACGCGTCCGCCTGCCACTCCATCCGCCGGCTCACGAACCCGAACCACACCACCGCCCCCACGAGCGTCGCGAGCCCCACGCCCAGGCGAGCACCCTCCACCAGCGCGTCAAACTCCTCCTGCGACCCGTGCCACCGCGGAGCCGACCACGACAGCACGCCCCACGCCGCCCATCCGAGCACCGCCGCGACAGCCATCGCACCCGAGATCGTCGCCGCCGCCAGCCACGCCAGATGCCGATGCCGAACATGCCCCACTTCGTGCGCCGCAATCGCCTCGAGCAACGGCGCGGGCATCCGCTCCAGCAACCCGTCCGTCACCAGGATGTACCGGAACCGAGGCAACACCCCCAGCACCGCGGCGTTGTGGATCGTTCCCCCGGTCCGCCACAGCAGGATGTTCGCCACACGCACCGCGTTCCGCTCGCACACCGCCCGCAGCCGATCGCGCAGCTCGCCCGCGCCCATCGGCACCGTCGGCCAGACCCGCGTCAGCGCCCAAGGCCCGATCGCCACGATCAGCACCACACCGATCGCCTGCACCGCGATCGACTCCCACCCTCCGGCAACGCCGCCCGCATCGTGCCCCGCCTCCGCGGGCCACACCCGATCGACCGCTTCCGCCCACGCCGCCAGCAGGCACACCGGCAGGATCACCGGGGCCACCGCGTGCCGGAACCAGAACCACACATACCGCGACCGCGTCAGTTGCGGCGGCACGGGCCACCCCTCGAGCAACGCCCGACGCACCACAACCTCTCGCAGCCGCCGGTCCACCGAATGGAACGACGCGATTGAGAGCATCACCATCACGATCGGAGGCGACGCGGCGACCAGCTCGTCCACAAGCACCCAATCGCCGACAATCGCCCGCACCGCGTCCGCCCAACCCCACGCGAACAGGCTCAACGCGTGCCACGCCAGCGCGAGCACGCGAACCACCACCACCGTGCGCTCGGCACGGTCCACCGCCGACACACGACCGCGGTCCAGTTGCCTCGCCCACCGCCCCACGCGCCAGACGCACCACACCGCGATCATCACCATCGGCCCGAGCGTCCAAGCCGCGATGACCAGCGGCGAGTCGGCGGCCGACGCGGGCTCCACCGCGCCGGACAACACCACCAGCAGAAACGCCGCGATGACCGTTTCCTGGATCATCCCGCCGCGCCCACCCTCCGACCCTGAGCGTCGTACCCCGGCGGCGGGTCCGCCAACGGCGCCCCCGCGGCCCTCGCACGCTCGGTCTCAAGCCCGACCCACAGCAGTGTCAGGAACATCAGCACCAGACACCACGACGAACCACCGATCTGGCGCCATTGGTCGAGCATCGGCTTCACCGACTCCACATTGCCCGGCGGCAGCAGCATCCCGGCGATCGCCACCGCCACACCCACCGCCAGGGGCCAGCGAGCAACACCCACCCTTGGCACCAGCAGCAGCGCCGCCGCGATCATGAAGACCGGCAACGCGAGGTACATGTGCCGAACCGTCGTCTGAGGAGAGAACGCCAGCACCGCCACCGCGAGCCCCGCCCACTCGATCAGCACGACACCACGCCGAGGCCCCTCGAGATCCGCGTCGCCCCCCCGGCCCGCCAGCATCGCCGTGCCGCGCAGGCGATAGATGAGCCACGCGCCCGCGAGCACCGCGAGGGCGGCGACACCCGCAAGCCCGATCACCAGCGTGTCGGACACGTCCGGACCGAGCGTCTTGGCGAATCCGCTGGTGATCGACACGCTTTTCTCCCAGCGAATGTCGTGCGTGGCGACGGCGGCCCCGGGGGCCGACAGCCCGAACAGCTTGCCCACGCCGCGGAAGGCCACCGCGAGATACTCCATGTTCGTCCGCCAACCGACGACGACCGCCGGGACCAGCGCAAAGAACGCCAACCCCGCCACGGAGCCCGCCGCCGCCGCCCACCGCCGACGGAGCAGCAGATAAGGGAGCACCACGAGCGACTGGTACTTGACGTTCCCCGCAAAGCCGATGAGCAAACCGGCCAGCCACGGGCGACGATCGAGCGCGAGCAGCGACGCCGCCAGCGACACCGCGACCAGCGTGTCGGTCTGCCCTTCCTCGATCTCCTGCCGCACGGGCTCGAAGCAGAACACCAGCCCGACCGCCGTGACCGCCAAGGCGGTCAGCCGGTCCGCGGGCAGCCCGAGCCGCGTCCGCACCGCCCGCCAGCCCATCGCCAGCGTGGCCGCCACCAGCAGCAGGTTGATCGCGCCGTAGATCGCCTGGGCCGTCCACGGGTCCTCGATCATCCCCAGCGGGATCAGCAGCATCGCCACCAGCGGCGGATAGATGTACCCCCGCGTGTGCGACGCATAAATGTCCTGCCCCCCCGCCATCGCCGCCGCCGCGTGGTAGAAGTGCTCAAAGTCGCCCTTGTAAGGGTCGGCATCGCTGGGCAGTCCCCGCACCATGCGCAGCGCAAAGTACGCGAAACACCCCGCGATCACCGCCATCAGCACCAGCGGAAGAACTCTCGCCCGGAATCGATCCCGCCCGGTAAGTGCAGGCTGCGTCATGTCACCAGCCTAGCCCACACGCTCCGCGGGTGACTTCTCCACCCGCCGCATCGGCTTGACCTCGACCATGACCGGCGGCAGCCCCCGCGCGTACCGCATCCGGATCCGCGCCGCATCCCTCAGCATCCGCAGCCCATCCCGCACGGGCCGGATCGTGCCCCCGTCCCGGTGCGTCCACGAAATCCCCACCTCGCGAACACCCACGCCAAGCCGATCGGCGATCAGCAGATGCTCCAGATCGAACGCGAACCGGTCCTCCCGCGCGATCTCGGCGATCGCCGCCGCCACATCCGCCCGGTAGAGCTTAAAGCCGCACTGCGTGTCACGCAGCATCCCCATGCCCAGACCCTTGAGCGCCATGCGGAACGCCGAGCCCATCAGCTTCCGCGAAGGCCTCGTCACCACGTCCGAATCCGCGACATTCCGCGACCCGCACACGAGCCCCGCCCCGCTCCGCTCGGCCTCCGCCAGCAGCCGGACCACCTCCGACACGCGCGTCGAATTGTCCGCGTCCATCATGAGGCGCCACCCACCCTCCGCCTCCGCCAACCCTGTCCGCACCGCCGCGCCCTTCCCCCGATTCCGCTCGTGACGGACCAGCCGCACCCGCTGCAACGCCCCGATCGGCTTCTCGAACAGCTTCGGCGTGACACGCTCCACCGTCGCGTCCTTGGACCCGTCGTCCACCAGCACGATCTCGCTCGTCCACGGCGCCTCATGAAGCCAGAGCACAGCATCCTCGAGCGTCGGGATCACCCGCGCCGATTCGTTGTACATCGGGATGATCACCGAAAGATGCAGATCCGCCTCCAACATCCCCCACGCCGCAACCATCCATTCTAGCGGACCGCGTCCGCCGCACGCATGATCTCCCGGCACCGCGACTCGTCGACCGCGTTGCGCCAGAGCCCTTCCTTCTTGATCCAGCTCCCGATAATCAACGCGTCAGCGTGCGCCCAAAGCCTCAACAACTGGTCCGGCGTCACGCCGCTCCCCACCCACACCGGCAGCTTCGTCGACCGCCGCGCCTCGGCGATGTCCGTCTCCGCCGCGGGCTTGCCCGTCGCCGAACCCGTCACGATCACACCGTCCGCCCCGAAAAACTCCGCGCCCTCCACCACGTCCGCGATCGAGAGATCGCCCGTGATCGCGTGCGACGCGTGCTTCTTCTTCACGTCGCAGATCACCTTCACGCTCTCGGCCCCGATGCTCCGCCGATACCGAAGGAGCCGCCCCGCCTCGGCACGCTCGAGCAGCCCTTCATCCGCCACATGCGCGAACACGAAGTTCTCCACGCGCACAAACGCCCCGCCCACCGCGTGCGCGATCGCGAGCGCTTCCATAGCCCCGCCCGACAGCACCTGCACCCCCATCACCAACCCCGGCGCCGCCGCACGAACCGCCTCCGCCGCCAGCGTCATCGCCGCCACCACCTCCGGACCGTGCGCCCCGTGGATGTACGGGGCGTCGTGCATGTTCTCGACGATCACGCCGTCAAACCCCGCCCCGGCCAGCACCCGGGCCTCCTCCC
>DDSG01000046.1:1013-15852 GCA_002343325.1 Phycisphaerales bacterium UBA2396 | reverse complement strand
CGCGCGGATTCCGACCACCGTCGGGCGCCTCGGCGGCAACCAGAACTGGACCGGCTCCAACGTCTTCAGCGGGAACAACAGCTTCAGCGGCGACGGCTCCGGGCTGACAAACCTCAACGCGGGCCAGCTCGTCAGCGGGCAGGTCCCCGACAGCCGCCTGCCTGCGACCGTCGCACGCCTCGCCTCGGCCAATACCTTCACGGCGGCACAGTCGATCTCGACGGGCAGCCAGTTCGCGCTTACGACGCAGGGCAGCGCGACCGGCGGCACCTGGAGCCGCATCACCAACACGTCCGCGGGCGGGCGCGAGTGGGGGCTGATCTCCACCGGCAGCGGCAACGGCGAAGGGGCCGGCAAGTTCCTGATCCGCGACGGGACCGCGCCCGGCGTGCGAATGGCCTTCGACACCGACGGCGACGTCGGCATCGGCACCGTGACGCCCGCGGGCAAGCTCGACGTTACGGGAGCGGACCCGCGCGTCGCGATCCGCAACGCCAACGACCCCGGCGGCGGGTACGTGCAGAACACCTTCGGGACGCTGCAGCTCGGGCTCTACAACCCCACGGCGAGCGCGTGGAACGCGGTGCCGGCCAACGGCCAACGCGCGGTGCTGGGCGTCGACAGCACCGGCCGCGTGGGCAGCCTGACCAACACCGGCAACGCCCCGACCTTCCGCAACATCCTCGACGACGGCAGCGGCAACGCCAACATACAGGGCAACCTGGCCGCACGGAATATGCCGGCGATCGCGTTCGCCGCGAGCACGAACCCGACGAGCGTTCTGAACAATACCTCCGCGACTCTTCTAGAGAGCATCACGATCAACGTGCCAGGCGATGGCTTCATCCGGATCTTCTGCAACTGGAATGTGCGCGTCTACACCGCGAGTCCGATGGTCAGCCAGGCCTTTCTGGAGCTGAAGGAGACCACGGGCGCCGAGGTGCTGACGAAAGAGGCGATTGTTAGGATCGGCCCTGACCTGACCGCCCCGTCGACGAGTATCGAGCAGAACGTCCCTCTTGAACACATCATGCCTGTCTCCGCCGGGACGCGCCGATTCAAGGTGCGTCTGAGGCATGACGGCGGCGGCGGAGCCTACAGCCTAGAAGGCGGGCAGATTTCGATCATGTACTTCCCTCGCGGCATGTGAAGCTTCAGAATGTGGCGTCAGGCGACTTCCGGCGCCAGCGGCTGGGGCCCCGTCCAATCGCCGCGGGGTCGATCGGGCTCCTCGCTACCATGAGCTATGACCTCGGAGGCGCCGAAGGACCTCGACCACGCCAGCCGCCGCATGATGCGGGTGACCCTCGTGGGCCTCGCGGTCAACTTCACGCTCGCGCTCGCCAAGCTGCTCGCGGGGATCTTCGGGCACAGCTACGCCCTCGTCGCCGACGCCGTCGAGTCGTTCTCCGATCTCCTCGGCTCGTTCGTCATCTGGGGCGGGCTTCGGATGGCGGCCAAGCCCCCGGACGATGACCACCCGTACGGGCACGGCAAGGCCGAGGCCCTCGCCGCCCTCGTCGTCGCGGGGTTGCTCGTCGTCGCGGCCGTCGGCATCGCGAGCAAGTCCATCCACGAGATCATCACCCCGCACCACGCCCCGGCATGGTGGACGCTGATCGTGCTCGTTGTTGTGGTGGTGGCGAAGGAGACGATGTTCCGGGTCACGGCCCGCGTGGCGCGGCAGGAGAAAAGCCAGGCCGTTCACACCGATGCCTGGCACCATCGCGCCGACGCCATCACCTCTCTCGCCGCGTTCGTGGGGATCTCGATCGCCCTGTGGGGCGGCCCCGGGTGGGAGCCCGCCGACGACTGGGCCGCGCTGCTGGCCTCGGCCCTCATCCTGTGGAACGCGGTCGCCCTGGCCAGGCCCCCCTTGGCCGAGCTGCTCGACCAGCGTCCCGCGGCGGTCCCGGAGCAGGCCGCCCGGATCGCGCGGGACGTGCTCGGGGTGCTGGACGTCGAGCAGGCCCACGCCCGCAAGGCCGGGACGAGGTTCTGGGTCGACATGCACGTTGAGGTCGATCCCGCCATGTCTGTCGCCGAGGCGCACGTGATCAGCGGGAAGGTCAAGGCCGCGATCCGTTCGGCGATGCCCGAGGTCGCCGGCGTGCTCATCCATATCGAGCCGCACCGCCGGGGCTAGCGACCGGCGGCCTGCCATTCCCGGATCGCGTCGATCGGATGAAGCAGCATGATGATGTTGAGCGTCAGGTTGTCGCGGATGAGCCAGAGCAGCAGCAGCTCGGTCGCCGCGAACAGGGCGAGGGTCTTCCAGAGTCCGAGGTGTCGGGCGATGAAGAAGCCCAGGACGCAGGAGAGCACGTCCCCCGTCGCGTTCAAGATGCTGTCGCCCATGTAGTTGAGCGACATCGTCACGGTGCGGTACCGCTCGATGACGGCGGCGGAGTTCTCGGCGATCTCCCACGCCGCCGCCACCCCGACGCCCAACGCCAGATGCCAGCGCCAGTCCTGTGCCCTGTCGAACCCGCGCCCCGCCAGCCATCGCCCGAGCGCGCCGAAGAACAGGGCGAAGAAGAGCCCGTGGGAGACGTGGGTGATGCTGTAGGGGTCGGTGAGCTGCTGCGAGCATTCGCTCGACCAGACATCCCCGTGCCAGAGGGCGACCATGCCGGACTCGGAGATCCAGATCCGACCCTGGAGCTTCATCGCCAGGATCATCACGGCGAGCGCGAGCACCATCGCGATCCAAGGCCAACGCCCGCCCGTGAGGCGTGCCGGTGAAGGGTCGATCCGCTGGCTTTCCGTCGCCATGCGCGGAGCCTAGCACTTGGGCGAATCACCGTCGGGCGAGGTGTGGAAAACCGTTGCGGCCTTTGCCGAACTTCGTCCGATACAGTTCCCATGACTCCCCCGCCCGCCGTTGCCGATATGCCCATCAAACGCCCGATCCCCTTCCCCCATGCCGACGCCCGCGGCGGCGCGACCTTCGACGTCGCCGGACGCCGGGTGTACATGATCGGGATCGGGGGGTGCGGCATGGCGGGGCTGGCCCGGATGCTCAAGGCCCGGGGCGCCATCGTCGCCGGGTCGGATCAGTCCGCCCAGGACTCCACCGTCGCGCTCGAGGCTGAAGGGATCCGCGTCGGCTTCGACCAGCGCCCCGGCACGCTGCCCGAGCACGTCGATCTGGTGGTCGCCTCCGCCGCCATCAAGCCCGACCACCCCCAGATGGCCGAGGCCCAGCGTCGCGGCGTCGCCACCATGATCTACGCCCAGACGCTCGGCAAGTGCATGCTCGGCACGACCGGGATCGCCATCGCCGGAACCCACGGCAAGAGCTCGACGACCGCGATGGTGGGGGGGCTGCTCGCCGATGTCGGGCTCGACCCAACCGTGATCGTCGGGGCCACCTCGCGCCAGTTGCTGCTCGGGCATCGCGGCTCGGCCCAGGCCGGGCTCGCCACGCAGACCCCCGCGGGCTTCCGCCTCGGCGCGACGTCGATCCCCAAGGGCCCGATGGCCGGTCGCCCCGGCATTCTCGTCGCCGAGGCGTGCGAGTTCGGCCGGTCGTTCCACAACTTCCGCCCGCAGATCGCCTCGATTTCTTCCGTCGAAGCGGACCATCTCGACTGCTACGCCTCGCTCGACGACATCGTCGAGAGCTTCCGCCAGTTCGCGGGGCTGCTCCCCCCCGAGTCGGCCGGCGGTCGCCTGCTGATCAACCACGACGGGGCCCATCGGCGTGAAGTGACGGCCGGTCAGGCCTGCCGCGTCGACACCATCGGCTTCTCGCCCCAGGCCGACTGGGTCATCACCTACGACCCCGCCACGCGCCGCGTCTCGCTCGCCTTCGAACGCCGACCGATCGCTCATTGGACGATGCGCGTCCCCGGGGCCCACATGGCCTTCAACGCCTCGGTCGCCGTCGCCCTGGCGACGATGGTCGGCGTCGAGCCCCAGGCCGCCGCCGACAGCCTCGCCGAGTTCCGCGGCATCGACCGCCGCATGCAGTTCCTCGGCGAGCGAGCCATTGGCGGCTCGGGCCTTCCCGGCGTTCGCGTCTATGACGACTACGGGCACCACCCCACCGAGATCGACGTCACCCTTCGCGCCCTTCGCGAGTTCGAACGCCCGGAAGACCGCGGCGGGCGGCTCATCTGCGTCTTCCAGCCGCACCAGCACTCCCGCACCCGCCATCTCCTCGAGGAATTCGCCCAGAGCTTCTCCTCCGCCGACATCGTCATCGTTCCCGACATCTACTTTGTCCGCGACAGCGAGGAAGAACGCCAGAAGGTCACCTCGCTCGATCTGGTCGATCGCCTCGTGAGCCGCGGCGTTCGCGCGTCGCACATCTCGCCCTTCGGGGCGATCGTCGATCACCTGCACACGATCGCCCGCCCCGGAGACCTTGTTGTCTGCATGGGGGCCGGCCCCGTGTACCAGGTCGCCCAGGCCTATCTGGCCGACTCTCGCTGAACGAAAGGCCCGCCGTCCGTGAGCACAGCCTTGGCCGATCCTCTCGAACTCCAGCGCCACGCCCCGATCCCCACGTGGTTCCACATCGGCGGACGGGCCGACGCCTTCGCACGCCCGACCTCCCACGATCAACTTGCCGACCTGCTCCGCCGAGACCCGTCGCTGCGCATTCTCGGCGACGGCGCGAACCTCCTCGTTCACGACGAGGGTGTCGCCGATACCGTCGTCTCGCTCGCCGCTCCCGCCTTTTCGGGCTGGCAGATCGACGCACGCACTGGCATCGTCCGCGCCGGGGCCGGCGCCAACCTCCCCAAGCTCATCCACGCCACCATCCGCGAAGGGCTCGCCGGGCTCGAAGTGCTCGGTGGCGTCCCCGCGTCCCTCGGCGGCGCACTCGTCATGAACGCCGGCGGAGCCTTCGGCCAGATCGCCGACGTCGTCCGCTCGGTCACCGCCCTCGCCCGCGACGGCTCCACCGTCCACCTCACGCGCCAGCAGATCGCCTTTGCCTACCGATCCTCCGGGCTCGAAGGGCTCATCATCACCGGGTGCGAGCTCGCCCTGACGCCCGCCGACCCCGCACCGCTCCGCGAACGCCTGCTCGACATCATGGCCAAGAAAAAGGCCAGCCAGCCACTCGCCGCCCATTCCGCGGGGTGCGTCTGGAAGAATCCCACGCTCCCGCATGACCATCCCGCGCTCGGGCCCGCCGGCGCGCGCGTCTCCGCCGGGATGGTCATCGACCGGGCCGGGCTCAAGGGGCTCGCCGTCGGCGGGGCCAGCATCTCGCCGGTCCACGCCAACTTCGTCGTCACCGATACCGCCGTCGCCACCGCCCAGCACGTCATCGATCTCATGATCGAGACCCGTCGGCGCGTCTTCGATACCTTCGGCGTCACGCTCCATCCGGAAGTCGTCATCTGGCGTCGCCGTTCGCTCGGGCTCGATCCCGCGGGAGTCGCCCCGTGAACCCCAAACCCTCCGTGCTTGTGCTGGGCGGCGGCCCGGACGCCGAGCGTGAGGTCTCGCTCGTCAGCTCACGCGCCGTCGCCGACGCGCTCTTCCGGGCCGGCCACGCCGTCCACTATCACGTCATCGACAAGCCCACGCTCGACCAGCTCGCCGCCTTCCCGGGCGAGGTCGTCTTCCCCGTGCTCCACGGCGGGTGGGGCGAGGGCGGGCCTCTCCAGGATCTTCTCGCCCAACTCGGCCGCCCCTTTGTCGGCTCCAAAGCCCCCGCCGCCCGGCTGGCGATGGACAAACTGGGCACCAAGCTCGCCGCCGCCCGCGCGGGAATCCCCACGGCCGACGCTCTCGCCCTCAACCTCCGCGACCACGCCTGCCCCATCGCGGGCTTCCCCGTCGTTGCCAAGCCCATCCACGAAGGTTCGAGCGTCGGCGTTCACATCTGCCGCTCGCCCGAGGACTGGTCCAAGGCACACGCCGCCATCCTCCGCGACGTCTCCCAGCACCCGCACCGCGTCTACATGGTCGAACGGGCCGTCCTTCCCAGCACCGAACTGACCGTCGGCATCCTCGACGGCTCCCCCCTCGACCCCATCGAAATCCGCCCGGCCGTCGAGTTCTACGACTACCAGGCCAAGTACACACGCGACGACACCCGTTACCTCGTCGATCCAGATCTCCCCCCGGGCGTCAAGACCAGGGTCCAGGGGTACGCCAGAACGCTCGCCTCGGCCCTGGGCGTCCGCCACCTCGCCCGCATCGACTTCCTCATGGAGCCCTCGGGCGCCCTGTGGCTCCTCGAAGCCAACACCATGCCCGGCTTTACCGACCACTCCCTGCTCCCCATGGCCGCCGCCCACCGCGGGCTGCCCATGCCCGATCTTTGTGCCTCACTGGTATCCATGGCCGTCCGCGACCGTTAGAATCCATCAGGGCCGGACGGACTCGGCCCGCTCGCACGCCGCCCTTCCACAGGAGCAGGCCTCACGGGGTCTTCCGCATGGACGAAGCCACCAACCAGATCCCAGAGCCCATCGACGACGCCCAGCCCGCGCCCAAGCCCCCCTTCGCCTGGGGCAAGTTCCTCGGCTACTTCGGCGCCGTCACCGTCGCGGGCCTTCTTGTCGGTGTCGGCGCGGCCCTCTACATCGGCTACCGACCCCTCGAACGACACACCCAGCAGGTCGTCGGCGAACGAATCACCCGCATCGAGTTCACCTGGCCTTCCATCAACGCCGCCCCTGTCAAGCGTGCGTCGGCCTCGGCCAACCCAGCCTTCACCGCCGTTGCCGACGACACGCCCGCGAAGGACGCGCCCCGCAAACGCAACACGCGCCCCGCCAAGCCCGCCGCTCAGCCGGCCGCCCCCGAGCCCGCCAAGCCCGAGGCCACGACATGGCTTTCGCCGCAGTTCCAAGAGGAACTCACCGCCGCCGCCTTCGCCGCTCTGGGCAACGAGCCTGACCCGCTCAGCCGTGAACCTCTCGACTTCGTCGCTGACGCGATGGAGCGATCCGGCTGGTTCGTCGGCCGCCCCGTCGTCGAACGACGACCCGGCGGCGTCCTCGCCGTCCTCGGCTCGTGGCGCATCCCCGCCGTCGTCGTCCGCCAGGGCGGCTCCGACCATCTCCTCTCATGGGATGCTCACCCCATGCCCGTCCAGTACGCGCTGGGCCAGTCGAGGCTCCCTGTGCTCGTCGGCGTCTCCGCCCCACGCCCCATGCGCGACGCCAAGCCCGACTACACAAGCCAATGGTCGGGCGAGGAAGTCACCGCGGGCATCGAGCTCTTCAAAGCCATCGCGCCCCAGCCCTGGTTCAGCCAGGTTGCCGCCGTCGACGTCGCCACCTTCCGCGAGAATCGCCGACTCGTCATCATCACCGTCGGCCCCAGCGGCACGCTCGAAGGCGGCGGCCGCATCGTCTGGGGAGGCCGACCCTCCAAGCCTCTCCCGGGCGAACTCCCCACGCGTCGAAAGATCGAACGCCTCACCGAACTCAATCGCAAGTTCGGCCGCATCGACGGCGGCATCGACACCTCCACCCAGATGCTCGAGATCTTCTGGGAACGCCCGCTCATCCTCAACATCTCGGCCTCCGCCGGCGCTGTCCGCGTCGAAGAGACCACGCCCTGATGGGCCCGACCGATCCCACCCCGGCCTCCACCGACGCCCCGGCCAACCCGCCTTTGCCGCCGGCCGACGCGCCACCGTTCTCCGAGCCGTTCTCGCCCCTCCCCGAACTTCCCCCGCCCTCGCGAGACAAGTGGGCCCACCGCCGCGTCGAGCCTCGCGGGCTCGCCCTCCTCTGGACCACCTACCTCCTTGCCGTCACGCTCGTCTGCTTCGGCCCCCCGGCCGCCCTCGGCGGGCTCGACCAGCTCGCCGGCCGATACGCCTCACGCGAGTTGCTCGTCCTCACCGCCATCGGCATCACCGTCCTCTGGCCTCTCATCCGTCTCTCGCAAGTCATCCCTTCCGAGGGCGGCCTCTCCGCCACGCTCAAGGACCTCTTCGTCATCGCCGTCCCCGCCCAGGCCGTCGTCTGGCCCCTCACCCTCCTCGCCATGTGGCCCGTCTCCGTCGCCGCGTCCATGGGGCTGGTTCTCCTCAGTTGGACGTTCGTCGTCGGCGGCCTGCTCGCCGTCGCGCAGGGCAACCCCTCGCCCACCCCGGGCGCCCACACCTTCCGCCGCACCGCCTGGATGGCTTTCTTCCTCGCCCTCCCCGCCGCCGGGCCCGTCGTCGTCGCCTCGCTGCCCGTGGTCACCTCCGAGCACGCCGACACCCCGGCCATGCTCTCGCCCATCACCGCCGTCCTCGAGGTCGGGCGCGAGCGGTTCTGGTCCGGCCGCGCCGCCGCCGTTCTCCCAGAACATTGGGTCGCCATCGGCGTAACATTCCTCGTCGGGGTCGGCGTGTGGCTCTTTGCCCACGCCCTGGCCGCCCATCCTCTCCCTCACGGGCGCGAGGATCGGCCCCAGCACGCCCCACCCGCCGCCTGACGTTGGCGACGGCCCTCCCGCAACCGTCCGCGCACGCGGTCGGCCCCAGTCCCACACTCGGGCCCGCACGCCCGTTTCTCCGGAGCACCCCGATGGAGTTCGTCACCCCCCAGGAAAAGGCCACCATCGAGGCCCGCCTCGCTCAGCTCGTCGCCAACCGCCCCGTCATCTCCAACCGCATCGCCGAGGCCCGCGCACTCGGCGATCTCAAGGAAAACGGCGACTACCACGCCGCCCGCGAACAGCAGGGCATGGAAGAGGCCGAGATCCGACGCCTCCAGCAACGCCTCGCCGGGCTCTCCGTCATCGACGAAAAAATGGCCAAGGCCGTCGAAGGCGTCGTCTTCCTCGGTGCCACCGTCAAGCTCCGCGATGTCGACCGCGGCGACGAAGACCTCTACCGCCTCGTCGGTGAAGCCTCCAACGCCGACACCGGCGACATCATCGAGGTCACCCTCAACAGCCCCATGGGCGAGGCCCTCTTCAAGGCCAAGATCGGCGCCGAGATCCGCGTCAACGCGCCCCGAGGCCTTAAGCGCTTCCAGGTTGTCGAGATCGTTTCCTGATCCGACCGCCGCCCGTCCCTGCATACCCTCGTGCATGGACATCGAAGCACGCATCCGCCAGTTCGAAAACATGGTCCAGCCCGGCGCGGACCCGGACAACGACATGGCCTGGTTCAGCCTCGGCGGCGCCTACGCCCAGGCCGCCCGCCACGCCGATGCCGCTCGCGCCTACCTCCGCTGCACCGAGCTCAACAAGGACATGTCCAAGGCCTATCAGCTCGCCGGCAAGTCCTTCATCGAGTCCGGCGACCGCCCCGCCGCCACCGATGTCCTCCTCAAGGGCTACGCCGTCGCCGCCGCCAAGGGCGACTTCATGCCCAAGAAAGCCATCGCCGAACTCCTCACCTCTCTCGGCGTCGAGCCCCCCAAGGTCGAGCAGGCCGCCCCTTCGCCCGCCGCCGGCGGCTCGTTCCTCTGCCGACGAACCGGCAAGCCCGGCACCAAGCTCCAGCGACCGCCCCTCCGCGGCCCGCTCGGCACCTGGATCGCCGACAACATCTCCGCCGAAACCTGGAACGACTGGATCAAGCAGGGCACCAAGGTCATCAACGAGATGAGGCTCGACCTCTCACGCGACGACCACGCCGTCACCTACGACCAGCACATGTACGACTACCTCGGCATCGACGAAGAACTCCTCGCCTCGCTCGGCCTGCAGAAAGCCTGAACCCATGCAGCACTACCACATGTGGTTCAACCTCCGGGACTCCCGCAAGGACCTCGAGTTCGCCGACGCCGTCGCCCAGTACCTCAACCACCTCAAGGACCAGGGCAAGATCGACTCCTGGACCTTGACCCGCCGCAAGTTCGGCTTCTCGCCCCCCACGCTGGGCGAGTTCCACTGCGTCGTCCACACCCGCGATCTCGCACAACTCGACGACGCCTTCGGGCTCGTCGCCACCCGTACAGGCGAGATCGAACGCCTCCACAACCCCGTCTACTCCATGGTCACCGACTTCACCTCCGCCCTCTACCGCGACTTTCCCGATCCGCAGCGTGCTCGCTGACCCCCGATCCGATACCCTGACCCCATGCCGCTCATGGGGATCGACGTCGGCACTTCCGGCACCAAGGCGCTCATCCTGGGCGACGACGGGCGTCTCCTCGCCCACGCTTCCGCGCCCACGCCACTCCTCACGCCCAAGCCCCTCTGGACCGAGCAGGACCCCGAGCACTGGTGGGACGCCGTCGGCCACGCCTCCAGGCAGGCCCTCGCCAACGCCTCGCTCCGCCCCGCCGACATCCGCGCCGTCGGACTCTCAGGCCAGATGCACGGCTCGGTCTTCCTCGACCGCCACGGGCTTTCCGGCGCTCCCGCCCTCCGCCCCGCGCTCCTCTGGAACGACCAACGCACCGCCGACTTCCTCGAACCCATCGAGCTCGCCGCCGGCGGCCGCGCCGAACTTGTCTGCCGAACCGGCAACGCCGCCCTCACGGGCTTCCAGCTCCCCAAACTCCTCTGGTTCAGACACCACGAGCCGCACCTCTTCCGCAACCTCGCCGCCGTCCTCCTCCCCAAGGACTTCATCCGCCTCCGGATGACCGGCGTCGTCGCCACCGACGTCGGTGACGCCGGCGGCACGCTCGCCCTCGACGTCCACCAACGCCGATGGGACACCCCGCTCCTCCACGCGCTCGACCTGGATCCCGCCCTCTTCCCGCCGCTTCTCGAATCCGCACAGATCGCGGGCGAGCTCACCGCCAACGCCGCCCGGCATCTCGGCCTCGCCCCCGGCACGCCCGTCGCCGCAGGCAGCGGCGACAACCAGTGCGGCGCCGTCGGCGCGGGAATCGTCGAGCCCGGGCTCGCCCTCTGCATTCTCGGCACCTCGGGCGTCATCTTCGCCCACGCCAACGCACCCACCCCAGACCTCCCCGCCGGTCGAACACACACCATGCCCGCCGCCACAGGCTCCGCCGGCGCACCCGGCGCCTGGTGCGTCACGGGCGTCATGCTCTCCGCCGCGGGATCCCTCCAGTGGGTCCACGAACGCCTCTTCCCCGAAACTCCCCTGGACGTTCTCCTCGCCGAAGCCTGGAACACTTCTCCCGGCTGCGAAGGTCTTCTCTTCCTTCCATACCTCCAGGGCGAACGATGCCCTCACCAGGATCCACACGCCCGCGGCGCCTTCGTCGGCCTCTCCCTCCGCCACTCCCGCGCGCACCTCGTCCGTGCCGTCATCGAAGGCGTCTCCTTCGCACTCGCCGATATCCTCCACCTCGTCGCCTCCCTCGGCGTCCCCATCCGCTCTCTCCGCGTTTCCGGCGGCGGCGCCAAGTCCCCCCAGTGGCGACAACTCCTCGCCGACCTCACCCAACTCCCCGTCGAAGTCCCCTCCACACCCGAAGGCGGTTCGTTCGGTGCCGCCATCCTCGCCGGCGTCGGCGCGGGCCTGTGGCCGAACGTTCCCGACGCCTGCCGCTCTCTCGTCACCGCCACCGACCCCGCCGCACCCGATCACCGTGCCGCGGATGCGCTCGCCCCGCACCGACAGAACTTCCGCGCCGCCTACACCGATCTCCGCGGCCGCTTCCACTCCATCGCCGGCATCCACCCATGACAACCGCCCTCAACCGCGCCCACCGGACACTCGCCCAGCTCACCCACGCCTCACCCGCCTGGGCCGCTCGCGCCCCCGGACGCGTCAACCTCATCGGCGAACACACCGACTACTCCGGCGGCTTCGTCCTCCCCATGGCTATCGACCGCGACACCGTCGCCCTCGCCGCTCCACGCGCCGACAACCTCATCCGCATCGCCTCCGCCGACGCCCCCATCCACGCCTACACCGAGTCCGGCTCGCCCATCGCCCCAGACCCCGCGCTCCGCGGCACCTTCCCCGCCTACGCCCTGGGTGTCCTCGAACAGATGCGCCGTCGCGGCGTCGTCATGCCCCCCGCCGACATCGCCGTCGCCTCCGATGTCCCTCTCGGCGCGGGGCTCTCCTCCTCTGCCTCTCTCGAAGTCGCCCTCGCCACACTCGCCGAACTCGCCGCCGCCAAGCACCTCCACCCCCACGACAAGGCCAACGCCTGCCGACTCGCCGAGCACGAGTTCGCCGGCGTCCCCTGCGGCATCATGGACCAGTTCATCGCCGTGCTCGGCCGCGCGGGGCACGCGCTCCTCATCGACTGTCTCGCCGAGCACGCCCACCCCGTCCCAGTCCCTTCCACTCTCCGCGTCGTGGTTATCAACACCCGCGTCAAGCACTCCCTCGCCGGCGGCGAATACGCCGAACGACGCCACGCCTGCGAACAGGCCGCCCTCGCCCTCGAGATCCCGCTCCTCCGAGACGCCGAAGCACAGGGCGGCCTCTCCTTTGTCGAACGCCGACGCACGAGGCTCTCCCCCGATCAGTACCGCTCCGCACGCCACGTCGTCGGAGAGAACCAACGCACCCGCGACGCCGCCCGCGCGCTCGCCGCCGCCGATCTCGCCGCCCTGGGACCCCTGCTCAGGGATTCCCACGCCTCGCTCCGCGACGACTTCCGCGTCTCCTGCCCCGAGCTCGACTTCGCCGCCGACTTCGCCAACCAGACGCCCGGCGTTGTCGGCGCCCGAATGACCGGCGGCGGGTTCGGCGGCTGCGTCGTCGCCCTCGCCACGCCCGACGCCGCCCGAGCACTCGCCCTCTCCCTCCCCGACGCCTTCGCCGCCCGCTTCAACATCCGCCCCGACCTCTTCCAGACCGTGCCGGCACAGGGCGCCTCGCCTCTGTCCCTCGCCTGATCCGACGCACGCGCTCAACGAAAAACCCCCGCGAGGACCGCGGGGGCTTGAGCATTCATTTCACGCTGTCATCGACCCGTCGGGCCGATTACTTCTTGCCCTTCTCGCCGGCCTTGCCCTCGGCCAGCTCCTTCTGGAGGTTCGCCGGCATCTGGCGATACTCGAGGAACTCCATGCTCGCGCTCGCTCGGCCCTGCGACATCCCGCGGATCGCCGTCGTGTACCCGAACAGCTCGCTCAGCGGGATTTCAGCCGTCACCAGCTTCACCACGCCGCGATCCTCCGTGTCGATGATCATCCCGCGGCGGCTCGAAATGTCGCCCGTGATGTTGCCCAGGTAATCGTTCGGCACCGTCACCACGACCTTCATGATCGGCTCGAGCAACTGCGGGCCCGCGCGATCCACCGCCTCCTGCACCGCGATGCGGCCGGCCTGCTCGAACGCCACCTGCGACGAGTCCACGTCGTGGTACGACCCGTACGTCAGCGTGATCTTCACGTTGATCAGCGGATACCCGAACTTCACGCCCGACACCGCCGTCTGGCGAACGCCGTACTCGATGCTCGGGATGAACTCCTTCGGAATCACGCCGCCCACGATCGCGTTCTCGAACGCGATGTTGTCCGTGAAATCCAGCTCCTCGGCCTTCGCCTGCTCCGCCGTGAACGGCTCGATCGTGATCACGCAGTCGCCGAACTGACCGCGACCGCCCGTCTGCTTCTTGAACAGACCGCGAACGTCCGACACCTTCTTCGTGATCGCCTCGCGGTACGACACCTTGGGCTTCCCGACCTCAACACCGATCTTCATGTCACGACGCAGCTTCGTCGTAATGATGTCCAGGTGAAGCTCGCCCATCCCGCTGATGATCGTCTGCTGCGTCTCCTCGTCGTACGTGAACCGGAACGACGGATCCTCGCGGCGGATCGTCATGAGCGCCTCCGACAGCTTCCGCTTGTCGTCCTGCGTCTTGGGCTCGATCGACATCGAGATCACCGGCTCGGGGAACGTCATCCGCTCCAGGATGATCGGATTGTCCGCGTCGCACAGCGTGTCGCCCGTGTACGAATCCTTGATGCCCACGACCGCCACGATGTTCCCCGCAGTCACCTGCTCCAGCGGAATCCGGTTGTTCGCGTGCATCTCGAAGATGCGCGACGCGTTCTCCTTCTTCCCGTTACCCGGGTTGAGCAGTCGCGTCCCCTTCGCCAGCGTGCCCGAATACACACGCACGTACGTCAGGTCCCCGTGCGTGTCGCTCACCACCTTGAACACCAGCGCCGCGAACGGCGCCTTGTCGTCGTGCGGCCGCGTCAGCTTCACGTTCTTGTCCGCCGGGTCCGTCCCCTCCACCTGCTCACGCTCCGTCGGGCACGGCAGGATGTCAATCACCGTGTCCAGCAACGCCTGGATGCCGATGTTCCGAAGCGCCGCCCCGCACAGCACCGGGTTGCACGTCCGCGCGATCGTCCCCTTCCGCAACGCCCCGCGGATCTCTTCCACCGTCATCGGCTGCTCGGAGAGATACTTCTCCATCAGCGAGTCGTCGATCTCGCCGACCTTCTCCTCCAGCATCTTCCGCCAGTTCCCGGCGTACTCCGCGTACTCCTCCGGAATGTCCGACTCCTTCACGATGTCGCCCTTGTCTCCCTCGAAGAAGAACGCGCGCATCGTGATCAGATCGATCACGCCCTTGAACTCCGGACCCGTACCCATCGGGCACTGAATCGGAATCGCGTTCGCGCCAAGCCGGCTCTTGATCGTCCCGAACGAGAAGTCAAACGACGCGCCAAGCTTGTCCATCTTGTTGATGAAGCAAAGCCGCGGCACGCGGTACCGGTCCGCCTGACGCCACACCGTCTCCGACTGCGCCTCCACCCCTTCCTTCCCGTCAAACACTGCTACCGCACCGTCCAGAACACGCAGCGACCGCTCCACCTCGATCGTAAAGTCCACGTGCCCCGGCGTGTCGATCAGGTTGATCTTGTACTCACGCCCGTTCCGCGTCCACGGGCACGTCGTCGCCGCCGACTGAATCGTGATCCCGCGCTCCTGCTCGTCCTGCAGGAAGTCCATCGTCGCCGTGCCCTCGTGCACCTCGCCCATCTTGTAGTTCTTGCCCGTGTAGAACAG
>DDSG01000046.1:431-696 GCA_002343325.1 Phycisphaerales bacterium UBA2396 | reverse complement strand
CCCGCCTCTCTGGCAGGCTCGGGCCCGGGCGGCTTTGCCCTTCGTTCTTCCTTCACGCCCAGGACACACGCCCGGACGCCTCGATGACGCTTACCTTCGCGCTGCGACTTCCCACACGCGCCTACGGACCCTCGTTGTCCTCGTCCTCGTCCATCAGCGTCACCCGAACAATTCCAAACGCGGCCTTCAACTCCCGACAACCACCCGACTTCCCGCCGGACGTGCCGCTCGCCGCGTTCCTTGAGAGTCCGAATGCTAGCGGCAT
>DDSG01000046.1:0-196 GCA_002343325.1 Phycisphaerales bacterium UBA2396 | reverse complement strand
GCCGCAACCCCGCCTCGCCCCTCCCACAATCCTCACAAAACCCTCATCCCCCATCCTCATCCACCCGACAGCCCCTTCATCCGCGCCCGCTGCTCCAGCGTCAGCCTCCGCGTCCCGCTCGGGTCCAGACGCATCCGCTCGTCCGCCTCCAGCGCCCGCCCCGCCCACCGTGCCGCCCATGAGATCATTGCGACTG
>DDSG01000191.1 GCA_002343325.1 Phycisphaerales bacterium UBA2396 | reverse complement strand
CAGCCCGCGCAGCATCGCTGCCAGATCGCCGCCGAGCGCCCCCGCCCGCACGCCGAGCACGTCGCCCCCCGCGCGAGCGAGCGCCGCCCGCTTCGCGCCGGTGATCTCCGCCGTCGCCAGTTCCGCCTCGCAGACGATCGTTGTCGGCACCTCGCGAGCCGTCCGCACCACCGCCGCGTCGAGCGGCACATCCAGGTCCGTGTCGCAGACCACCCGCCTCGCCAGCCGCCGAACGCGCGTCACGCCCCGCGCCGTCAGCATCGGGTCGTCCGCCAGCACCGTCCCGATCCCCGTCACCACCGCGTCCACCCGCGAACGAAGCCGATGCACGCGAGCCCTGGCCAACGGCCCGCTGATCCACTTGCTCTCCCCCGTGCGCGTCGCCACGCGCCCGTCGATCGTCTGCGCCCACTTCGCAACCACCCACGGGAGCCCCGTCCGCACCCGTTTGAGGAAAGGTCTCGTCACCCCCGCCGCCAGCCGGCACCCCTCGCAAAATTCCACCCGCACCCCCGCCGCCCGCAGGCGTTCCGCCCCGCCCGCCGCGACCGGGTTCGGGTCCGCCTCCGCGATCACCACCCGCGCGATCCCGCGTTCGATCAGCAGCTCCGCGCACGGCGGCTGCTTCCCCTCGTGAGCGCACGGCTCGAGCGTCACGTACATCGTCGCCCCGCGCACGTCATGCCCCGCCGACACCGCCGATTCGATCGCCTCCCGTTCCGCGTGCCACGCCCCGTAACGCCGATGATGCCCGACGCCCAGCACACGCCCGTCGGCATCGGCCACGACCGCCCCCACCATCGGGTTGGGCTCCACCTCGCCCAGGCCACGCCACGCGTGCCTCGCCGCGAGATTGAGCATCGCGACCGAACGCGCCGCGTCCGCCGCCGATGTGCCCTCGGATTGTGCCGCCGAATTCATGCCCGAGTTTACGCGATCCGCACGAGCCGCCTGCGCTCCGACGCCGACACGCGGTCCCCGGCGGCCTTCAGCCACCTCTTCGCGTCCTGCCAGTACCCCGCCGTCGGCTTCACGTCCGCCAATCGCCCGCCCCAGTACCGATTGAACCGGACCATCCCGAGCTCCCGGCACAACTTCGCCGCCATCGACGCCAACGCCACCGGCAGATGCGCCCGCTCGCTCTCGCACTGAAAGACCATCCCGATGCTGCGCCCGCCCAACGCCTCCCCGAGCAACGCCCGGTAGCGAGAACGCTCCGCCGTCTCCTCGATCACCCCCACAGCATCGACCGGCACGCCCAGCACCTCCGCCACCACGTCGGCGTACCGCTCACGCCCGCCCAGCCGATCGCACACGATCCGCACCTCATCGCGCGGGTGCGCCGCCGCCAGCTCGATCACGCTCGCCGCATGCCGCCGAAGCCCCTCGAGCGTCGTCGCCCCCTTGCTCCCGCCCGAACGCACGAGCGCATTGAACCGCGACTCACCGACAACCTCGCACGCCAGCGCGATCGGCCCGACCCCCGCCTTCTCGCACGCCCCCGCGAGCCTCGACGCCGCGATCCCGCACAGACCCGCGTCCCACGCCAAGGGCAACGCCGTCGGCCCGACCTCGTACCAAGGTTCCCTCGGCCACGCCGACCCGAGCATCCCCACCAGCTCAGCATCATCCGCCGGACGCCGACCTATCACCCCGAGCACCGCCAGCACGCCCCGCTCCAGATGCGTCAGCGGGTGCACCCGGGCCGAGCTGTTCGGCCGCTTCAGTTCCTTGCTGTCCGCGATGACCACCCGGTCGCCGGCCCCGCGAACCTCCCGCGCCAGCACGCCGCCGAGGATCTCCCACACATCCGGCGCGGGATCGCCCGCCGACCACGACTCCACCCGCCACGCCGACATCCCAACGCAAAGCGGGCCCAGCAAAGGCCCGTACCCCGCCTCGTCAATGCCCGCCAGGATCAGTCCCACGCGACCGCCGCCCCTTCACACACGCCCTCAACCCCCACGCCGAACCCGCGAAGTCTGAAAACGACCGCGGCGACCCGCAAGGGGCCGCCGGCGTCGTGTCTCCCCTCGTCGGTCGGCCGAGGCCAGCCCGAACAAGGGAGAAATGCGGCTGAGAGGAATCGAACCTCCACGGTATTGCTACCACAAGAACCTGAATCTTGCGCGTCTGCCAATTCCGCCACAGCCGCTACTTGTCAGTCGCCAAGCGTAGGGGCCCCTCCCCCGCCCGTCCACACCGCCGCTTTATCGCCGCACCCACACGCCGCCCACGTACTCCACCCGCCCCACGCCCAACTCCCCCCAAGGCGGCACCACGGCCTCGGTATTGAAGAACGTGTCCCCCTCCGCCGGCGCCGCCGTGAACAAAGGCCCCCGCATCCGAAACTGCGGGTGCCTCACGCCGATCGAGCCCCCAGCCTGCACCTGCACCGGCTCGCTCGGGATCCCCGGGCCGTACACCATGCCGTCCCCCACCACCCGCACCGCCGATCCCGCGTTCACCACCCGCGTGGAAAGCCCGCCCGCCCGCGCGTTCCAGAGTTCGATCGTCGCGGGCGACATCATCGAAAATCCACCGCACCCGCCCCCCAGCCGGAGGTTCGTCGTCCGCACCAGGCCATCAGGCAGCCCGGCCCGCTTGAACATCGCCAGCCCGCCCGTCGCCGAGACGTTCGTGAGCTCGATCTCGTCGATCGCGCCCTCCTGGTCGATCAGCATCCCGCCGCCGCCCATCCGCACGCCCCAATCGCGCCCAACGAGCCGCCGAACCCGGGTCGGCTGGGGCGAGCCCCCCACCTTGACCACCGGCCGCTCCATCCACCACCCCTGCAGCCCCTCGATCTCCAGCGTCGGCAGATCCACGAAGCTCCCCGGCTTGGCGTCGATGTACACCGCCAGGTTGTCCGGCCTGAGAACCGTGACGTTGCGGATCGTCACGTCCCGCAGCCCGCCGGCAGAGATCCCCACCGCCGCGTAGTTGGGCAGCACCGACACCGCCACGCCGTCGATCACGATCCGCGACATCACCGCGCCGCGCACACGGCCGATCTCATCGTCCATCAGCGCGATGCCCATCCCGTCCGCCACCTCACCGGAGACCGACCGGATCGTGATGTTGTCCAGCGTGGTCCACTCCGGGCCCGCGAGCCGCACGGGTTCCTTTCCGGCGAACGTCGTCACCCGCTCCACCAGCACATCGCGGATATCGCCCGCGCCGAGCGTCAGGTCCGACAGCCCGCGGAAATAGTCCACCTCCGCCGCGATCAGCCCCACCATGTTGTCCCACGTCCGCCCCCACAGATCGCGGATCACCACGCCCCGCGTCGGCCCGTTCACATGGATCCCGTCCGAATTCCGCCGATCGTGCAGAAACTGGATCCGCTCGACGAGGATGTCGTTGCACCCCGAGAACAGCACCGAGTACATCCGCGGGTTCGTGCTGTACAAGTCACGCAGCGTCACGCGGTTCACCCGATGCAGCAGCACCGCGTGCCCGAACCAATAGGGCTCAAAGTCCAGGTTCTCGATCTGCCCCGCCTGGTTCGCGTCGATCGCGCCCCCTTCGATCACGATGTCGCTGTCACCCGTCGCCCAGCCCGCGTTGCGGATCATGTAGCAGTGACTTCCCGTCGCGAGTTTCAGCGTCACCCCGCGCGCCATTGCCAGCCTTCGCCCGCTGGGGATCACAAGAGCCGCGTTCGCCTTCGCGTTGCTCGAGCCCGCCTCCCGCACCAGCGTCCCCGAGATCACGTACGTCCCGGGCCGACGGATCGAGATGTCCGTACCCGCCCACAACGCCGCCTGGATCGCCCGCGTGTCGTCCGTCACGCCGTCGCCCACCGCCCCGAAGTCCGCCACGTCCACGTCGCACGTCGACAGGTCGGGCGACCGCAGCGAGGGCTTGGGCGCGTCATCCAGCGTGTTCTCGACCGCCTTGACGCCGACCACCGGCTGCGCGGCCGCCGCGCCCAGCGCGACCACCG
>DDSG01000123.1:483-9615 GCA_002343325.1 Phycisphaerales bacterium UBA2396 | reverse complement strand
CCAAGGACCATCCACACGTTGACCTCGCCGACCTCGCATGCGGACCCCACCCCGCCGACCTCGTGCTCAGCAACCACGAGTAAACACCAGCACGAAGTCGTCGTAGTCGAAGAAGTCGATGAACCCATCCGCGTTGAAGTCCGCACGTGGGTCGCCGTTGATAAACGCCTGGACGAAAGCGTCAAGGTCGAAGAAGTCCACGAACCCGTCCCCGTCGAAGTCCGCAGCGCACGCCTGTACTTCGATCGCCCCGATGTCGTACGCGCCGATCATCCGCAGCATCGATCGCTGGTCGTGGTCGACGACCCGCCCGGACGGATCGGTCATGATCGCCCCCGAGCCCCCACCGATCAGCGGGCTTGTCAGCGTGGGAACGTGCCCGCCGCACGGTGCTTCGTGCGTCAGCGGCGCCAGCATCGGATCGAGAAACCCGCCCGGCACCGGCGACTGATCCCCGGCCGCCGACAGCCACGCCGACCCGTCGCAATCGAAGTTAAAGCCCAGCGACGTCACCGCCGAAGGTCCCGCGACCCCCGGCGTCGGAGTCGGCGTGTAGAGCACCGTGTGCGTCAGTTCGACCGTGGCCGGCCCGGATCCGCCGTTGTAGATCGAGTTCCCCGCGTCCGGCGCGATCAGGAACGCCCCGTTGCCCCACAACGTGCAGAACCAAAGCCGCACCGTGCCCGCGTGGTTCAGCACCGCGCCCCCGTGCCCGTTGGGCGCGACATTCCCGCTGAACGTGCTGTTGACGATCAGGGCATCGCCCGTGATGCTGTACAGCCCGCCGCCCCCGCCGAGCGAGGCCGTCGTCCCGTTCGCCCGGTTGGACCGGATCGTGCACCTCGACAGATCGAGCGTGCCCGCGTTGCTGATGGCGCCCCCGTTCACATCCGCCGTGTTCGCCCAGATGCAGAGGTTGGTCCCGCTGAGCGTCGCCAGCGCGTTGTTCGTAATCGCCCCGCCCGAGGACGCGGAGGTGTTCGATTCCAGATAGGTCTCTCTCAGCACCATCGCCCCGCGATTCTCGATCGCCCCGCCCCCGCCCGCCGCCTGGTTGAGCCGGTAATCCCCGAACGTGTCCGAGAGGACGGCCGAGTTGAACACCGCGCCCCCGCCGCCCGCGGAGACGTTCTGCACAAACACGCACCGCTCAAGCTCCGCCAGGTTCCCGCCCCCCGTCAGCGCGCTGGTGTGGTGGAACGCCCCCGTCAGCAGCATCGAGCGGTTGAGTTCAAAGCGCGTCCCGATACACACCGCGCGCCCGCCCGAGTACACGGCTCCGCCGTGCCGCGTCGCAACGTTGTCCGCCAGCACGCAGTCCCGCATGATCAGCGAGGCACCCGCGCCCGCAAACACCGCCCCTCCCTGCCCAGTCGAAATGTTCTCTATGAACTCGCACCGATCAAACTCCATCGCCCGCGCTCCCGATACCGCGCCGCCGTGCGCCCCGCTTCCCCCCGCCGACGAACACCGTTCGAACCGAACCGATCGCCCCACGATCGGCCCCGCCGACGCGAGCACGCCCCCGCCCTCCCCGGACACGTTCCCGCCCAGCACCGTCAGGTCCGCCAACGAAAGCCTCCCGCCAACCACCGGAACGTGGAACGCTCGATCGCCGAGCGTCCGCGCATCGATGATCGTCGAGCCCGTTCCTGCCCCCCGGATGCTCACATCCCGCAGCACGTCCAGGTCCCCGAGCCCCGCAAAGTCCTCCCCCGCGCCGGCGATTGTCAGCGTGAACCCGCCCGCCGGCAGCATCACGGTGTACGCCCCCGCGGCCAGTGTCCCGATATGCATCAACGCCGAGCGCAGCGACACCTGAACACCCGGCGTGAGCGGGTCCGCGTCCGGCACGCCGTCCGTCAGGTCAAAGTCCGGCACGTCGTGGTTCAGGTTCACCGCGAACTGCGCCCGGGCCGCCCCGCACATCCACAACACAGCCCCCGCCGCCAGCAACCGCGCGATCTTCGCCTTGTTCGTGCTCATGGCCGCCTCCCGGTGCCCGCATCTTGCCGGCCCGCCCGGCGTTCTCGGGCCCAGCGCAGAAAGCCGCCCTCCGCACCCGCCTGCGCGGTCCTCCCATGCGAACATCAGAGAAAATCGACCTTCGGATGATTGCCCAGAGACTTATCCACAAAGTTCGTGCAATGTCGGACCGCGAAGTGTGCTTTTTGGCCGCTCGCGTAAAGCTGACGGGTTCGCCATCCGATTCATCCTCCGTCACTCCGGAGTTACGCACCATGCGAATGGCGACCAAGCTTGTCAGTTGCTTCACAGTGATGGTTGGTGTCACCCTCGGCGTCGGTTTGGTCGGATACACCGGCCTCTCCGACATTCATGGTTCGGTCGAGGAGGTCGCCGTCGTTCGACTCCCGAGCATCGAAGCCCTCTACCGCATGCAGGTCGGCGTTACCGCCGTACTTGCCTCGAACGAAGCCATGATGATCGAGTCCTTCGACGCCGCCAAGCGCGTCGCCGAGCAGGGCAAGCTCTCCAAGGCCCACGACCTGGTCGATCTCGGTTGGAAGCAGTACGAGCCGCTCCCCCAGACGCCCGACGAGGCCCAGCTTTGGAAGGCGTTCGTCCCTGTCTTCAAGGATTGGGAGCAGGCCGCCAAAGAACTCAGCTCCCATTGGAAGTCGTATTGCAACGCCGTCGAACGCAATGACGCGCAGACCGCCGCCACGCTGATGAAGCAGGGTTCGTCCATGGTCCTCGCCGCCGCCCCGAAGTTCGACACGGTCCGCGAACAGCTCGAAGGCCTCATCCAGATCAACAACGAGATCGCCGCCGGTGAACTCGCCGAGTCCCGCGCACTCTTCGTCGCCGACGTGTGGAAGCTCGCATCGGGCGTCGGCATCGCCGCCCTGATCGCCGCCGGCCTGGGTGTCTGGTTCACCCGCACGCTCCGCCGGTCGTTCTCCGACGTTTCCGCGACACTTGGGCAGATCGCCAAGGGAGACCTCACCCGCCAGCTCGACCAGCAGCGCAAGGACGAATTCGGCGAGCTCGCCGTCCACTTCAACACCTCCATCGCCTCCCTCCGCGACGTCATCGTCGAGGTGAACGCCACCTCACAGCAGGTCGCCGCTGCCAGCACCCAGATCGCCGCCAGCGCGGAGGAAATGGCCGCCGGCATGACCCGCCAGACCCAGGAAACCACCCAGACCAGCGCCGCCGTCACCGAGATGTCCTCCTCCGTCGGCGAGATCGCCGCTAAGGCCTCTCAGACCGCGATGCAGGCCAAGCAGTCGGGCGACCTCGCCCGCACCGGCGGTGACGCCGTCTCCAACGTCGTCCGCGAGATCGAGCAGGTCAACCAGATCGTCGGGCAGGCCGCCGACATCATCACTTCCCTGGGCGACAAGTCCGAGCAGATCGGCCGCATCGTCGGGGTCATCAACGACATCGCCGACCAGACCAACCTCCTCGCCCTCAACGCCGCCATCGAGGCCGCACGTGCCGGCGAGCACGGCCGCGGGTTCGCCGTCGTCGCCGACGAAGTCCGCAAGCTCGCCGAACGCACCACCGTCGCCACCAAGGAAGTCTCCGAGTCCATCGCCTCCATCCGCACCGAGACCCAGCGAGCCGTCGGACAGATCGCCGAGGGCACCAGCAAGGTCCGCCAAAGCGTCGACTCGGCCGCCAAGGCCGGTGCCGGCATGACCTCGATCGTCGAGTCGTCTCAGTCCGTGACCGACCTCATCCAGTCGATCGCCGCCGCCGCGGAGGAGCAGTCCGCCGCGACCGAACAGGTCTCCCGCGCCGTCGAAACCGTCGCCGCCGTCGCTCGCGAATCCGCCAGCGGCGCGAGCCAGGCCTCCGAAGCCGCCGGCTCCCTCTCCGCCAAGGCCGAACAGCTCCGCGCTCTCGTCGGCCGATTCAAGGTCTGATCCAACTCCCCATGCAGAGCAATGCCCCCGGGGAGCCCTCTCTCCGGGGGCTTCGTTTCGCCCAGACGCGTGCTAGAACAGCTTCTGCTGCTCCTTCACGTCTTTCCGCCGCTCCGCCAGCGTCGCCAGCTCCTGCTGAATCTCCGCCACGTTCCGGAACTGGTAGTACTCGCTCGCAAACCGGATGTACGCCACGTCGTCCACGTCCCGCAGCTTCGCCGCCACTCGCTCCCCGATCACCCGGCTCTCGACCTCACGGTCAAACTCCCGGTGGAGCTCCTCGTCCACCTCCGCCGCGATCCGCTCCTTTGTCTCCTGGGCGATCGGCCTCTTCCCGCACGCCGCCATCAGACCCCGCAGCACGTTCTCCGTCTCGAACGGCGCCCGGCTCCCGTCCCGCTTGATCACCATCAGGCGATGCGTCTGCTCCACCCGCTCGTACGTCGTAAACCGCCTCCCACACTCCAGACACTCCCGACGCCGACGGATCGTCTTCCCGCCGTCGCTCGCTCGGCTGTCGATCACCTTGTCGTTGTCCTTCTCGCAGTAGGGGCAGTGCACGGGCGGATCATACCGAACGTGCCCATGCCCCGCCCGCCGTCTATACTCCGCCCATGACCGCCCGAACGACCAGCACGTCATCCTGACCCCGCCCCGGCTGGTCCGACTCCCGCTTCCCCCGAAGCCCAGCCGTCCGATCGGCTGGGCTTCTTCGTTCACAGGCACCCATCCGCGCACCATCACCCTCTCACCCGCTCCACGGACCACACCCCATGCCCACCATCACCCTCCCCGACGGCAAGACCAAGTCCTTCGACAAGCCCGTCACCGGCCTCGACATCGCCGCCTCCATCGGCGCAGGCCTCGCCAAGGCCGCCCTCGCCATCAAGGTCAACGGCGAAACCAAAGACCTCTCCCACACCATCGACCACGACGCCTCCGTCGCGCTCATCACCGCCGCCAAGCCCGGGCAGCCCACCAGCCCCGAGGCCCTCACCCTCATGCGCCACTCCGCCGCCCACGTCATGGCCGAAGCCATCCAGGACGTCGCCGGCAAGGACATCCTCCTCGCCTACGGCCCGCCCACCGAGACCGGCTTCTTCTACGACATGTACGTCCCCGAAGGCAAAAAGCTCTCCTCCGACCTCTTCGACAAGATCAACGCCCGCATGGCCGAGATCATCAAGGAAGATCGCAAGTTCTGCCGCTACGAGCAGCCCGGCTCCGAAGCCCTCGCACGCCTGAAAGCCGAGGGCAACAAGTACAAGGTCGACAACGCCGAACGCGCGATGGGCCTCCCTTCCTCCGTCTACAAGAGCGCCAAATCACCCGCCAAGGAAGCCCACGGCTTCGAAGCCGTGGGCTTCGATCCCGCACGCGCCGACCGCGCCACACTTTCCTTCTACGCCACCGGCGAGCCCGGCAAGAACTGGGAAGACCTCTGCCGCGGGCCCCACGTCCCCTCCACCTCACGCATCGGCGCCGCCTGCGTTCTCTCACTCGCCTCCGCCTACTGGCACGGCGACGAAAACTCCGACCGCCTCATCCGCGTCTACGGCACCGCCTTCCCCTCCCAGGCCGAACTCGACAACTACCTCAAGCAGAAGGAAGAAGCCGCCAAACGCGACCACCGCGTCATCGGCAAGGCCCTCCGCCTCTTCCACATCGACGAAACCGTCGGCCAGGGGCTCATCCTCTGGACACCCAACGGCTCCATCGTCCGCCGCGAACTCCAGACCTTCATCGCCGCCGAACTCAAAAAGCAGGGCTACACCGAAGTCTTCACCCCCCACATCGGCTCCCTCGACCTCTACAAAACCTCCGGCCACTTCCCCTACTACAAAGACGCCCAGTTCCCGCCCATCATCGAACGCGACACCCTCGACCAGCTCGCCACCTGCTCCTGCTCCGAAGTCATGCGACGCGTTGAAGGCGTCTCCCAACGCCTCGCCGACGGCATCAACGAACGCACCAACGCCACCACCATCTCCAAAGACCGAATCCTCCCCGAGGACCAGCTCGTCCAGGGCTTCATGCTCAAGCCCATGAACTGCCCGCACCACGCCAAAATCTTCGCCTCCTCACCTCACTCCTACCGCGACATGCCCGTCCGACTCGCCGAATTCGGCACCGTCTACCGCTGGGAGCAATCCGGCGAACTCAACGGCATGACCCGCGTCCGCGGCTTCACCCAGGACGACGCTCACCTCTTCTGCACCGAAGAGCAGGTCCCCAACGAAATCCAGGGCTGCCTCTCCCTCGTCAAAGTCATCTTCAACACCCTCGGCATGAAGGAATACCGCGTCCGCGTCGGCCTCCGCGACCCCGACAGCACCAAGTACACTGGCTCCTCCGAAAGCTGGGACAAGGCCGAAGCGGCCTGTATCGCCGCCGCTCAATCCCTCGGCGTCTCCTTCTCCAAAGAACCCGGCGAGGCCGCCTTCTACGGGCCCAAAATCGACTTCGTCGTCAAGGACGTCATCGGCCGCGAATGGCAGCTCGGCACCGTCCAGGTCGATTACCAGATGGGCAACCGCTTCGACCTCTCCTACATCGGCCCGGACAACAAGCCCCACCGCCCCGTCGTCATCCACCGCGCCCCCTTCGGCTCCATGGAACGCTTCTGCGGCGTCCTCATCGAACACTTCGCCGGCGCCTTCCCCGCCTGGCTCTCCCCGCAGCAGGTCCGCGTCCTGCCCATCTCCGAAAAATCTCTCGACTACGCCTTCCAGGTCGAAGCCGCCCTCCGCGCGGCCGACGTCCGCGTCGCCGTCGACACCAGCAACGACCGCATCCAGGCCAAGGTCAAAGTCGCCGCCGACGACAAAGTCCCCTACATGCTCATCGTCGGCCCCCGCGACGCCGAAAACCGCACCGTCTCCGTCCGCGCCCGAGGCACCGAAAAAGACCTCGGCGCCATGCCCCTCGACGCCTTCGTCACCGCCCTCAAAGACGAAATCGCCACGAAGCGGGCGGAGTTGGGGGTGAGGCCGTAAACCGGAGGCACTATGGACAAGCAAGAAGCAGTCCGCTACTTGCGGACCGGCGAGGCTGTGGCCAAGTTCGAGGAGGCATTCCAGAAGCGACAGCCAGTAACTGACTTGACCAATATTATAATCAAGGCGAATCCCGATGCGTCCAGAATTCCACTTCGTGGTTTGCGGATGTGGTACGCAGATATGAGTGGCTCGGAATTCTGGTGTCTCGACCTTGCAAATGCCGATCTTAACGGACTGGAAATGAGATTCGGTTCGTTATGCGACTCAAGTTTAGTTGCCGCAAAGCTCAATGGTGCAAAGATTGTCAACTCCAAATTGTATAGAGTCGACATGACTGACGCGGTACTGGACCAAGCGGTGCTTAGCAAGTCGCAGTTGATGGAGTGTGTTTGTTGTCGCACAAAGTTAGGCAGTGCGTATCTTGAGGCGGTTCAAGCTGCTGGCGTCGATTTCTCGGGCGCCACCATGACAAATGCAAATCTGAAGCAGGCAAGCCTCCAGCGAGCGGTGTTTCGGGGAGCCGACCTGAGCGGCGCGAACATGGAAGGCGCTCGCATTCGAGACGCGTGCCTTGACGGTGCTGACCTGTCTGGTGTTACGGGACTTCGTCTGGATGGCAATAGTGTGCGAGGAACTCGCTTCTCGCCACATGCCAATGATCCATGGCATCTCTTGAAGCGTAAGTACTCTGGTCCTTGGTTTGCAGTTCATCTGCTTCTGCTAGTTATCTTTGTGGCGGGCTATTCAGCTAAGGCACTATTCTGGGTCGCAGTGAATCGATTGGAGTCGGTTGCCGTCGCTGTTGAACCATCACTCGTTGATCATCCGGTTGTCGTCAATGGTCAAGGCGTGAGCGATTCATCGGCTCGTCTGGTGCGACGGGCCGACTTGTTCGCTGTGGACGAATGGCAAGTGTGGCAGTTGCTTCTTGGTCTTGACAAGGGTGTGTGGGCTGCCGCGATCGCCATTCTGCTAATCGTGTACAACATATGTCGCGGAGTCATCACCTTGCGCGTTGCTGACCTTCGCGAAGCTGAACTTCATGCGCAGTTGGCGCCACGATGGCGTGAGTACAAACAGCTGTTCTATGCACATCAGTACGGAATGCGATTTCTGGTGCTAATCGCGTTAGGGTCGTTTGTGTATCATGTTGCGCCGTGGCTGTTCGTGGGTGTGCATCTTCCGAAATAGCCTGGATTCATGCCTCGGTGCGATCACTCCTGTGCCGATGTCCCGACGACTCCGCCATCACGACCTGGTGACTACTTCCCCCTCACCTCGTCCGATGCAGCGACACACGCGCGATGATCGGCTCCCCGACGCTCTCCAGCACACGCAGCCGCACCGCCGACACCTCGCCCCGCGGGATCGCCTCGATCCGCTTCCGCCCGATCGCCGTCCCCGTCGCCACCGTCTTCCACGTCCCGTCCGCCCCCTGCACGTCCACGGCATACTTCCGCACACGCTCCCCCTGCCTGATGTCCTCCATCAGCACCACGCGATCAACCACCACCGCCGCCGAGGGCTGCGTCACCACTTCCTTCCCCCGTCCCGATGAGCTCGACACCGCCGTGCCGTACGTCGCCTCGATCGCCGCCCCAAACTCCGCCGCCCGCGCCGCGTCCTCCTCGGGGATCAGCCCGCTCCGGTCCGGCGTGTGATTCAGCAGCAGCACCGCCCCGCGCCCCACCGACTTCTCGTACATCGACACCAGGTCCGCCAGGCTCTTCAGCGTGTTCAGGTTGTTCGTCTTCCAGAACCACGTGCTCCGGATCCGCGCGTCGGCCTCATTGGGCAGCCACGCATCCCCCGCCGGGTCCCCCTCGTCCGCCGTGTACTGCCCCCATTCCTTCACGCCCCGCTTCACCGTGTTCCACGCGTTCCCCGCCGGCACAAACCCGTCCTCGTTGCCCACCCACCGGATCGTCGCCTGAGGCCCCTGAAACACCATCGCCCCCGGCGCGTGCTCCGCCAGAATGTCCCCCACGTCAAACACCAGGCTCCCGTCGAACCACACCTCCATCATCTCCCCATACTGCGTCAGCAACTCCGTGAGCTGCGCCCGAAAGATCGCCTCGTACGCCTTCTGCCCCGCCTCGTCGGCCACCTTCCCGCCCACCGCCGCCTTGTGCTTCTTGTCCTGCGGCGACAGATACACCCCAAGCCCGATCCCCGCCGCCTTGCACGACGCCGCCAGATCCTTCATCACGTCCCCACGCCCGCCCCGCCACGGGATCGAC
>DDSG01000123.1:0-185 GCA_002343325.1 Phycisphaerales bacterium UBA2396 | reverse complement strand
CTTCGCCCCCATCGACTTCGCCACGCGCACCCACTGGTCCGTGTCCAGCTTCGCCGGGTCGATCTCCGACAGCGGCGTCTTCATCGTGTCCGTTTCCGTGTCCTGCCACGTCTGCGGCGCAATGTGCACGAACATCCCGATCTCAAGGTCGTGCCACGCCGCCTGCTCCTTCGTCGGCACCGCCA
>DDSG01000047.1 GCA_002343325.1 Phycisphaerales bacterium UBA2396 | reverse complement strand
CCCCGACCTAGCCCCCCCCCCCCCCCCCCCCCCCCCCTGGGCGGCGCACCACCGCCGTACGACCCGCTGTCGGGTGCGGCGGGTTCGTCAGCCGGGCCCGCGAGCGAAAGCTGTGCGAGCCGGCGGGCCTGTTCGGGGGTGAGTTTCATCCAAGCACCTTCCGTCTTCCTTCTGTACGCAGCCGCCGCGACTGCGCGCCGATTCAACCGCCTAAGGCACGCCCAACACCGCCCGGACGTACGCCAGCTCCTGTTCCACGTCCTCGGGCGACTCCGCCGTCTGAGACACCACGTCCGCCAGAACCTTGCGAAACCGCCGCCGGACGGTGTGCACCAGGGCCGACACCTCGTCCCCGTCGGCCGCGCCCAGGCGGGGCGCAAGGTCCGCATAAGTCGGGGGTTCGGCGCAGGAGATTGCCGGGATCAGCACCGCCGCCTCGAACGCCTCCCAATGCCGGGCCAGCCCGTCGCGCCGACACTCCCGCGCCAGCCGATCGACCGCCGCCGACAGCACGGACGCCGCCCACTGCCGATCGAACGCCTCTCCCGGGTCGGCCGCATCCCCCGGCTCGGCGACGTCCATCTCCGAGGCCTCCAGCGAGAGCGGCCGATCCGGCGCGGCGCGCACCGACGCGGTCGAACGCCGGTTCTGATCGATCAGGAAGTTCCGCAGTGCCGCACGCAGGAACGTCCGGAAACGTCCTCGTTCAGGGTCCGCCTGGGCCGCCAGACGCCGCTCGATCATCACTTTGGCAACGAACTCCTGGGTCAGGTCGGCGGCCTCGGGGCGGGCGTAACCGCTCCGGCGGAGGAAGGCGTAGATCGGGCCCCAGTACGCCCGGAGGAGGCGTTCGAGCGCGCGCGGGCTGTCATGGGCCGCCATGACCACAGACCAGTGCGTCGTCGCGAAGTGTTCGCCGCTGCCCTCGTGCATCCGGCCCTCGTGGGTGATTCTTCGCCGCCCGGCGCTCCCGGCCCATCGCTCCATTATCGGGACGGTCGTGGTCGTCACACGCGACGAATCCGGCGTGCGCACCGAAGGACCCGGCGAGGGTGTCCATCTCATACGCAGGATCGGCCGCCGCGCGCCGATCTTCGTTCCGGACCGCCGGGATGTGTTCCTCCCGGGCTGCAATCAACTCCAAGACCAGGCGAGACCATGCCCGACCCGACCACCGTTCTCATCTGCGACGACGAGCACCATATCCGGCTCGTGCTGGGCTCAAAGCTCAAGTCGCTTGGCTTCGTCGTCATCGAAGCCCGCGACGGGGCCGAGGCGCTCGATCTCGCCCGCGTGCACCGCCCGCACGCTGTCATCAGCGACTATCAGATGCCCGGCGTCGACGGGCTGGAATTCTCGACGAGGCTCAAGGCGGACCCCATCGGGGGAGATATCCCCGTGGTTCTGCTGACCAGCCGCGGGCACGCCGTCGACCCCGCGCAGCTTGCCAAGACCAACATCCGCCGGATCGTCGACAAGCCGTTCAGCGCCCGGGACGTGGCGGGGCTCGTCCAGACCATGCTTGAGGCCGGAGGTGCCGATGCCCGCGACGTCGCCTAGCACGATCGACCGACTGACCCGCAAGCTCGCGTCCATCGGCATTCCGATGTACGTCACCTCGTCCGGGCGGGCTGTCGCCCCCGGGCTCGCCGACCCGATGGGCGCGATCATGTCGACGCCCGCCATGCTCGGGCTGCTCGACTGCCAGCCCGAGGCCGGCGCCTGGATCGTGTGGCTCGACGCGCCGAGTGAAGAGCCCAGACGTGCCGCGCTGCTGCTGAGCGCCGACTTCCTCGAAGGCCCCCGCTTCGCCGAGGCCTGCCGACAGGCCCGCGTGCCGATTGCGATCGGGCGTGGCACCTGCCAGAAGCTCGCCCGATTCAACGCCACCAGTGTCGGGCCGGCGTCGGACATGGTCCGCGCACTCGCCTCGGACCTCGACGAACTCCACGACCAGACCCGCGCGCTCGACGGCTTTACCGCCGAACTCGGGCAGTCCTACGAGCACATCAACCTCCTCTACACCCTCGGCCGGGCGATGACCCGCCCCGAAGACCCGATCAACTACACCCGCTTCCTGATCGACCGCCTCCGCGAGAGCGGCGATTTCGGATGGACCGCCGCGGTGCTCCCGTGCGATCCTTCTCTTGGCCGACCAGACCCGATCGTGCTCGCCAGCGGACGCGAACTTCCCGCCGAAGTGACCCGGGCCCTTCTGAGCCACGCCGACAGCACCCTGCACAACCGAACGATCCTCCAGCCCGGCTGCGGGCTGTGCGTCAACCCCGACCGCGAGGCGATCGTTCAGTCAGCAACACACGCGAACCGCTCGACCGCCACGATCTTCGCCGGCGACAAGCTCGGCCGCGACGACCGCGTGAGCAGCTACGACCTGCAACTGGTCGAATCGGCGGCCCAGTACCTCGGCGCGTTCCTCCGCACCGCGGGCCTCTTCGCCGACCAGCGTGCCATGTTCCTCGGCACGCTCAAGGCCCTGACCACCGCCATCGACGCCAAGGACCGATACACACGAGGTCACTCCGAGCGAGTCGCCTGGCTCAGCCGGAGCATCGCAGTCGCCAGCGGCATGGACGAATCGACCGCGCATCGCGTTCATATCGCCGGGCTGGTCCACGACATAGGCAAGATCGGGGTGCCCGAGGCTGTGCTCTGCAAGGCCGGCCGACTCACCGACGAGGAGTTCGCCCACATCCGCCGCCACCCCGAAGTCGGACACAACATTCTCGTGGGCATCCCGCAACTCACCGACGTGCTCCCCGGGGTGCTGCACCACCACGAACGATGGGACGGGAAGGGCTACCCGCGAGGCCTGCGCGGCGAAGAGATCCCGCTCGTCGCACGCATCATCGCCGTCGCCGACACCTTCGACGCCATGAGCTCGACGCGCTCCTACCGCTCCGCACGCACCCGCGAATTCACGCTGAGCGAGATCGCCCGCAGCGCCGGCACGCAGCTCGACCCCACGCTTGCATCCCTGGTCTCTTCGATCGATCTGACGCCCTACGACCAGATGCTCCAGGGGCATGCCGCCGCGGACCCGGCCCCCGCGGAGAAGGCCGACGCCGCCGCCAAAGCCGCATGACTTCTGACGGTGTCGCGGGACTTCATGATCCACATCGACCTTGGGCTTATGGCTCGTCCACCAGCCTGTTCATCGAGCCGGGCACGATCCTGAACTCGGGCTGCTGGCGGAAGCCTGGCGGTATGTTCTTCAGCTCGTTCCAGCGCACCGTGACCGTGGCACCGCTGAGCACCAGATCGCCCGCCACGACAAGCACACCGTTGACGATGAGTCGCCCCCGGATCTCCGCGTTGCCCCCGACGTACACGACGCCGTTGATCTCCGAGGGGTACCAGTCGCTCGTGTCCGAGTCCGTCACGCCAAGATAAGGCCACCCCGACGGGTTGAGGTTCCGCGACACGCCGACCTCTGAGAAGTCGCTCCCCAGCATGTTCACAAACACGTTGGATCTCGTAACCAGCGCGGGCATGCCCGGCGAGGGGGTCATCAGCAGGCTGCTCTCGAGCCGAACCTCGTCCGCCCGCGTGACCACGATTGTCCCCGCCACCCTGCTCTGACTCAGTCCGAGCCGCCGTCCGCCCAGGTTGACCACCGCGAGATCGCCCGCAATCCCGCCGAGTTGGGGCTGGGCCGGCGTCACCAGCGCATTCGTGAATGAGATGTCCGAACTCGAACGATCGACCTCGGGGACCATCTCGGTGTACTGGTGAACAACATCCAGTGACTTCGGCACAACCACCGTCGCCGCCGACGCGTTCGCCGACCCGGAGATCCCCGCGCCCGTGATCGACCCGCCCGATGTCACGTTGCCCGACAGGGTCGAACTGATCAACTCAACCGTCGCGTTCGCGTGCACCGTGCGATTCGTTGTCAGCGTCGAACCCGTCAGCTTGAGCGACCCGCCCACGATGACCGAGTACCCGAGGCATGGCATCGCCCGCACGTCGGGCTCGATGTCGAGGCTCATGACCCGCCGGATCCGCCGATTCCCGACAACCGCGGTCAGCCTGATCGAGTCATCCAGGCTGTCGATCAAGTCGCCATCAACCGGGTCGGCCGCGGAGACCGTGATCCGCATCCCGTTCAGGGTGACATCCCGCAACGTCGCGCCCGCCGCACGCGTACGCCACGCCGAGGTATTGCGCGCACCCCGCAACGCATCCATCAGCGCATCCTGCGCTCGCACGGACGCCTCAGCCGACTCCGACACCGCGCGAATCGATGATGCACGCTGCCCGGAAATCGTGACCCCCGCCAGCGCGATCGCAACCGCCAGCCCGCACACCCCCATCACCACGACGTACACCATCCCGCGCCGCTTCATCGCCACGCTCCTTCCCAAGCGTGCGTGAACTCGGCCGACACCTCGGCCATCGGCTTTCCGGCGTGCGTCACCCAGACCGTCACCCGCTTGAGCCCCACATCACCCGCGGCAGGGCTCGTCCGATCCTCGGGCGTGATCCAGATCACCGACACACGCCGGGCGAACCCCTCGAACCCAGACAGCTCAACCCCGCTCGCGTCGGCGATCGGTTCCTCCTTGTATCCGTCAAAGTCGTCCACGTCATCAAACGCTGATCTGTCGGACTCGCCCGCCTCAGGTCCCAGCGGCTCGCCGCCGGTCGAGGTCGGATCGCCGTACGCAAGCCGACGCATCTCCCCGAGCAGATCGTGCGCGAGCTGGTTGGCCCTCGCCCGGACCGCCGCGTCCTGACGCCGATCCGCCGCCGCCGTTGTCGCCGACAGAACCGCGCCCGCCAGCAAGGCCAGGACCGCGCCCGAGATGACGGTCTCGACCAGACTGAACCCCGCTGTCCGACGCTCGCGTCCCATCCACTTACTCCATCGCCGGTCGGCCGGGCACGGGAATCGTCCGACGCACGCGCCCGATGCCCCCAATGCTCAGATCAACCGCCAGTGCATCCAGCCGGCTCGTCGTTGCCGCCGATGTTCCAGGTCGCCGGAGAGTTCCGACGACCTCAAACCCCATCGCTCCCTCCCGGAACATGGTCCAGTTCCCACCCGCGTTCGAAGACTGCGCCATCGCCAGGAATCCATCAAACACGCCCGACGTCTCGCACGACACGTCCGACGTGCTCAACAACGCGAGCGACGACAGCACAATCGTGATGGGTCTCTGCCTGGCGATCTGACCGACGCCGCTGAAGTCAAATGACGCCCAGCCCGCCATCGACCCGCTCAACAGCGACACACCCGTGCTCGTGCCCAGCAGCGAGCCCATCGTGCCCGAGGTGACGTCCCCGTCAAAGATTCGGCACGTCGTGCTCGTCAGCAGCCCACCCTTCACCACCATCCGTACGCGGACTGATGTCGGGGTCCACGACACCACGTCCTCGTCAAGCCGCGGAATCACCACCTGCGCGATGTGATTCAAGCTGCTGATCCGAAACGTGTTCGATGTCGTCGGCGAGAATGCCGCCAGTTGCTGGGCCGCGCTGGTCGTGATCGCTGTCGCCGATCGGCGATCCACCGAGACCCACGCCGGCGTGAACGTCAGCGACTCCACGCCTGTCAGTGCGATCCCCGCCGTGCGCGCGTTGAGCCTCCGAGTCAGGGCCCCACCACTGAGCTGATAGGCGAGGGTATCGGGAACATCATCCCCATCGCGGTCCGGCACGCGGAGACTGATCGCCGTCGCTGACACCGACACCACCGACGACGCCGACGCCAGATCGTCCGCAAGGTCACTCAGCACCGCGGACATCCGCGCCGAGCGCGACGCAACATCGTCCTCCGTCGGCATCGCCCGCGCGGCGAGCCCCAGCACGCCCGCCACCGCCAGCATCAGGATCCCCACGATCCCCGCGGCGACCACCGACTCAATCAGCGAGAATCCGCGTCTGGCTTTCATCCGCCCATCCCCATCCGGCTCGGGCCCGACACCGTCACGCTGCCGTCCAGTGACACCGAAACCGTCACGATCAGATCCGCCCCTCGCACCACCGCCGAGATCGCCCGGTCCGGGTTTCCATAGCCGTCGAACATCAGCACGCCGCCGCCTGTCACCGAGGCAACGCGGACGCGGTACGGCTCGGCGCCCAGATCCGTTTGGGTCTCCTGATCCGCGAAGCCCCCGCTCAACGCAGACCATTCGACCCTTCCCGAACCCACATCGAACCGAACCTCGACGCTGGTGGACCATCGCCACGCCGCGTCCCGCGCCCCACGGAGTTCCTCCGCCAGTTTTTGTGCCGCCGCCCTGACGCGTGAGACCTTCGCCGCCGCAGAGAATCGCGGCACCGTGATCCCCGCGAGCGTCGCGAAGATCGCCAGAACGGTGAGCAGCTCGATCAGCGATGCGCCGGCGCGCGAAACCGCCCGTGCCGGGGTAGGAAACCTCAGCACGGGCGGGTGATGCCATCGCATCGCAAATCTCCGGCCTCTCGCCTCCAAGCGGGGCTCAGAACTGATCAATACGCGTTGTACTTCTTGCCCGTGGCGTCCACTTCGCTGTCCTGCGTGGCCGCCGTGATCGCGCCCGTCGTCGCGTTGTAGACCCAACCCACGTTCGCCGCGAACGCCGACGCGACCGCGGTCGATCCCTTGTTGGCGCCCACGGGCAGCGCGGGAATCGCCCTCAGGTACGGGCCATAGATGTGCGTCGAGGTCTTCGTTGCGCTCGTCGCGCCCGAAGCGTCCGTGTACTGCGTGAGCTGCGCCGCAAACGTCGCCAGCGCCGGATACGAACCCGGGTGCTCCGTCTCGTACAGATCGATCGCGTTGCGGAGCACCGCTAGGTTCGCCGTCAGGGCGGAGTCCTGCGCACCGCTCGCGCCACGGCTCATGCGGGGAATCGCGATCGCCGCGATGATCCCGATGATCACCACCACAATCACCAGCTCGATCAGGCTGAATCCACGTCGGAACAGGTTGCTCAACATGCTCGGTCTCCGGTTCTTCCCGGTCTTCATGCCGGGCACCAGGACCTATCGGCGTTCGCTGATCGCCGGTTTAATTGGACCTCTTCTTGTTTCCCACATCTCCCAACGGAATCGTGAGCCGGACCTCGCCCCGAGGACCCTCAAAGACCGCCGCCCTCGATGCCATGTCCACCGAGCGCAAGACGTGCGCATCGATCACATCACCCACCCGCAACGTCCGATCATCGATGAGGGCCGTCAACGTCCCGTCCGCCCCGCGGGCGATTCCACGCAGACGGTGCCGCTGCTCGAATGGCTCCGGAGCCGGGGTGCTCGCGACGAGGGTCGCCTCCCGCTTCGTGTCGGCAAGCCACGTGGGAGCAGCGAACGCGTCCGCCTCGCCGGCGTCCGACCCTTCGATCGAGCTGAGCCGTTCCGCCAGGCGCACGACAGGCCTGATCGTGACGGCGGGCGACGGCTCGGGGCTCGCGAGAAGGTCCTGCGGGCTCGCCGAGGCGGACTTCGGGCCCGATACGCCCGAGCCGAGGATCATGCGATCCACCGCCAGGGCGCCGATCGCCAGCGACAGAATCCCCACGTATGCCTTCCGGTTGCCGCCACGCCTCATGCCCCAAGCAACCAATACATTTCAGCCCGTGGCAACCTCAGCCGCGACTTTGTGCCGCGGGCGCCGCCGCCGGGGCGTTACGCTCGGCATACCAGTCAAACTCGATCGTCACGCCGGCCTGCACGCGGTCATCGCCCTGCACCGCCACCGCCACGCTCGACACCGCCAGGTCCGGAAACTGCTCGTGCAGGTGCGACAGCAGATTCGTCACGCCGCCGTATGTTCCGGTCCCGCGGAGCCGGATTCCCACGCGCACATGCGTCGGCGCGGGCACTTCAGCCCCCTGCTTGAGTTCGAGAATCCGCACGCCGAACTGGTCCGCCGCCGCCCCGAGCTCGGCAAGCCGCTTGTTGAGCGCACTGACCGGCCCGAGAACATCCGGCAGCCCGCCAAGCCGCTCCTGCAGCTCCGCCGCCTTCAGCTCGGCCAGCCTCGCCTCTTCCGCCGCCTGCCGGTCACGCTCGACCAACTGCCGGTGCTCCTGATCGAGCATCGCGGCCTCGTGGGCCGCCGCCGCCCTCGGCCGGATCACCCCGCCGTACGCCAGCACGCTCACCACGGCGACCGCCGCGAGCCCGCCCGCGTGCGTCCGCCAGTTCGCCGTGATCCACTCCGACGCATTCATCGGGCAGCCTCCCGCTCCAGGATCTTGCACTCGACGCGGAACGCCAGCGCCTCGACCGACCCGATCCGCCGCGCGGTCGCCTCCTGCTGGCTCACGCGATCGAACACGCCCAACCCTTCGAGCTTGAGAACAAACGCCGAGATCTCCGCCGCTCCGGGCGCGATGCCCCCGATGCGGACCGTCGCCTGCCGTCCTCCGCCGGTGCCCGCAGCCTCCGTACGAATCTCAACGTCCTCGAGCACGATCTTCTCGCCTCGCACCACCGCCAATCCCGCGAGCAAGCGGCTCCAGTCCGGGTGCACCCCCACCGCCTGCCGAGCCGCGATCGCCCGCGCCGCCTTGGCCGACACCGCCCTCGCGGCCAGCGTCTGCTTCTCCGAGGCCTCGATCCGCGAACGCACCTCGGCCACTCGCTGCGCCGCGTTTCCCCTTGCCGGAGAGGGCACCGCCGCGATCGACGCGCACACCCCGATCGCGACGAGCGTGTACGCCCCCGCCGCCGCCATCCACACACGCCCGCAACGCCGAGCCTGCTGACGCGCCACCAACGCACGAGGAAGCAGATTGCACGCGATCATGCCGCTCGCTCCTTCCGACGAATCACCGACGCCAGACCCGCCGCACCCGCCAGGATCGCCCCGCCCGGTACCGTCGGCGTCGAGGTCACCTCCAGAGGCACGACACGCATGTCGAGCGTCCGCCCGATCGAATCAAGCCCGCGCAGCCCGGCCCCCCCACCCGCCACCGCGATCACACCCTGCCCAGCGTCTCCGTACCGATGCCACGCATACTCCATCGATACCTCGATCTCCTGCCCAAGCCACTGCGACATCGCGGTCATCCGCGCGATAACCGCCTCATGCACCGCCTCCCCCGGCATCGTCAGAGACTGGCGAACGACCAACTCCGCCCGATCGGGCTCCAGCGACAGCTCCTCACCCACCTGAGCGCACAACTGCGCAATCCCAAGGTCCGGCAGACGCCGCTCGTACACCGCGACCCCGCCCAGCACGACGATGATGCTGATCCCGCTCCACCCGATGTCCAGCACGACGCCCATGGGCCCCGCGCCAAGAACCCCGGCGCACGACCTCACCAACGCCCCGCCGCCCAGGTCGATCCCCGCCACTTCGAGCCCGATCTCCTCCAAGGGCGAGACAATCGCCATCGCCTCCTCGTGAGGCAGCGCCGCCCCGGCGAACGACGTCGTGTCGCCCGCGGCCCGCGCGGGTCTGGGCAAAGGCCACAACGCCAGTTCGAACGACCACGGGTCAAGCCGAAGCACCCGCGCCGCCTCCATCCGTGCCGCCGCGCTCAGCATCCCCGCCCCAACCGACGACGGCAGCTCCAGTTCAACGGATCGCACCGACGTCGCCGCCACAACCACCCGCTCGCCCCGGAACCCGCGTCTCATCAGCACCGATGCGATCCGCTGCGCCTCGACCGCCGACAACGCCGCTCCGGCCTCAAGCCTCGGGAAGCACGCCGTCGCCACGCGTCCCCGCCCAAGGTCCTGGCACGCCTTGATCCACTTCGACCCGACATCAAGCCCGATGGGAGCATCACCCAGCATCAGCCCCCTCCCTTCGCCGCGGCCGTCAGATCAAACAACGGCAGGAACATGCTCACCGCCATGAACGCCACGATCAGCCCGAGCGTCAGCAGGATCACCGGCTCCAGAATGCTCGTCAATGTTCGCACCACCACCTCGTTGTCCTCATCCAGATAATCCGCCACCGCCGTCAGCACCGCCCCGAGCCGCCCCGTCCGCTCCCCGCTCCGCACCGCCTCGCAGACCGTGTCCGAGACGAGCCCGCTCTCCCGCAGCGCGCTGCTCACCGGCTCGCCCCGCGTCACGTGACGCTCCGCACGCTCCACCACCTCTCGGTATAGCGAGTTGCCCGCGCTGTCCCTCGCGAGCTTGAGCGCGTCGAGCATCGCCACACGACCCTCCAGCAGCACCCCGAGCACACGACAGATCCGCGCCGTCGCCAGCCCACGCACGATCTTCCCCACCGTCGGCAGATGCACCATCGCCGTATCCACCGCCCGGCGTCCGCCCGGCGTCCGAAGCCAGACCACCCCGCCCACGACCACCGCCGCGCCGATCCCCACCATCCACATCCACCGCTCTCGCACGATCACCGACAGGTCCATCAGCAGCCGCGTCGTCGCCGGCAGCGGCGTATCCAAGGTCTGGAAAATCACCTCAAACCTCGGCAGCACGAACCCCAGCATCACGCCCATCACGCCCACCGAGATCACCACCAGCAGCGACGGGTACACCAACGCCCCCAGCAGATTGCTCCGGATCTTCTGCTGCTGCCTCACCAGCTCCGCCAGCTCCTCCAGCATGTCCCCAAGCCGCCCCCCCGCCTCGCCGGCCGCCACCAGGCTCCGCACGACACCGTCGAACACCCTCGGGTGCGCCTGCATCGCCTCAGAAAGCTGCGACCCCTCCTCCACTCGCTTCCGCACGTCCGACAGCACGTCTCTCCACGCACCCTCCGCCGTCTGCCGCTCCAGCGCCCCCAGCGCCTCCACCACGGGCGTCCCCGTCCCCACCAGCACCGAGAACTGCCTCAGAAAGTGCGGCAATTCCCGCGATCTCGCCCCGCCGCTCATCGAACCGCCGCCCCCGCCGCCACCGCCCTCCTGCGCCGTCAGCCGCGTCACGAAGATCCCCCGCCCGCGCAACGCGTCCTGCGCCTCGTGCTCGCCCGAGGCCTCCACCGTGCCGCGCGTCGCCCCGCCCGAGCGATCAAGCCCTTCGTACGCGTACTTCACGCGGCCTCCTTCCCGGCTTCACCGGCCGCCTTCACGCTCGGCTCGTCCTCCTCGTCGTGCTGCGTCACCCGCAGAATCTCCTCCAGGCTCGTCCGGCCCTCGAGCGCCAGCAGCACGCCCTCCTGCCTCAGCGACAACCCACCCTCGCGGCTCACCTGCTCGCGAAGCTCGTGCACCGGTCGATTCCGGTGGATCATCCGCTTCAGCGTCGCCGTCACCTCCATCACCTCGTACACGCCCAATCGGCCCAGGTACCCGCTGTTGTGGCACTGACTGCACCCCACACCCTTCTTGAAGACCACACCCGCCTTGTCCGGAATGCCCGCGTCTTCGAGCGCCTGCTCCGCCGGGTAGTACTTCGTCTCGCAGTTCGAGCAGTTCGTCCGTGCGAGCCGCTGCGCCACCACGCCATTGAGCGCCGCCGACAGCAGGTATGGCTCGATCCCCATGTCCGTCAGTCGTGCCACCGCGCCGGGCGCGTCGTTGGTGTGAAGCGTCGCGAGCACGAGGTGCCCAGTGAGCGCCGCCTGCACCGCAACCCTGGCGGTCTCCTGGTCGCGGATCTCGCCCACCATGATCACGTCCGGGTCCTGCCGCAGAATGCTCCGCAGCGCACGGGCAAAGCCCAGCCCGCACTGCTCGTTCACCTGGATCTGATTCACCAGATCGAGCTGATACTCCACCGGATCCTCGACCGTCACGATGTTCACCTCGGGCCCGCGCAGCAGATCCATCGCCGAGTACAGCGTCGTCGTCTTCCCGCTGCCCGTCGGGCCAGTTACCAGCGCCAGCCCGTGCGACTGATCCAGCACACGCCGGAACGTCGCCAGCGCCGCCTGCCGGAACCCGAGATCCTCCATCCGCACACGCAGGTTCTGCTTGTCCAGCACCCGAACCACGATCTTCTCGCCCAGCAAGGTCGGAATGCTCGACACGCGAAGGTCGATCTCACGCCCCTCCGCCACGATCCGCACACGCCCCTCCTGCGGCGTCCGCTTCTCCGCGATGTCCATCTTTCCGATTACCTTCACCCGGCTCACGATCGCCGCGTGCAGACCCGGCGGGGGCTTCATCAGATCCCGAAGCACCCCGTCGATCCGGTAGCGCATCCGCGTCCCACGCTTGTCCGGCTCGATGTGGATGTCGCTCGCCTTGTCCCGGACCGCCTGCAGGAACGTCACGTTCACCAGGTTCACGATCGGGCTCCCCTCGACCATCCGGTCAAGGTCGTTGCCCGCGCCCTCGTCCACACGCTCCCGCTCCACCACCTCCACGCCCGACTCGCTCAGGCTCGTCAGGAACGCGTCCACGTCCACGTTCCCGCCCGAGTACTTCTTCACGTACTCGACGATGTTCGAGTCCAGCGCCAGCACCGGCCGAACCTTCAGCTTTGTCGCCGCTCGGATCCGATCGATCGAAGGCAGACTCTGCGGCTCGGCCATCGCCACCGTCAGCACGCCCCGCACGCGGAACATCGGGATCGCCTTCAGCCGAAGCCAGTCCTCCTCGGGCATCAGCTTCACCAGCCCCGGATCGATCAACCCGTGCCGGAGCACCACGCCCTTGATCCCAAGCGCCCGCGACAACGCACGCACCAACGCCGCCGGCGGCACCACGCCCTGCTCAACCAGCAACTCCCCAAGCCGACGGCTTGTCGACCGCTGCTGGCTCAGCACCCGATCGAGCTGCGCCTGTGTCAGCACGCCATCTTCGATCAAGACGTCGCCCACGCGAAGACGCCGCGGCTTCCCGCTCGGCCTGGCCTCGGGCGGCGGCGGCGCGTTCCCGCCTTTCTCCTCGCTCTGTCTGTCGCCCGGTCCGTTCACAGGAAGCTCCTGATCGCCGTGTGAACGTCCGCGAAGTGCTCGAACATCGGGGTCAGTTCCGTCACATCGAGCACCTCACGCAGCGTCTCGTTCGCTCCGCACAACTTCAGAGCGCCGCCGATCGACGAGAACTCCTCCGCCGCGTCCGCCAGCGTCTCGAGCCCCTTGCTGTCCACATACGCCACCGCGGAAACGTCCACCACCATCCGCCCAAGGCTCCGCGTCATCGCTTCGCCCAGACGCGATCTGAACTGGTCCGCCTCTCCCTGCAGGATCGGGCCCATCGGCTTGAGCACCGTCACCGCGCCCTCGCGTTGCTCATGTATGTCCATGCAACGCCTCCCTTACGCCGCCATCGCCCTCGAACCCGCCGCCGGCGACGGCAGCACCATCGTGAACGTGCTTCCCTGATCGACCTTCGACTTGAGCGTGATGTCACCGCCGTGCGCTCGGGCGATCTGCCTCGCCAGCGTCAGCCCCAGCCCCGTCCCAGTGATCCCCGCGATCCGCCGGTCCTTGGCGCGATAGAACCGCTCGAACACCATCTCCTGCTCTTCATCCTTGATCCCAATCCCCGTGTCCGTGACGTCGACCACAACCCCGTCCGGCGTCGTCCCGCTGCCCGCCGAAGAAACCCGCACCGTCACCTTCCCCCCGGCGGGCGTGTACTTCAGCGCGTTGCCCAGCAGGTTCTGGATCGCCAGCACCACCTTGTCGCGGTCCCCGCACACCACGGGCATCTTGGGCGGCAGATCGAACGTCAGCGTGATCTCCTTGTCCGTCGCCTGCGCCGCAAAGTCCCGACGCAGCGACTCGATCACGTCCTCGAACCGGATGTCATCCCGACGGATCCGCATCGAGCCCGTCTCCATCTCGGCCACGCACAGCATGTCCGACACGATCCGCTCCAGACGGATCGATTCCTGGTTGATCGTGTTGATCGCCTTCGCACGAACCTGCGCGTCCCCCTCATCGCCCTCCAGCAACGCCTCCACGTACAGCCGGATGTTCGTCAAAGGCGTCCGCAACTCATGCGCCGCCTGCGCCACCAGCGTGTTCCGCGAGTTCTCGGATACCCGCTGCTGCGTCACGTCCTCGATCAGCACCACCGCCGCCGTCGAATCGCCCTTCCGGCACGGCTTCAGGCTCACCTTCAGCACCCCGCCCGCCTCGCCCGCCTTTGCCAGCTCGAACGTCGTCCGATGCCTCGCCCCGCCCGACCTCAGCGACTCCAGAGGCTTCGCAGCCTCGGGCGCGCTCAGCACGGCCGTCGCCTCCTGACCGATCAGATCCTCACGCTTTGCCTGCAGCACCACCGCAGCCGCCCCGTTCGCGTACGTGATCCGCAGATTCTCATCCAGCAGCACGATCCCCATCCACAACGCATCCAGCACGCCAGTCGAATCCTCGCCCGGACTGCGACGCCGATCCCCCGCCAACTCCCCGGCCTTCTGCATCTGCGACAGCTCTCGTTGATCCAGCAACTCGTTCCACGCCCGCGCCTCAGGCCCAAACTCCGGCGACACCGACAACGCCCCGGCCGACCGATCACCCGACGGCACGCTCATCAGCGCCTCATGGATCGCCCACAGCGCGCGAAGCCTGCCCCCCACCGCGCGATACGCCACCATCAGCCCGACAAGGCCACCGACCCCGATCAGCCCGGCACCAATCTCCGCCGTTCCCCCCATCCCCACCGCACCGCCCACCGGCCCCGCCACCTCCACCGCCGCCTCGCCCGCCCCGCTGATCACAAACGGCACCACCGCCCGAAGGACTCCACCCTCCTCCGTGTACGACTCCTCCGACGCCCGACCCGTCGGCCATTCCTCGGGCACCTTCATCGACCCAGCCCCATCACCCGCCGCGTCAACCAGTGTTCTCCCGTCCGGCAGCACCACCCGGCACACGTCCAGCCGATTCGTCGCCGCCGCGTACATCACCAGCCGACGCAAGTCCGAAACCCCGGACGCATCCCGCCCCCCGGAAAGCACGTTTTGCGCGGCCTGGCTCACCATCGCCGCCACCGACCTCACCTGCTCGCGACGGCCTTCCTCCGCCGATGCCCGCTGCGTCCGAAGCGTCCACCACGCCGACGCCGTGAGCGCCGCCACCAGCACGCACGCGAACGCCAGCACCGGCATCCCCGCCGGCCCGCCCCAGACACTCGTCCTTCGCGTTGCTGCATGTGCCACAATCAGGCTCCTCGGCGCGCACCACGCGCGCACCCAACGCCCGATCTATCGGCCCAAACACACGCCCAATCGAGCCCGCCCCGCCCCGCCGCCCAACACAACCCCGAACACCCCACCAACGCGCAAAAAAGTCGCCGCGTTCCCGCGGCTTTGCCACTTCACTCCATTGTCCTGAAAAGGGCGGGGTGGGATTCGAACCCAC
>DDSG01000182.1 GCA_002343325.1 Phycisphaerales bacterium UBA2396 | reverse complement strand
CGACAACCCCCCGCCTCCCCGCCCACTCCGGGGCGAGCGTTGGGCTCTCCACGCCGGGGCGGGCGGGCTCGCCAAGCAATGGCCTCTCGATCGCTGGATCATCCTCGCCCGCTCGATTCCCTCAACACTGCTGGCCGGCGAGGCGGAACGCGAACGATGGACCAGCACCCAGCACGCGGCCTTTCTCGACGCGGGGGGGATCTTTCTCGAATCCCTCGATCACCTCGCCGACACGCTGCTGGCTTCACGAGGGCTCATCGCCGCCGACTGCGGCCCGGCCCACCTCGCCGCACAACTCGCCCTGCCCGTGATCTCGCTCTTTGGCCCCACCGATCCGGCCCGCTGGTCCCCCGTCGGGCCCGCGGTCCGCGTGATCGCCCCCCCCTCGCCCTGCCCCATGACCTGGCTCCCGGTGGACCGGGTCCTCGGCGCAATCCACCGGGCGGAGCGCCAATGATCGCCTCGATGCGAGCCCTCCTCGCCCGTGCCGCACGCTCACTCACAACGCTCGGCGTTGCGTTGCAGTTTCTGCTGCTCGGTGCCTGGATCGCCTCTCGCCTCGCCACCGACGCCACCTACCCGACGCAGTACCTCTACTGGGTTCCCGCTCCGGCCTACATCGTGGCGGCCTTCCTCCTCGCCCCCGCCGGATGGGTCCTTGCCCGTACGTTCTCTCGCCGGGTACTCGGCGTTCTCGCGCTCACCACCCCACTGCTCATCACCGCCTACACGCTCGCCGTGGAATGGCGCGTCCTTCGTTCCAGACCCGAAACACACGATCAGCCCTACCGCGTCGTGCATTGGAACTGCTCGTACAACCCGGGCAACGTCTGGACGCAACGACTCATCGAACTGGACCCGAACCTCGTGGTCATCAATCCCGCGAGCTTCCAGCCCTGGGAGGCGATCCTCGCCCACTACCGCGGCGGGGGGATTCTCTTCCGCGAGGGATTCGCCGTCCTCTCCAAACAGCGTCTGCGGGCCTTTGCCGTCATCTCGCTCAACATCAACCCGGGGATCGGCATCGATCCTCGCACGCCCGACGGGATCACCAGCCGGGTCGATCGCGGCCGCGCAGTCTTCCTCGAACTCGAACCACCACCTGGTCTCTCCCGCCCCATGGTCGTCTGGATCATCGACCTGCCCAGCGACCTGAGCCTCTGGCGCATGCGCGTCGCCCGTCAGGCGGCGCAGACCATCCGCGACTTCGCCGGGCCGATCGTTCGGCTCGATCCGCAGGGCAGGCCCAGCGCCGAGCCCTGGGACGCCAAGGGCTTCCCCCCGCCCGATCTCATCCTGGGCGACATGAACACCCCTCGTGGGTCGGCCTCGCTCCGCGAGATCGTCGGCTCCATGCCCCACGCCTTCGACGCCGCCGGACGCGGACCCGCCTGGACGTGGCCCGCCCGCTTCCCCATCACGCACCTTGACCACATCTTCGTTTCTGCCCGATTCCGCCCGATCGATTATCAGATCCTGGATCTCGGCGGCGGAACCCACCGGGCGCAACTCGCGGACGTTCTGCTCGAATCAACTTCCCCGGAACGGTGATTCCCGGGTAGACTCCGTGGGGTTCCGCATGACCGCCACACCCAGCCCAACCAAGCCCCGCCGAAGCGACGTCTTCCCGGCGACGCAGCTCACGTGGATCGACCACCATCTGGACGAAGGGCCCGAAGGCCGAGGGGCGATCAACGCGCACATCATGTCCATCTACCGCTGGCCTCTGAGCGTGTACTTCATGGGCACGCGCGACCGCTGGCTGGGCGAACCCGACGAGGTCATCAACGGGTTCTTCGCCGATCGGCTTGCCAAGCCCAACTTCCTCGACGACTGGCGCGCCAGCGGGCTTCACCTGCGCCACTGGCTCATCAACGCCTTCTGCTTCTACCTCCGTGAACTGCGCCGCGATCAGGCCCGCCGGCAGACCGACGGCGTGATGCCCTCCGACGAGGTCGTCTTCCAGGGCAACACCCGAGACCTCGACCGTGCATTCGTTGCGGGGCTCGTTGCTCGGGCGCTTCAGGCGGCCGAGCAGACCTGCCGCCGCCAGGGGCTCGCCGCCCATTGGCAGGTCTTCTTCGACCACTTCGTGCAAGGCAGGCCTTACGACCAGTTCGTCGCCGACCTGGGCATCGACGCCGCCCGAGCCGTTGTGATGGCCCGCACCGCCAAGAAGAAGTTCCAGGACGCCGTCCGCGATCTGGTCGCCAAGGACCATCCCGCGGGCGACATCGACGACGAGATCAGATCCCTCCTGGAGGGACACTGACATGCCCAACGCCGACGATCGCTTCCTTGTCTCGGGCTTCGCTTCCCCCGACACGCCCGCCGCCGCCGCGCAGGCCGCCCTGAGCCCGATGATCGTGGGCAGGCTGCTGCGGATGGGCATGCGTGCTCCCGCGCGACCGTCCGACAAGCTCATCGACCGTCTCGCGGCCGCCGACGCGCATGACTGGCTCGCCCAGTCGCTCGCCTCGGACCGCATCGCCGGTGCCGCGTCCCACTCGATCGCGAGCGGCGGGTGGTCCATCTCGGATCTCGACGCGCTCAAAAACCGCTGCAAGGCGCTGACGCTCAGCGAGGCCGACGCCGCGGCACGCCTCGGCGCGCTCGCCGGCTACTACCTCGCCATCGCCGCCGCGATCGTTCATCACCAGAGGCTCATCAGCTCCCAGCCAAAGGCCGAGCTCGCCTCGCTGTTCGCCGATCTTGGCTCCGCCGCGCCCGAACCCTGGGCGACGCTGCTCGGCAAGGCCGCCGTCGCCCTCGGCGCTGCCTGAACGCGTGTTGAACCAGTCACCCCAACTGATGCCGCCAAAAACGGCCGGAGGGCCCGGGAACGTCCCGGACCCTCGGATCGGCCGTGCGTCTCAGCTCCCTCCGGGCTGAGACCGCCCGGAATTCGTTTCCCACCCCGCGCGTCACCCACCGCTCCACCATCAACAGAGAGACAGTCCGCCACGCGCCCGTGCGCGCGGCCTCACAACGCCCCTGTCTGGCCTGCCTTCAGAGCCCCTCGCGGACCAATCGAGCAGCTTCTTGAGGGGCAGTGTCAGCCCCGCCACGCCTGGTCCGAGAAACCGTCACGTGGGGCTTGATCGGATTGCCCTCCAGCCGAACCCCCGAAATCGTGATGTAGTCGCTCGTGGGGAACTGCAGTTCGAACCCACCGCCCACCTTCAAGTGGGTTGAAAGGAGCACCATCCCCGCAGACGGCTGCCCCACAATGGGAGCGTTCGCGCAGTCCCGCAGGGCCGCCGCGATGATCTCCGACGCGCTCGCCGATCCGCGGCTGATCAGCACCGCGGTCTTGCCCCGGTACACACCATCCGGCGACGCACGGACGCGGAACTTGCGCTCCGTCTGCGAGGCGACCTCCGCGCTGTCCGCGGGCGGCCGTCCTTCCCGCCGTTCGAATTCTCGCACCGCGCCGCGACCAACGTACACCCCCACCGCGGTGTTGTCTGGCAGCAGAAAGCTGAGGAACTGCTGCATGTTGCGAACGGCACCGCCGCCGTTGCCCCGCAGATCAATGACGAGAATCTGCGCCCTCTCTCGAATCTGGGCCATCAATTCCCGGACATTCTCGCGGCCGTACACGTCATCATCAAAACTGGGGATGCGAAGCACGGCGGTCGTTTCGTCAAGCCACCGGAGCGTTTCGGGACCATCGGCGCTGGAGTGGACGGAAGAGGTGCCACCCCCAGCTTCTGGTTGGCGTGGGGCGGAGGGAGCGCTCAGGCGAAGATGAGAGATGCCAAAGCCTCGAAGGCTCTGGGTCACCGCGCGGGCGAACTCGGCGGGCGTCCGGGCACGATCGAAGGCGTCGCGGTGCGACTCGGACATCTGCGACCAGCGGGAGAAATCGATGCCGTGCACGAATGCTCGCCTATTCAGGGTGCTTTGGACCGATTCGAGGACGGCCTTCTTCTGCTCGGTGGTGATGGCGGCGGCCTGGGACTGGGGTGGCGGATTACCCTGTTCAGGCTGTGGCTGAATTCGGGCGTGTGCGGCGGTCGTGGCAAGGAGGGCGATGGCGGCAAGGCCGAGAGCGCGGCGGAGCATGGAAGGGCTGGCCATGTCAATAGATTACCCGGGCGAGCGGGTGCGGATGCGACGGGTTGGGGAGGAGGTGGCTTGGCGGAGTGCGGGGCGGGGGGGAGCGGATTGACCGGGGAGGGAGTTTGGCTACTATCTTCGCTCGCTCGGGGTCGAAGCCGGGCGAGGGTCGTGTTGGGATTGGAACTCGGCCGATTGCCGCTGTAGCTCAGTGGTAGAGCGCACCCTTGGTAAGGGTGAGGTCACGGGTTCAAGTCCCGTCAGCGGCTTTGCCCCTCGGGAGAGGGGATGTGTTGCACAAAGCGCCCCAAGGCTCGCCTGGTACAGGGAATCAGGCTGGAGAGCCCGGCATCGGGGCGTCGTTTCGAGTCTGAGTCGGAGGTTTTTCGTCATGGCCAAGGGCACATTCAACCGTACCAAACCCCACGTCAACGTCGGCACGATTGGTCACATCGACCATGGCAAGTCGACGCTCACCGCGGCGTTGTCCGCCCGCTCGGCGGCGCGCTTCGGCGGCGAGATCAAGTCGTACGCCGAAATCACGAAGGGCGGCACGGTCCGCGACGCGAACAAGACGGTGACGATCGCGTCGTCGCACACGGAGTACGAGACGGAGAAGCGTCACTACGCTCACGTCGACTGTCCGGGCCACGCCGACTTCGTGAAGAACATGATCACCGGCGCCGCCCAGATGGACGGCGCGATCCTGGTGGTGTCGGCCGCCGACGGCCCGATGCCGCAGACCCGCGAGCACGTTCTGCTGGCCCGTCAGGTCGGCGTGCCGTACATCGTGGTCTTCCTGAACAAGGTTGACCTGGTGGACGATCCGGAACTTCTGGACCTGGTCGAGATGGAAGTTCGCGACCTTCTGAAGAAGTACGGCTTCCCTGGCGACACGACGCCGGTGGTCCGCGGTCAGAGCAAGCTCGCGCTTGAGAACCCGCGTGACGACAAGGCGTGCAAGCCGATCGATGATCTGTTCAACGCGATCGACACGTGGATCCCCGAGCCGACCCGCGAGGTCGACAAGCCGTTCCTGATGTCGGTCGAGGACGTGTTCTCGATCAAGGGTCGTGGTACGGTGGCGACGGGTCGTATCGAGCGTGGCGTGATCAAGGTCGGCGACGCGTGCGAGATCGTGGGTCTCCGCAAGGAGAACAAGACCTCGGTCGTGACGGGCGTCGAGATGTTCCAGAAGACGCTGGACCAGGGCATGGCGGGCGACAACGTCGGCGTGCTGCTGCGTGGCGTTGAGAAGGACGACATCGAGCGTGGGCAGGTGATCTGCAAGCCGGGCTCGATCAAGCCGCACACGAAGTTCAAGGGCGAGGTCTACGTGCTGACCAAGGAAGAGGGCGGCCGTCACACCCCGTTCTTCTCCGGGTACAAGCCGCAGTTCTACTTCCGCACGACGGACGTGACGGGCGGCGTGAAGCTGCTCGGCGGGGCCGAGATGTGCATGCCCGGCGACAACGTGCAGATGGAGATCGACCTGGGCGAGAAGCCGGTCGCGATGGAGAAGGGCGTTCGCTTCGCCGTCCGCGAGGGTGGCAAAACGATCGGCTCGGGCGTCGTGACCGAGATCCTTCAGTAAGCTCTCTGTTCGGCCCGGTGCTGGTGGCTGGGCCGATTGATTGAATCGGGTGTGGCGGGTTGGTGGTCGGGGGGGACAATCTCGGGGTCGGCGGCGTCCCGCAAGGGCCGATCGCAAGCCTCGGGGCCTAGACTGAAACCACCCCGTCCGGGTCGCAAGGCCCGGACGGTGGCTTGAAGGGAACGGGGCCTTGGCGTGGTGAGCCGGGGCTTGGGAAGTGGGGTTGGCGGGTGGGGTTGGCGGGTGGGGAGCGTGTTGGGCCGAGCGGCCTGGCGCGGGATGAGTCGTGGAGTTGCCGGGCCTTCGCTGGGCTCGGCCAGTCAGGGACGTACGCACATGGCGAAGAAGAAATCGATGGCTCGCGAATACTGCTGGCTCCAGTGCTCGGAGTCTGGCGATCTGAACTACCGCACCAGCGTGAACACCAAGGGCGGGATGCCCGAGGGCTTGAAGGAGGGTCTGATGAAGTACAGCCCCCGCCTTCGCAAGCACACGCTGCACAAGGTGAAGCGCAAGTAAGACGCGCGATGGTTCGCCGGGCAAGAAGGGCGAGCGGGGCGGATGCTCCGCAGGCCGGCCTTGTCCGGGTGGACCCAAAGAACGCCGGTAGCTCAATTGGTAGAGCAGCGGATTCCAAATCCGCAGGTTGCGGGTTCAAGTCCCTCCCGGCGTGTTGAATGTCGACCATGCAGGACAAATCGTCGGAAGATCGCGGTCAGTTGGCGGTTTCTCGGCCGGGCCCGGAAGGCGGGCCCGCGGGTGACCAGTCGATCCATGAGCGCGGCGCGTTGCTCTACAAGCCCGGGCAGGGGTATTGGGTCCGCGTTCTGACGGCCACGTGCCTGCTGCTGCTGTCGGCGGCGGCGGCGGCGTGGATGTGGAGCCAGGTCGAGGCGGTCTCGGTTCCGATGGATCGCTGGGTGCTTTCATCCGGCGGTGTGACGGGTTCGCCGCAGACCGGGCAGGTCGTGCAGCTGCTCGAGGCGCCCAAGTCGGGCGGCACGCAGGCGGTGATCGGGACGGCGAAGATCGAGACGGTGACCGGTGACGAGAACCGCCCCGTGATCACCGTGGGCTCGGTCGAGATGAAGAACGAACGCTCGGTGCGGGAAGTTCGCCAGGTGGATGGCCCCGGGGTGCCGGCGGCGTTCACAGCGACGATCTCGCGGGCGGAGGGGCTGGCGAAGTTTGACAAGGCGTACCTGACGGGCGGCGCGGCGGGTTTGACGTTTCTGGTCGGGGCGGCGTTGACGTACTACTACGTCGGCCGTCGCCAGAGGAGCGTGGACTTCCTGGTGTCGACGGACGCCGAGATGAAGAAAGTGAACTGGTCGACGCGGAAGGCTGTGATCGATTCCACGATGGTGGTGATCGGCGCGTGCTTCCTGATCTCCGGGTTCCTCTTCGTGGTGGACATGCTGTTCCGCGGGTTCTTCCAGGCGATCGGCGTTCTGTCGCACTGAGGACGTGGGGAACGGATTGAGTTGGGTGGTCGGGAACTGGAAGTTGGCGAGTGATCGCACGCAGCGAGTACATCGCCCGGTGCTCGAAAGGAGCCTGGCATGACGGAAGCCGAGAACGTGCCGCAGACGATCGGGCACACCGACACGCTGAGCAAGGATGAGCCGTTGCGGACGGAGGGGATGGACTGGTTCGTGTTGCGCGTGGCGAGCAACAAGGAGAACTACGTCCGCGACACGCTGCTTCGGAAGGTGCAGATCGAGGGGATGACGCACCTGGTGAACCGGATCCTGGTGCCGACTGAGAAGATCAAGACGATCAAGGGCGGGAAGACGAAGATCTCGGAGAACAAGCTGTACCCCGGGTACGTGTTTGTCGAGATGCGTTTGGAGCCGGATGGTCGGATCCCGCAGGACGTGTTCTTCCTGATCAAGGAAACGACGGGCGTGGGCGACTTTGTCGGGACGGCCGGTCGGCCGACGGCGATGAAGGACCACGAGATCGAGAAGATGCAGCGTGACAGCCGCAAGCCCGAGGACGAGCCTTCGGTGAAGCTCGTGTTCGAGAAGGGCGAGCGCGTGGTGATCAAGGCTGGTCCGTTCCAGAACTACGAGGGCACGGTGGACGAGCTGCTGCCCGAAAAGGGACTGGTTCGCGTGCTGGTGACGATCTTCGGCCGACAGGCGCCGATCGAGCTCGAAGAGTGGCAGATCGGCAAGGCCGAGAACACCTGAGTCTGCGGATCAGAGACGAAAAGAACACGACCCGCGGGAAGGCCCGCGGGTCGTTGTGCTTTTTGGGTGCGTCGGCGGCTCGGGTCGCAGTCAGTTCTTCTTTTCCGCCGGCTTCTCGCCCTCGGACTTCTGGGGCTGATCTTCCGGAGGAACAGTGGACAACGTGAGCGACTGATCGATCTCGATTTCGTCGGCGACGGTCTGGTTCTTGGTGATGTTCTCGTTGTCGACGCCGAAGTCGGTGAGCTTGACCGAATACTTGCAGCGGATGGCGAGGAGATCCCCCTTGGCGAGGGCGGCGGTCTTGTCGGTGCCGGTGACGAAGCCGAGGGTGGCCTCGGTGATGGTGAGAGGCTTGGTGACGCCCTTGATGGTCATCTCGCCGACGAGCGTGGCGGTGAAGGACTTGCCGGCGGCGGTTTCCTTGTGGGCCTTGATGTCCTTGACCTCCTTGAGGACAAAGACGATGTCGGGACAGGCGGCGGCGTCGAGCCAGTCCTTGCCGGCGATGTGGCGGTCGCGGGTGCGATTGCCGGTGTCGAGGCTCTTGACGGGGAGGGCCCAGAGCCCACCCTTGAGCGCCGCGGGGTTGTCGGCGGGGCCGGCGACGGCGTAGCCGATGACCGCGGAAGAATGGCCGTCAAACTTGGCGTTGAGGGCTTTGGAGGTGAAGGTGACCTGTTTGCCCGGGATCTGGACGGTGTGGTAGGCGGTGCCGGCGGTCTTGAGGTCGTCGGGGAGCACGATGGACTTGCCGGACGCGTGGCGCGTGAAGGCCGGGGTGGGGGCCTTGGGCTGGGCAGCCTCGGCGGGCTTGCCGGGTGCGGCGGACTCGGGCTGAGCGACCGCGGCCAGAGGTGCCAGGCAAAGGGCGAGCAGGATGGGTCTCATGGAACAGATGCTCCGGAGGGGAACGTCACTGGGATGACTTGGGCGTTCGTGCAAACACAAGCACGAGCAGGAAGAGCAGGAGGGCAGGACCCGCGAGGGTGAGGACGGAGAAGGAGTCGGCGAGGTTGTTACCGGTGCCGGCAGGGAGGAGGCCGAGTCGGAACTCGTTGTCGACTTTGGTGGGTTCGCCGGCCTGATCGTTCATGCCGAGCCCTGCGAAGGGGTCGTCTGCGGGCTTCTCCTGCATCTTGGCCAGGGTGGCGCTGGGCCACTGGGTGAAGAGCTTCTGCCCGGTGTGCTGCCAGACGAGCATGGATTGGCCGATGACAAGAACGCAGGTGACCAGAGCGAGGAGTCGGGCGAGGAATCTCATGCGTGTAAGCTCCCGGGATATGGTAGTCGGCGGTGCATGGGAACGAAGGAGAAATTCCCGATTCAGGTGAGTGATCTTCGGGAGCGAACCGCATCCCGGGTCTGTGGTCTATACAGGCGTGGGCGTGCTGGAGATTTTCGATGACGCGAGTTGGGCTGTGGATTCTGGTGGCGGCGGGACTCGTCGGGCCGGCGATGGCGCAGGGCGGGGACGCGGCACCCGCCTCGGCTCCGGCGGCGTCCCCGGCGGAGCCTGTGGGGTCATACGCCGACGCGGATGCGCTTCTGTCGGCGTTGGAAACGGCCGACGGTGGGCTTGAATCGCTGCGGGCGGACATTCGGTACGACCGGACGTTCGACCTTGAGGGTGATAACCAGGTGCGTGTGGGGCGGATGTGGTTCGACGCGGGTGTGCGCAATGGCAAGCAGGCCGGGCCGAGGCGATTCGCGGTGCGCTTCGACACGCTGATCGTTGGCCGGACACAGCGGAACGAAACCCGCGTGCACGTGTTCGATGGGCGGTGGTACGCGGACAAGGTGCCGGGCGAGCGGCGGATGAGCCGGCGGGAGGTCGTGGCGCCGGGGGAAACGTTTGATCCGCTGAAGGTGGGCGAGGGGCCTTTGCCGATCCCGATCGGGCAGAAGAAGGCGGACATCCTGAAGCGGTACGAGGCGGAGCTGCTGCCGGCAACGGAATCGGTCGACGACAAGACGCTGGCGGAGTTCGTGTCGGGGACGGTGCAGCTCAAGCTGACACCCCGGGCGGAATTCAAGGGCTCGGAGGACTTCCGAGAGATTCGGATCTGGTACCGGGGCAAGTCGCCGACAGAAATGACGGCGGAGGACAAGCCGGGCTCCAGGCTCTTGCCCCGCATGGCGCGAACGATGAATCGCAGCGGTGACGTGTCGATCGTGCAGTTGATCAACGTGGAGATCAACGCGGAGGCGCCGCTGGACGAATCGGTGATGTCGGCCGAGCCCGAAGCGGGGTGGACGGTGGTGGAGACGGGCCTGCGGAGCGCACCCGCCACTCCCATCAAGCCGAGCGAGACCGGCGGGGGGAGCGGCACGCCGCCCGCGTCGGAGGAGCCGAAGGAACCGGCGAGCGGCCCGTCCGAGACGCCGAAGTAATCGACGCGGATGAACGAACGCCCGATGGAGGTAGGCATGGATCGCCGAAGGAATCGAACACCAGCCGGTCGGTTGGCGCCGGTGCTGTTGGCGTTGGCGGGGTTTGCGACGTGCTGGAGCCCGGCCTGCGCACAACCCGAGATTCCAGAGCCTGTATCCCGCGCACTGGCCGCTCGATCGCTGTCGCCGGAGGAGCGCAAGGACATCCGTGTTCGCCACGGCGTGTGGACGGAGGATGACCTCGACACGCCAGCGCGGCGGGCGCGTGCCGCTCTGCTCGTGGGACGATGGGACGACCCCTCTTTGACCGATCCACAGGCCGATGTCCTGGATCGTGCTGAGGCGGCGCTGCTGCGTGGCGAGTGGTCGTCGGCCTTGGCGCAACTCGACGCCGCGGGGAAGAACGATTCGCTTCGGCAGGCGCGCCTTCGGGCGCAGGCGTTCGTCTGGGCTGGGCGCGAGGCCGACGCGGAAGCGGTGCTCAAGCCGGTCGCGGAGCGATTGGCGACGGTGGAGATCACTTCGGCCGATGAACTTGTGGAGGGTGTTCGAGCCCTGATGGTCCGGGCGAATCTGTCGCCGGAGGTCACGGGGGGGACGCGGGCGGATGACTTCCGCGCGATGATGTCGATGCTCGCCCGAGCGCGTGACGATCTGGATCGACTCTGCTGGTCTGCGTCGCAGGCGGAGGCGGAGCTGCTACTCTCGAAGGACAACGCGGCCCAGGCGAGCGAGGCCGCCGAGGATGCGCTCAACCTCAATCCGCGTTCAGCGGCGGGGATGTTCGTGCTCGGCTCGCTGGCGGTGGACACCTTCGGAATCGATGACGCCTCGGCGATCGCGGAGCGGCTGCGCTCGGAGGTCGCACACTCGGCGCACGCGGCGGCGATCCTGGCGCGGGCGCGGCTGCGACAGAGCGATCCGGCGGGCGCGTTCGACGAGCTGAAGCCCGCCTTGGCGACATTCCCGAGCGCCCCGATGCTCCTGTCTCTTGAAGCCGCCGCGGCCGCGTTGTCGTTCGACTTCGAACGGACCGACGGTCTTCTCAGGGCGTTTGACGAGAAGTTCCCGGGATCCGCGGCGGGGTACTTCGAGGTCGGCCGGGCGCTGTCGGACGCGAGGCAGTACTCGGAATCGGCCAAGTATCTCGGCGAAGCGGCGAAGCGGGCTCCGGGCTGGCCTGACCCGATCATCGAGCTCGGTCTGCTCGAGGTTCAGGCAGGGCGCGACGCGGAAGCGCTGCGGGCGCTCGAGCGGGCGTCGACCCTTGACCCGTTCAACGTCCGGGTCGGCAACTCGCTCACACTGGTGCGCGAGCTGATGACCTATCAGATGGTCGAGAGCGACCACTTCGTGGTTCGCTTCAAGCCCGGAGTCGACGAGATTCTGGCCCGCGAGATGCTGGTCCCTCTTGATGGCATCTTTCGGCGGGTGACCGGATCAGAGAAGGGCGGCATCGACCATGCCCCCCCGGGCAAGACACTGATCGAGCTGATGCCCGATCATCGCTGGTTCGCCGTGCGTATCGCGGGCATGCCCAGAATCCACACCATCGCCGCGGCGACGGGGCCGGTGATCGCGATGGAGGCGCCTCGATCGGGGCCCAACCACCTGGTGGGACCCTATGACTGGGAGCGGGTCGTTCGGCACGAGTACGTGCACACCGTCACGCTGTCGCGAACGAACAACCGGCTGCCCCACTGGTTCACGGAGGCGGCCGCGGTGTACCTCGAGGATGCGCCCCGCGATTTCTCGGCGTGGTCGATCCTCACACGAGCGTTCGTCGATGATGCTCTCTTTGACTTCGAGAAGATCAACCTCGCGTTCATCCGCCCGGAGAAGCCCACGGATCGGCAGCAGGCGTATGCGCAGGGTCACTGGATGTACGAGTACATCGTCGAATCGGCAGGGGCTCGGGCGCCGCTCGAACTGATGGACCTGTACGCGAAAGGCGTGAAGGAGTCGGAGGCCTTCGAGCGTGTGCTGAAAGTCAGCCGCGAGGAGTTCATGACCCGCTTCACGACGTGGGCGCAAACCCAGCTGGAGGCGGCCGGCATGCTTCCGCCGCCGGGAACACCAAGCCTCAAGGAGGTTCTTGGCGAGCGTGGAGAGAAGGGGCCGACGCTGGAGGAGATCGACGGCGCGCTCGCCACGCATCCGGCGCATCCGGATCTCCTGAGACTGGCGATTGCGACGCGGCTGGAACGCTCGAAGAACGAGCCGACGGCGGAGCTTGTGCCTCTGCTCGAGCGTTACGCGCGGGCAAGGCCGGTGGATCCTCTTCCGCACAAACTGCTGGCGACGTGGTACATGACGGGCGAAGGTCGGCAGCATCCCGAGGCGGGCGCGCGGGCGATCGAGCACCTGACCTATCTGGATGTGCGCGAGCAGTACTCGCCGGCGTACGCCTCGGAGCTTGCCGAGCGGCATGCGGCGGCGGGTGATTGGGCGCGGTCGTGGGCCTCGGCGCTCCGTGCCGTGCGGATTGCGCCGTACGACGCCCGGACGCGCGAGCTGGCCGCGACGGTCGCGATCAAGCGAAGCGACTTTGCCGAGGCGAGGCACCAGTTGCGAGCGCTCACGCAGATCGAGCCCGACCGCCCCATCCACGCCAAGCGGCTGGAGCGTCTCGACGAGCTCGAAAAGCGGTCGAAGTAGCCGAGTTACGAGCCGAATGCCTGTTCGGCAACGTCGATCGCCCTTGCGAGGGCGGCCGCCTTGTTCACGGTCTCCATGTACTCGTCGTCCGGGTTGCTGTCGGCGACGATCCCCCCGGCGGCCTGGAGGTGATAGGTCCACTGGCCGCCGTCGTGCAACGCGGTGGGCACGACGATGGTCCGCAGGGCGAGGGCGATGTCCATCTGCCCGTCGAGCCCGACAAAGCCGAATCCCCCGCCGTAGGGCCCGCGACGGATTGGCTCGAGCTCGTCGATGATCTGCATCGCACGGACCTTCGGGGCTCCGGAGATGGTCCCGACGGGCAGCGCGGCCCGCAGCGCGTCCCAGCAGTCGAGGCCTTCACGGAGCACGCCTGTCACGGTGCTGCTGATGTGCATCACGTGCGAGTACCGCTCGACCTCCATCACGCGGGGGAGTTCGATCGTGCCCGGGCGTGCAACCACGCCCACGTCGTTTCGGCCGAGATCAACGAGCATGATGTGCTCAGCCCGCTCCTTCGCGTCGGCGAGCAGCTCCTGCTCCAGCCGAAGATCCTCCTCGGCGGATCGACCCCGCCGGCGGGTGCCGGCGAGCGGGCGGTTGGTCACGACCATGGAGGTCTGCTCGCGGCCGCCGATCGTCCGTCGTTCGCGACGCACCCGGCACAGAATCTCCGGTGAGCTGGCGACGAGGATGCACCCGTCGCACTGCACGTAGGCCATGTAGGGGGACGGGTTCACCGCACGCAGCGATCGGTAGACGTCGAACGGGTCGACCTTCGATCGGCGTTCGAACCGCTGGCCGAGCACGACCTGGAAGATATCGCCCGCGCGGATGTACTCCTTGGCCCGGGCGACCATCGACGCGTGCTGCTCACGCGTCATGTTGCTCGCGAGCGGCGCGGGCGGCTGGTCGGCCTCGTATCGGCCGGCGGGCAGCGGTCGGACGTGCCGCTGGATCTCGTCGACGCGCTCCTCGAGCCTGGCCACCGCTTCGTCGTAGGCCTGATCAGGGTCCGCCCCGGGTCGGACCATCGCCAACTGCACGACGTGCACGCTTTTGTCGACGTGATCGAAGATCACCACGCCGTCGTACAGGGCAAAGTGCGCGGTCGGGAGATCGCGGTCGTCGGGCGGGGCGCCGTCGAAGGGGAGTTTGTCGGGCTCGGCGTAGCGGGCTGTGTCGTAGGCGGCGTAACCAACCCACCCGCCCAGGAACGCCCGGGGTAGCTCGTCACGCGGGCTTCGGGCGGGCGGCTCGACCATTCGAAACCGGCGAGAGATCGCGCGCGGGATGAACAGCGGGTTCTCTTCCTGCTGCTCGTCGTCGAATGACTCGGCCAGCTCGGCGTGCAGCCGATGGTCGAGAATCTCCACATGGTCCGCGTCGTCGGTCCGCGTGCGGACGATGACCTCGATGGCGGGCCGACTTCCCAGGATCGAGTAGCGGCCCTGACGCTCGCCCCCCTCGACGGACTCGAAGAGGAAGGACGGGGCCGTGCGCTCGTCGGGAGCGACGAGGCGGCGATACGCGAGCACCGGGGTCAGCTGATCCGCAAAGAGGCGGACCGCCAGCGGAATCGCCAGCGTGTGGTGCGCGTCCGAAGACTCGCGGACGACCTGAAGGAAGGCTTCGCGGGAGAGCAGCGGCATCGGGGCGATCGTACGGGCCCTCGGAACGCTACGCTGTGGGCGTGCGGATCCTGCATCTTTCCACCAGGCTTATTCTCGGCGGCTCGCAGGAGAACACCGTCCTGTCGTGCGAGGGGCAGTCGTCGCTGGGGCATGAAGTCCACCTGGCGTTCGGACCGATTTTCGGCCCGGAGGGCTCGCTCCTGGACCGTGTTCGAGGCTTCCGGTCGGCCGGGGGGGATCACATCCGTACGCACGAGATCGCGGACCTGTGCCGGGAGATCAGCCCGATGCGGGACCGGCGGGCTCGCGGGCACATCCTCCGACTTCTTGAGACGATCCGCCCCGATGTCGTCCACACTCACAGCAGCAAGGCGGGCATTCTCGGGCGTGTGGCGGCGTGGACGTGGAATCAACGCCTGCCACGGGCCGACCGCTGCGGAATCGTCCACACGATCCACGGCCCACCATTCATGCCGATGGAGGGCGGACCTCTCACGCGGATGAAGACGCTCGCGGCCAATGCGCTCTACACCTTGGCCGAGCGGCACGCCGCGAAACGGTGCCACGCGATTGTGTCCGTGGCCGACGCGATGACCGAGCAGTTCCTCACACGCGGGATCGGCACGCCCGAGCTGTACAGCACTGTCGCGTCGGGGATGGAGGTGGATCGATACCTCTCGCTGGCGTCGGAGAGCGAAACCCGGCGCACGATGCGAGAGTCGCTGGGGATCGAACCCGGTAGCTTCGTGGTCGGCACGGTGGCGAGGCTTGCCCAGCACAAGGGGCACGACGAGATTCTTGACGCCCTGGGCGACGAGCTTCAAGCCCGCCCCGACTGGCGGCTGCTCTGGGTCGGCGACGGCTGGTGGCGTGATCGACTGATGGACCGCGTCAGGCGGATGGGCCTGGAGGGGCGCGTGGTGACGCCGGGGCTGGTTCCCAGCGAGCGTGTCGCGGGCTACATCCGGGCGATGGACGTGCTGGTGCACCCGAGCCGACGCGAAGGCCTGCCTCGCACGGTTCCTCAGGCATTGCTCTGCGGCGTACCGGTCGTCGCTACTGATGTCGATGGGACCCGCGAGGCGTGCATTCCAGGCAAGACGGGGCTCCTGGTGCCGCTTGACGATCCGCGCGCAATGCGAGAGGCGGTGCTTTGGATGTACGATCACCCCGACGAGCGAGCACGCCTCGCCGAAGCGGGTCGCGAAATGTGCCGGCTGCGGTTCAGCACGGAGACGATGGTCGATGAGCTGGAGAAGGTCTATGCCCGTGCGGTTCGTCTGGCTCGGGGCAGCGCTGATCGCGCCGAGCCTGGCAGCCCAGCCACTCCGGCTTGATGGGGGCGGAACGTTCTCAGCGTCGGACGCTCTCGCCGCACGAGCGCTGTCCGCCGAGCTTGAGCGGGATGCTGCCTCGATCGGAGGCGCGAAGTCGACGCTCCGCCGGCTGGCCGCCGTGGTCATTCGTTCGGGCGCATCCCGCGGCCCCCAGGGTGCCCGGGTGGTGCTTCTGGGTCTCACGCTCGCTCGGCGTCTGACATCGCTCGACGCGCTGATCGACGATGCAGATCCGACCGCCCGAGCGCGAACACAAAGCCTCCTTTCAGAGCTTGCCGCCGCATTGCCGGAACATCCTGACGATCTCGCCGTCGCTCTGCGAGATGCGCTCGCGCCCCTCGCCCCGGCACTGGTCGATCCTCGGAGTGTGCGACTCGCGAGTTGGTTCGCCGAGGCACCCGCGCCGGCGGAGCTGGTGCTCGACGATCGTCTTCTGGCTCGACTACGAACGTCGGCCATCGCGGCCGAGCGCATCGATCGTCTCAATGAGCTGCTGCGCCTCGGGGGCTCTTCGCCGATCTACCGCGGCGCCACGGTATCGCTTCACGGACGGCTGACCAGGGCCGGGATGCTGCTGGCCAAAGCCCCGGCATGGCTCCCGGCGAAGGCTGCAGATACCGTCGCGGCCGAGCTGGTGCTCGCGATCGGGCTGTTGTCTGAAGACCCTTCGTCGCTCGGCGCTCGGCGATCGATGGAGCGACTGGAACTGATGTCGGCGATTGTGCTGGGGCTCGCCGAAGCCAAAGGGCCCACCGCCGTTCGAGCGCAGATCGCGGCGACAACCCTCCTGACCGAAGCGCACGCCCCGCTCGATGATGCCCAGTGGCATAATGAGCTGTCGCGACTTCGTGCGCTCGCCCGGGCCGCCGAGCTGATCTCGCTTCATGCTTCGCTCGCCCGCGATCAGAACTTCGTACGTCAGTTGCGGCCGGCCGCAACTGA
>DDSG01000131.1 GCA_002343325.1 Phycisphaerales bacterium UBA2396 | reverse complement strand
GCTGGGTGTGGCGGCGGGGGTGGCGGCGTTGCACGGGCTGCGGCAGTTCGTGGCGTGGCGCTGGTACCATGACGAGGTGATTCTGATTGTGCTCGGGGCGGCGCTGGTGCTCGGCGTTGTGCTGGCGGGCGGACTGCGGAGGACGCGATGAACCGAGTGACAAGACGGGCGGTGCTGTGGGCGTCGATGGTGGTTGCGGGGCTTGTGGCGGGTGGGTGCGATCGTGGGCCGAAGGAGGCGCCCACGCCGACCCCGGGTGGCGCGGGCGGAACGCCGACACCGAAGGTTCGGGTGGTGATGATCCCGAAGAAGAAGGGGGTGCCGTATTTCACGTCGTGCGCGGAGGGGGCGAAGCAGGCGGCGGAAGAGCTTGGGGTGGAGCTGATCTACGACGGGCCGACGGACGGCTCGGCGGAGAAGGCGGCGGCGATGATCGAGCGTTGGACGGCGCAGGGCGTGGACGTGATCGCGGTGTCGCCGAATGACCCGAACGTGCTGGCGCCGGCGATGCGTGCGGCGCGGCAGAAGGGCGTGCGGGTGATCACGTGGGACGCGGACGGGGAGGCGGATGCCCGGGAATTCATGGTGAACCAGGCGACGAGCAGGGAGATCGGCTTTGCGCTGGTGGACACGATGGTGCGGGATCTGGGCGGGAAGGAGCAGGCCAAGGGCGACGTGGCGATCGTGACGGCGACTCTGACGGCGGCGAATCAGAACGAGTGGATCGCGTTCATGAAGGAGCGGCTTGGCGAGTATCCGGAACTGAGGTTGGTTGAGATCAAGCCCAGCAATGAGGACCAGCGGCTGGCGTTCCAGGTGACGAAGGACCTGATCGCGGCGTACCCGGACTTGCGCGGGATCTGGGGGATTTCGAGCGTGTCGTTCCCGGCGGCGGCGGAGGCGGTCAAGCAGGCGGGCAAGTCGGGGAAGGTGCTGGTGACGGGGCTTTCGACGCCCAACGACATGAAGGCGGCGGTGAAAGAGGGGACGGTCAAGTCGGTGGTGCTGTGGAACACGAAGGACCTGGGGTACCTGACGGTGCAGGCGGCGAAGGCGCTGATCGACGGGAGGCTCAAGCCAGGGAACGCGACGCTCGAGGCTGGGCGGCTTGGGGCGAAGGTGATCGAGGGGGACCGGATCCTGCTGGGGGACATCCTGGTGTTCACGAAGGACAACATCGATCATTTTGATTTCTAGAGAGGGATGCGGGCGTGCGCGTGTGCTTTCATCTGAAGGTTCGGGCGGATCGGCTGACGGACTATCGGCGGCTGCACGCGGCGGTATGGCCCGACATGCTGGCGGCGCTGCGGGAGGCGGGGATCCGGAACTACTCGATCTTTCTGTGGAAGGACGCGGAACGGTGGGGGCTTTCGCCGGGGCACGAGTTCGGGTTCCTTGAGTGCGATGACTGGGGGGAGGTGAGGCGGCGGCTGGAAGGGAACCCGGTCGTGGCGAGGTGGGAACGGGAGATGGCGGCCTACCTGGAGACGCCCGTCGGGGCCGAAGGGCCGAGGCTTTTGGAAGAGATCTTCAGGCTCGACTGAAGACGTGGAGCGGGCGATGGCGACGATCGACGAGGCGAAGCTTGCACGGCGGCTGGATCGGTTTGTGATCGAGACACCCTCGTGGGGGTACGCCGACACGGGGACGCGGTTCGGGAAGTTCCTGCAGGCTGCGGCTGCGGTGACGGTGGAGGAGAAGCTGGCCGACGCGGGGCAGGTGCACCGGCTGACGGGGTGCTGTCCGAGCGTGGCGTTGCACGTGCTGTGGGACTTTCCGTATGGGGAGGATGGGCGGCTGATCGGATCGGCGAGCGAGGTGGGGCGTGTGGTGGCGGCAAAGGCGGCGGCGCAGGGCGTGCGCGTGGGTTCGATCAACCCGAATCTGTTTCAGGATCAGCGGTACAAGCTGGGGAGCGTGACGAACGCGGACCCGGCTGTCCGACGGCTGGCGATCGAGCACATGCTGGAGAGCGTTCGGCTGGCGGGGGCGAGCGGGTCGAGAGTGTTGAGTCTGTGGTTTGCCGACGGGACGAACTATCCGGGGCAGGGGCATCTTCGGCGACGGATGGGGTGGATGCGAGAGGCGATGGGGGAGGTGCACGCGGCGATGCCGGCGGGGATGACGATGCTCGTGGAGTACAAGCCCTTCGAGCCGGCGTTTTATCACACGGATCTGGCGGACTGGGGGATGGCGGCTTCGATGGCGCGGTCGGCGGGCCAGAGGGCGAAGGTGCTGGTAGACACGGGGCATCACCTGCCGGGGGCGAACATCGAGCACATCGTGGCGTTTCTGATCGCGGAGGGGACGTTGGGCGGGTTCCACTTCAACGACCGCAAGTATGCGGACGATGATCTGACGATGGGGTCGATCGACCCGTACCAGTTGTTCAGGATCTTCGCGGAGATCGTGCAGGCGGAGCGGGAGGCGGGGTCGGAGCTGGCGATCGAGTACATGATTGATCAGTCGCACAACCTCAAGCCGAAGATTGAGGCGATGATCCAGACGGTGATGACGGCGCAGGAGCACCTGGCGAAGGCGTGGCTGATCGATTGGGAGGCGGTGAACGCGGCGCGGGAGCGCGGCGACATCGTGATGGCCGAGCGGGCGTGGCGGGACGCGTACGCGACGGACGTGCGGGGCTTTCTGTCGGAGTACCGGCGGTCGAAGGGGCTGCCGGAGGATCCGCTGGCGGCGCACCGGGCGAGCGGGTACGAGGCGAAGGCGGCGGCGGCGCGCGGGTCGCGTCGCAAGGCGGGCGGGGCGTACGCCTAGCGCTTGCCCTCGATGATCGCGAGGTACTTGTCGGGGTCTTCCCAGAAGCCCTTGGGGCAGTTGGGGCAGCAGAAACCGATCGCCTTGCCTTTGTAGAGGATGGTGTACTCGGGTTTGACGGGGGCGCCAGACACGGGGCACACGCTGTTGATCGGGCGGATGGTCGACAGATCGGTGGGCCCGGTCTGCGCTGGCGGGGATTCGATGGGCGGGGCGTCGCTCGAGAATGTGACCTTGTCCTCGGCCGCGAGCTGTTCGGCGGAGAGGGTGTCGCCGGCTTCGATCGCGAGATCCTTGCGGCGTTCACGCAGTGAATCGACCGTGGGCTTGTCGAGCCCCGCACCCCAGAGGTAGACGCGGCGGAGCGAAGCGATGCCGGCGAGAGTCTCGATCGCGGAGGGATCGAGCTTGGTGCGGACGAGGATGAGCTCTTCGAGGGCCTTGGCGGCGGCGAGGGAGGCGATTCCTGCGGAGGTGACGGCGGTGTCGCGGAGGTCGAGCTTGCGGAGCGCGGGCATCTCGGCGAGCAGGGGGAGCGTGGCGTCGGTGATGCGTGTGCGAGAGAGCGAGAGATCTGCGATGAAGGGAACCAGCGGGCGGAGCAGCTCGGCGGCCCTTGCGTCGTCGATCGCCTGGGCGTCTGCGGGGAAGGAGACAAAGAGCGTGGGTTCGCCGCGAGATGTCGGCTCCGCGTGGCCGAGGGCGGTGGCGATGGCGGCGAGGGCCGGTGCGGGTGGCATCGGTTTCGGGGCCGCGGGGGTGGGTGTGGTGTCGGAGGTCTGGATGGGCGTGGGTGAGCCGTCGCGCGGGGGCTCGGTGAAGGAAGCGCCGTCCTGGATCCAGGCTTCGAGGATCTCGATCTGCGCGGGGGTGAGCGGGTTTTTGCCCGGGGGAGGCATGCGCTCGTCGTCGGTCTCGGGCAGGTGCAGCCGTCGGATGATCTCGCTGGCGGAGGGGTCTCCGGCGAGGAGGATCGGGCCGCTGCTGCCGCCTTCTTCGATCTGTTCGGGCGAGTCGAGGCGGAGGCCGCCCTTGGCTTTGGAAGGCCCGTGGCAGGAGACGCAGCGTGTTTCGAGGATGGGGCGGACTTCGGCGGCGAAGCGTGTGAGGACGGGCTGTGGGGTGTCGGCGGGCTTTGGGCGGAGCGGGGCAAGGAGGAAGTCCTCGCCGTGGGTCATGGTGGCGCCGAGGTGTCCGGCGGGGACGAGGGAGGCGAGCGTGAGGAAGAGCAGGACGCGACGGGGTGTTGCGCTGCGGGTGTATTGGGCGAAGGCGGTGAGACAGGCGAGGACGGCGACGGCGATGCCGAGCTTGAGGTGTCGATCAAGAATGATTGGGTCGTAGTCGCCGGATCGGCCGAGGAAGTAGCCGGAGACGGCGGCGACGACCGCGGAGAGTGCGGCGAGCCAGGTGATGAGGATTCGTGGGCCGCGGGCGCGGTCGGCGCTTTCGCGGCGGAGGAAGAGGAGCTCGATGGCGGCGAGCCCTGCGAGGAGCCCGATGGGCAGGTGGAGGACCATCGGGTGGGTTCGGCCGAGGACGTCGAGAAGGGCCTGCACGGGAGGAGTCCTTTCCGTTAGGCGAGCAGTTCCTTGCGGACGTTGCCGAAGACGTCGGTGAGGCGGAAGTCGCGTCCCTGCTCGCGGAAGGTGAGCTTGGTGTGGTCGATGCCGAGACAGTGGAGCATGGTGGCGTGGAGGTCGTGGACGTCGATGGGGTCTTTGACGATGTTGTAGGAGAAGTCGTCTGTTTCGCCGAAGGCGATGCCGGGCTTGATCCCTCCGCCGGCGAGCCAGATGGAGAAGCAGCGTGGGTGGTGGTCTCGGCCGTAGTTGTCCTGGGTGAGTGTGCCCTGGGAGTAGACGGTTCGGCCGAACTCACCGGCCCAGAGGATGAGTGTGTCGTCGAGCATGCCGCGTCGGCGGAGGTCCTTGATGAGTGCGGCCTGGGGCTGATCGACGGCGCCGCACTGGGCGCGGAGCTCGCCGGGGAGGTTGTTGTGCTGGTCCCAGCCGCGCATGTAGAGCTGGATGAAGCGGACGCCCCGTTCGGCGAGTCGGCGGGCGAGGAGGCAGTTGGCGGCGAAGGTGCCGGGCTTTCGGACGTCGGGCCCGTACATGTCGAGGGTTTCCTGGTCTTCGCTGGAGAAGTCGGTGAGATCGGGCACGGACATCTGCATGCGGTAGGCCATCTCGTACTGGGCGATGCGGGCGCGGGCTTCGGGGTCGAGTGTTCTGGCGGCTTCGATCTCGTTGAGTTCGCCGACGAGGTCGAGCATCTTGCGGCGATCGGCGCGGGAGACGCCCTCGGGATCCTTCAGGAACAGCACGGGGTCGCCGGCGGAGCGGAGGCGGCAGCCCTGGTGCTCGCTGGGGAGGAAGCCCGAGCCCCAGAAGCGAGCGGCGAGGGCCTGCATGTTGCCGAGCCCTTGGGTGATGAGGACGACGAAGGCGGGGAGATTGGCGTTGGAGGATCCAAGGCCGTAGGAGATCCAGGAGCCGAGAGAGGGACGTCCGGGCTGCTGGTTGCCGGTCTGGAAGAAGGTGATGCCGGGCTCGTGGTTGATGGCCTCGGTGTGCATGGATCGGATGAGTGCCATCTCGTGGGCGATGGAGCCGGTGTGGGGGAGGAGTTCGCTGAGCCAGAGCCCGTCCTGGTTGTTGCGGTGCTTGATGAAGCGGAACATGGATGGGGCGACGGGGAAGCGGGTCTGCCCGCTGGTCATGCCGGTGAGGCGTTGCCCCTTGCGGATGGAATCGGGGAGGTCCTGGTCGAAGCGTCGGCGCAGGTCGGGCTTGTAGTCGTAGAGATCGAGCTGGCTGGGGGCGCCCTCCATGTGCATGTAGATGACGCGTTTGGCCTTGGGGCGAAAGTGCGGGGATGGCCCGCTGTAGAAGCCCGCGGGGTTGCCCGGGGTGGCGGCGCCGAGCAAGGAGGCGAGGGCGAGCCCGCCGAGCCCGGCGCCGATGCCCTTGGCCGCGGTGCCGAAGAAGCGGCGGCGGGTCATGTCGAGGTAGTGCTGCTCGAGGGGGTGGGTCGCGGGAGAAAGGCGTTCCTTGCTCACGGGTTACTCCTGGGTGAGGATCTCGTGCAGGTTGAGGACGGCGGAGGCGATCATGGTCCACGCGGCGAGTTCGGCGCGGTCGGTGCCTTCGGCGATGGGCGTGACGCCGCGAGAGAGCAAGCCGTCGGCGTCCTTGGGTGCCTGAGCGAAGCGCTGGCGGAAGTGAGCGAGGGTCTCGGAGAGGGCGGCGGCCTCGCGGGCGTCGGGGGACCTCGCGGTGCAGCGGCGGAAGAGGTCGGCGAGGCGCTGGTCGTCGGTCCCCTTGGAGGCGAGGGTGCGAGCGGCGAGCGCACGGGCGGCTTCGACGAACTGCTCATCGTTCCAGAGCGCCAAGGCCTGGAGCGGGGTGTTGGTCGTGGGGCGGCGGATGGTGCAGGCCTCGCGCGTGGGGGCGTCGAACGTGAGCATGGTGGGCGGCGGGGCGGCACGCTTCCAGTAGGTGTAGAGGCTTCGGCGGTGAAGATCGTCGCCCATGCCGCGGACGTACACGCGCGTGTTGGACTGGGGCATCGCGACTTCCTGCCAGAGCCCGTCGGGCTGGTAGGGCTTGACGGATGGGCCGCCGGCACGCTCGACGAGCAGGCCGCCGACGTACAGGGCCTGGTCGCGGATCGCCTCGGCGGGGAGTCGGCGGCGCGGGTAGGAGGCGAGGAGACGGTTCTTGGGGTCGATGTCGCGGAGATCGGTGCGGACGGTGGAATCCTGGCGGTAGGTCGCAGAGGTGAGGATGAGGCGCATCATCGCGCGCACGTCCCAGCCGTCGGCGAACCGGGCGGCGAGGGAGTCGAGCAGTTCGGGGTGGCTGGGCCACTCGCTCTGATAGCCGAAGTCTTCGCTCGTGCGGACGATGCCGGTGCCGAAGCAGAGTTCCCAGAGACGGTTGACGGTGGCTCGTGCGGTGAGGGGATTGTCCTTGGAGACGATCCACTGGGCGAGCCCGAGCCTGTTCTGGGGCGCTTCCGGCGGGAGCGTGCCGAAGGCCTTGGGGATCGACCGCTGCACGGGGCGGTTCTTGTCGGGCTGGTCGTAGAGCCCGCGGCTGAGGACGAAGGTGGGTCTCGGCTTGGCGAGTTCCTTCATGACCATGGTCTTGGGGGCGGCGGCGTCGATGGCGGCGATCTCCTCGTCGATCTTGGCGAGACGCTGCATCGATTCGCGGTACGACGGGAGGTGGCGGATGCGCCAGGCCTTTTCGAGGTCCGCGGCGAAGGCTCCGGCGAGGATCCGGTCGGGAAGAGCGGCGGCGGCGAGCACCCCGGAGAGCGGAGCGTCTTCGGTGGAGCGGAAGTAGGCACCCCCGGGGCCGCCGGTGTTCACGATCTTGAGAACGACGGAATTGATGCCGGGCTTGAGCGTGATGGTCGCCTTGTCCTGATCGGGCGCGACGCCTCGATCGACGCGTCGTCCCGCGGCTTCGACACCGTTGACGAACAGCCGGAAGCCGTCGTCGCTGCCGAGCGAGACTTCGAACGAGCGCGGCGTTGGGGAGAAGATGTGCCTGCCGAGGTAGACGGCGTTTGGTCCGCCGGGCAGTTCGATCGTCCTGCCGTCGATGAACGCGGGGAAAGCCTGCCAGGCGAGTTTCTTGTCGCCGAAGGTGGCGGCGAGGTCGAGGCCGGCCTCCGGGCCTCGCTTCATCTCGAAGACGTCTTCGCCGGCGCTGGGCGCGAAGGGCCCGACGAGGCGCCAGGTGCTCGCGGCGGAAGGAAGTTCGGCGAGCCCGGCATCGCGGACGGCACCGACATCAAGCCGCACGGCCCGCGCGACATGGTGCGTGTACTGGGAGCGGAAGTGGACCTTGACCTCGATAGTGGAGCCGCCCTCAAAGCCGAAGGGGTCGGCGGCGACGAGCATCGCGACGCGACCACCCGGTGCCTGGTGAGCGGCGAGGGCCCAGCCGGCATCCTGCGGGATCGGCTTGCCCCACGGCGTGACGAGCGTCGTGACGTGGAAGTCGCCGTCGGTCTGGGAGACGTTGGCCCAGGCGTAGGTGAAGGAGATGGGCGTGCTCTTGCTGGGGTCGGCGACGGAGCGGACGACCGCCTCGACGCCGCTGACCACAACGTTGCCGTTGGGCGAGCGACCCAGTTTGCTGTCGGGCCCGCTCAGGGGGATTTCGAGCAAGAACGTGCGGAGGTCGCGTCGATCCGTGGCGAGCGTTGCGAGAACCGTCTCGACCGCGGGGTTCGAGCCCGCAAGAGAGACAAGCCCATCATCGCTGATGGTGACGGTGCTGCCCTCCGTGCTCGATGCCGAAATGACCTTGGCCCCCGCCCACGAGAACTGCTTGCGGACGTCGGCAAGGAACGCCGAGCGGAGGGAGTCTTCCTCCGGCGTGCGCTGCTCGGCCTTGGCGGCGACCTGCGTGCGTTCGGCGGCGAGTGTGGCCCGCTTCTCGGTCTGTTCGCGCGTCGGGACGACGATGAAGGGCTCGAGCGCCCGCTGGGCGTCGGGGACCTGCGAGTAGAGCCCGGGCTCTTCGTTGGAGTTGAAGAACGCCAGCAGCCCGTAGAAGTCCTCCATCGAGACGGGATCGAACTTATGGTCGTGGCAGCGAGCGCAGCCCATGGTCAGGCCCATGAAGACCCCGCCCGTGGTTGCGGTGCGATCGACGGCGTACTCGACAAGATATTCCTCGTCGATGGCGCCCCCCTCGTCGGTCGTGACGTGATTGCGGTTGAAGCCGCTGGCGATCTTCTGCGAGACGGTGGCGTTGGGGATCAGATCCCCGGCCAACTGTTCGATCGTGAACTGATCGAAGGGCATGTTGGTCCGGTAGGCGTCGATCACCCAGTCGCGCCAGAGCCACATCTGACGGCCTGCGTCCATGTGGATGCCCGATGTGTCGGCGTAGCGGGCCTGATCAAGCCAGGGCGAGGCCATCCGCTCGGCGTACCGAGTGACGTAAGGCTCCTGCGTGAGCAGTCGATCGACAAGGCGCTCGTAGGCGTCGGGGGCGTTGTCGGCGAGAAATGCGTCGAGCTCGTCGGGCGTGGGGGGGAGGCCTGTGACATCAAGGAACGCACGCCGCGCGAGCGAGGGCTTGTCGGCTTCAGGGCTGGGGGCGATGCCGCGGGATTCGAGCTCGGCGAGGATGAACCGATCGATGTCGTTGCGCACCCAAGACTGGTTTGTGACCTCGGGCGCGGGCCTTTGGGTCGGCGGGACGAACGCCCAGTGAGCTTCGTAGGGGGCGCCCTGCTCGATCCACTTCGTGAGGATCCGGCGTTCATCGTCGGAGAGAGCCTTCTTGCCGCTCGACGGCGGCGGCATCGCGACCTCAGGATCGTCCGACAGGATTCGGCGGACGAGCTCGCTCATCTCGGGATGCCCCGGGACGATCGCGGCGTCGCCGCTTTTGAGCTTTGCAATCGCCTCGTCGCGGGTGTCGAGGCGAAGGCCCGCCGCTCGCGTGGAGGGGTCGAAGCCGTGGCAGGTAAAGCAGCGGTCCGAAAGGATGGGCCTGACATCGCGTCCGAAGACGACGAGGTCCTGCTTCAGCGCGAACGCGGACGCGGCCTCGGGCGGCCTGCTCGGAAGCGCCGCCAGACCGAGCACGCCGCCGGCAACGGCAACGATCCCCAGCGACTGCACCAAGATCCGAGGGTTGACCCAGCGAGTGGTTGGTCCGGCCATAGAACCCCAAGATACCAAGGGGCCCCGGTTGTCGCCAGAGGCGTCGGAAGTGTGTTCCCACATAATCGCCGGACGAGAATCCAGGCAGGCGGCTACGACGGTCGGCGTTCGGGCGGTGGTTCGGCGATGAAGTGCGAGACCCGGGGCCGACCCTCGCCGCGGTGGAATGTGCGGGCTGCGGCCTGCACGCGCTTGTCGGCGACCGTGACGCGCTGGTGCTGGCGGAGGTGCTCGGCCCAGCTCTCCACGATGAAGACTTCGAGCCAGCGCTGCGGATTCTCCGTGCAGCGGCTCAGGACCCAACTGATCGCGCCGTCGCGGTAGCGGGTCTGGGAGACGGGCTCCATGGCGGCTTTGAAGGCTTCGGCGTCCTGCTCGGCGATGGTGTATTCGATCGTCACGACCACCGGGCCGTCGTGCGGGGAGATGGGCCGGTTGACGGCTGGATCCTCCCAGTCGCTGTCGAGCGTTGTGTCTTCTCCCGAGGCGTGACTCAGGGTGAATCGCGTGAGGGTGAGCAGGCCCAGGACCATCACGCCCGCGGCGATCAGGAATGCGTCGGCGAGCCCTGCCCGTTGGGCGACGGCTCCCCAGCACGCACTGCCGAAGGCCATGCTGCCGAAGAAGAGGGCGAGGTAGCACGAGAGCGCTCGCCCACGGACCCACGCCGGCGTGCCGGATTGGGCGGCGACATTCAGGTTGACGACCATGGTGACCCATGCGGACCCGCAGAAGACCATGGCGGCGTAACCGACCCACGCTTCGCGGCGCAGGGAGAGCAGCACGAGCATGCCGGCGTAGAGCAGCGAGGCGGCGAGCACGAGCCGGCCCGGGCCCAATCGTCGGCGGAGCGTGGGCAGGATGGCGGTGGTGGCGACCGCGCCGGCGCCTAGGCACGAGAAGAGCACGCCGTAGCCACCCGCGCCGAGGGAGAGGTGCTCGCGAGCGAGCAGCGGCATGAGCGCCCAGAGCACGCTGGCGGGGAGCACGAAGCTGATGGTGCGCACCAGCACGGCGATCATGGGCGGGCTGTGCCGCACGTAGCGGAGTCCGGCCTTGACGGCGCCGATGAACCGCTCGCCCGCGATGGCGCGGGAGGGCTGGCGGTAAGGCCAGGCCCACAGGGTGGCGAGGATGAGGACGAAGCTGGCGGCGTTGAGGGCAAAGGCTGCCCACGGGCCAGCGGAGGCGACGAGCAGCCCGCCCAGTGCGGGCCCGACGGCGCGGGAGAGGTTGAGCGAGACGCTGTTGAGGGCGGCGGCCGCGGGGAGCTGTTCCCGGGGGACCAGATCGACCATGGAGGTCTGGAACGCGGGGTTGATGATCGCGGCACCGACGCCGAGCCCGAGCGTGGTGAGCAGAAGGACGAGGGGGCTGATGGGCCCATGCCAGACGGCGGCGGCGAGCCCCGCGGCGCACAGCATCATGCCGAGGTTGGTCCAGAGCATGAGCCGACGGCGGTCGATGACGTCGGCCAGGGCGCCGGCGGGCACCGAGAGCAGAAGCAGGGGAAGGGTTGTCGCGGCCTGAACGAGCGAGACCATTAAGGGCGAGGGCGAGAGCTCGGTCATGAGCCAGCCCGCGCCCACGTCGTGGATCCATGTGCCGATGTTGGAGACCAGCGCGGCCAGCCACAGCGCCCGGAACATCGGACGCTGCAGAGGCGACCACGCGCTCCCGCTCACTTGGACCGTTCCCCGGCTGCGGCGCTCTGGACGGCGTCTCGCGGCGTGAGGAGCCGATCGGCCGCCATCGCGCCCAGTGTCATCGCCACGACGAGCAACGCCCCGGAGAGCATCGTCGGCGCGGGAGTGGGCACGGAGAACCAGCGGCACCCGAACCCCACGCCGAACGCAATCACCGCCGCCAACGCCCATCGTCCCGACATGGCTATCTCCTTGCCGACCGCGTCCCCGGCGGGCCGAACGCCGCCGGGGTGCGAGATCCGACGGACGTTAGCCCCGCACGAACTGGGTCGCCGCGTCGACGTCCTCGCGGGTCAGGCCGTGGTCCGCGTTGAGGACGCGATGGTCGACCTCGGCCCCGGCCTTGCGGAGCATGGCCGCCAGACGCTCGGCGTTGTCGACCGGGACGATGGGGTCGTGTCTGCCGCTGAGTAGGAGCACCCTCGAGCCGCGGAGGTCCGCGCCGTCGAAGGAGGGCAGCGTCACCATCCCGCGCATGAGCACCGCACGCCGAAGGACGCCGGGGTTCAAGGCCATCATGGCCGCGGCGACGTTCGCGCCGTTGCTGAAGCCGACCGCGGTCAGGTCATCGATCCCGTACCGCTCGCGGGCGGCGCGGACCCACCGAGCCAGTTCGGACGCTCGACGTCGGACGTCGTCAAGGTCGAAGACGCCCTCGGCCAGTCGCCGGAAGAACCGCAGTTGTCCGCGCTCGTCGATGTTGCCGCGCGGGCTGAGCACGGCCGCCGAGGGATCGAGCCGGGAGGCCAGTCCCAGCAGGTCGCGTTCATCGCCGCCCGTGCCATGGAGCATCAAGAGGCCACGCGACCCTTCGCCGGGGGTATAGACGTGGGTGTGGATCGAGAGGTCATGGTCGATCGAAGCCAGTCGCGGCAGGATCCGCTCGATGTCGGCCCGCCGGGCCTCGTACATCGGCGGGAGCTTGAGCGTCGTGCCCAGGCGGTCGCGGGGTTCGTCGAGGTCGAAGCCCGGGCCGTCCGTGGCGATTTCGAACAGCACGCCCTGCGGCTCGCGGAAGTAGATCGATCGGAAGTACTGGCGGTCCGCGACGGGCGTCACGATCAGACCACGCGCCAGCAGGCGAGCTCGCCAATCGCCCTGCTCGGCGTCGTTGGCGGCACGCATCGCGACGTGGTGCACGCTGCCCGCGCCCAGCGTGCCCATCGCGCCGCCGGGCTGCTCCACGACGTCGATGAACGTCCCGATCGGGCCTGACGCGGCGGCGAAGCGCGTGCGGTCGGCCTCTGCGGCGACGCGGGTCATCTCGAAAGCGCCTTCGAGAAGCGTGGCAAGGCGGGCCGTGCTGCGGGCGAGGATCGTGACGCCGTGGAACCCGCGGATCGCGTGCTGCGCCGGGACGCCGTTGCCGGTCCATGCTGGGAGGCCGGCGGCGTCCGGGCTCTCGATGAGTTCGAGGGCGGTGCCGTCGTTATCCGAGAAAGCCAGGACGGGGGCTCCGAAGCGGGTGAGCGAGCGAACCTCGACGCCGTGCGCGCGGAGGCGGCTTTCCCACCAGCCGCGTGAATCACTGGGGATGAGGTAGGCGGTGGCGACGACGGAGCCGACGCCCGGTGTGCCGCGTTTGACGTTGGGCCAGGGGAAGAAGGTGAGGATGGTGCCTGGCGAGCCGAGTTCGTCCCCGAAGTAGAAGTGGTAGGTGCCGGGATCGTCGAAGTTGACGGTCTTCTTGACGAGTCGGAGCCCGAGGATGGAGGAGTAGAAGTCGATGTTGCGCTGGGGGTCTCGGGCGATGGCGGTGACGTGGTGGATGCTAGAGATGCGTGCCATGGGTTCTCCAAATCTGCACAAACAATAGTTGTGCAAACAACAATATCGCGCCCGGAGACAGAGTCAAGTGCAAAAAGAGAACAGGGCCTCACCATGGGGCCCTGTTCGAGTGATCTGGATGGATTGGACTTAGGCCGCGATGTTGGTGGCGGCCTCGATGGCCTCGACGACCTGGCGGACCTGGAAGGGCTTCTTGAGGAAGGAGTCGAAGCCCATGGCCTTGAGGGAGTGGACCTGGCCGTCGGTCAGCTTGCTGGACATGGCGATGATGCGGGTGAATTGGAGGTTTTCGGAGCGGCGGACCATGTCGGCGACCTGCTTGGCGTCGCCGTCGCCGAGGTGGATGTCCATGAGAAGGACATGCGGCTTGAAGCGTTCGGCCTCCATGCCGGCGGAGAAGCCGTTCTGGGCGATGCGGACTTCGTAGTTGGTCTGCTCGGTGAGGATTTTCTGGAGGGTGTCGACGACTTCGCGTTCGCCGTCGACGAGCAGGACCCTGGTTCGGCCCGTCATCAGCCCGTCGATGGGCATGTTGTGGGCCTTCATGAAGCGGATGAGTTCGCCGGTGGGGATCCGTCGGTCGCGAGAACCGGGGATCCGGTATCCCTTGAGGGAGCCGGAGTCGAACCACTTGGAGACGGTACGGGGCGCGACATTACAGATCTTCGCGACCTCGCCCGTCGTCAGAACTTCCTTTTCAAAGGGCATCGTCTCACCTCTGGCACGCATGGGGTGGGTCGGCCCTACGCGGCGACCGGACCACACAGACGGATCGGCGGAAAGGAGGGGGTGCTTCAGGCACGGCATCAATCGTGTGCGAAGTTCACCTTCTCGGACCGCCCGGGACGGGCGGTTGATTGACAGGGGGGAGGAGCATCGGTAAAGTGGCGGCCCCATTGCCCGCCCCGGATACGGGACGGGCGATGGCATGAGCCCGGCAACCGCGGGCCGGGTGGGGACGTAGGGACGCCCACCGCCTGGTGGTTCGTCGGAACGGGTTGGCTGGAGG
>DDSG01000162.1:560-11711 GCA_002343325.1 Phycisphaerales bacterium UBA2396 | reverse complement strand
AGCACTGCCCCCCCAGACCCAAAGACCGCCCCCGCGCGCGAGTTCGACCCCGACGTGCTGCGGGCGTTGATCCCCAGGTAGTGCTTCAGCGGGGTGGGGGTTACACCGGGAATTGCTGCGTGAGGCAGTGGATCGAGCCCAGCCCCCAGATCAGCTCGGTGCAGTCGATGCCGATGACCTCGTGCTTCTGGCCGCCCCCACCCACCGCCGCCAGCGAGCGACGCAGGATGTCCAGCGCCCGCCGGTCGTTCTTCCGGTCGCGGTAGGTCGGCACCAGCAGGGCCCCGTTGACAAAGTAGAAGTTCGCGTACGTGCACGGCAGCCGCTGCCCCTCGTGCACGATCGGCCGCGGCATCGGGATCGTCACGATCACGTACGGCCGCCCCTGCTCGTCGCGCGAGAGCTCCAGCCGACGCAGGTTGTCCCGCAGGACTTTGTAGTTCTCGTCCCGCGGGTCCTCCTCGATGGTCGTCACGATCGTGCGCGGGGCGATGAAGCGGGCCAGGTCGTCGATGTGCCCGTCGGTGTCGTCGCCCACGATCCCCTCGCCCAGCCAGACGACGTGCTTCTGCCCGTAGTAGTCCTTCAGGGCCTTCTCGATCTGCTTCTTCGAGAGGTGCGGGTTGCGGTTGGGGTTGAGCAGGCAGGCCTCGCTCGTCAGCACCGTGCCCGTGCCGGAGAACTCGACCGAGCCACCCTCCATCACCACCGGCAGCCGCTTGACCCGCGGCAGGAAGACCCCCAGGAACCCCGGCACCCGGTCGGCGGCGAACCGCTCGGCGATCCGCATCGGCACGTCGTCGTCCGCGTCGTAGGGGGGGTACTTCCCGCCCCAGGCATTAAACCCCCAGTCGACGATCGCGAACTCGCGCGTGCCCCGGCTGTTCTTCCGCGTCACGAACGCCGGCCCGTGGTCGCGGCACCACGCCTCGTTGGTCTTGATGTAGTGGAAACGGATCCGCCCCTTGGCCGAGGGCGTGCCGTCGAGGGGCGTCTGCGGGGCGAAGAACCGGGCCGGCACGCCGTGCTCGACGAGCTGCGTGCGGACGATCCGCTCGTAGTTCTCGTTGGGGACGTTGATGTGCACCGTCTCGCGCGGGGCGATCTCGCGGATGATCGCGGCGAGGTTGGCCGGCACCGTGTGATACTTGCCGGGGAAGCTGATCCCCTCGGGCCTCGGCCAGGAGAACCACGTCCCGCGGTGGCGGGCCCATTCGGGCGGGAAGGAGAGGCCCATCTCGGCGGGCGTGCCGGTGAGGATCTTGGGTTTCATGCGTGCGTGGCTCGCGGAGAATGGTCAGACAAGGAATCGCTTGGCAAGGTCGCTGTACGCGTCGATCCGCCGGTCGCGCAGGAACGGCCAGTGCGTCCGGCTGAACTCGACCCGCGCCAGGTCGCAGTCGGCCGTCAGGATCTCCTGCTTCCCGACCGACGCCCGCGCCACGACCTGCCCGTTGGGGGCGGCGACGAACGACTGCCCCCAGAACTCGATCCCGTCCGGGCTCACTGGCTTGCCCTTGGCGTCCAGGATGTGCTCGCGTCCGATGCGGTTGGGGGCGCAGACGTAGCACCCGTTGGCGATGGCGTGCGACCGCTGGATCGTCTCCCACGAGTCGTGCTGGGCCGTGCCGTATTCCTTCTTCTCCGAGGGGTGCCAGCCGATCGCCGTGGGGTAGAAGAGGATCTCGGCCCCGGACATCGCCGTCAGGCGGGCGGCCTCCGGATACCACTGGTCCCAGCAGATCAGCACCCCAACCTTCGCGTATCGCGTGTTCCACGTGCAGAAGCCCAGGTCGCCGGGCGTGAAGTAGAACTTCTCGTAGTAGAGCGGGTCGTCGGGGATGTGCATCTTGCGGTAGATGCCCATGAGCGAGCCGTCGGCGTCGATCACCGCGGCGGTGTTGTGGTACAGCCCGCTGGCCCGCTTCTCAAAGAGGCTCGCGATGATCACCACGCCGTGCTTCTTCGCGAGCTTGCACATCGCGTCGGTGCTGGGCCCGGGGATCGACTCGGCGAGCGAGAAGAAGCGGTGATCCTCGCACTGGCAGAAGTACTGCGTGGTGAACATCTCCTGCGTGCAGAGGATCTTCGCCCCGCCCTTGGCGGCCCGCTCGAAAAGCGCGAGCTGGTTCTTCAGGTTTGTCTTGGGGTCGGGCGTGCAGGTCATCTGCGTCAGAGCGACCCGGACCGGCCTTTCGCGATTGGGCATGGCGGCTCCTTTGGGCGTGCAGTGTACGCGCGGGCGCAATCGCCCGCGGGGTGTCTCGCCCGCTTCCGTGTTGGGTCGCTCGATCCGGAGTGCTCAGCCCCGCGTGCGGGCAAACTCACGCATGAAGTCGGCGAGCGCCTTGCACCCCGCCTCGGGCATCGCGTTGTATGTCGAGGCGCGGATGCCCCCGACGTTGCGGTGCCCCTTGAGCCCGTCGAGCCCCTGCGCGGCGGCCTCCTTCACGAAGGCGTCCGTCAGCTCCTCGGAAGGGAGGCGGAACGTGATGTTCATCAGCGAGCGGGCCGGCTTCTCCGCGTGCCCGGTGTAGAAGGGCGTGCTGTCGATCGCGTCGTAGATGTGCTTGGCCTTCGCCTCGTTGTGCTTCTGCATCGCCGCCAGCCCGCCGCTGGACAGGATCCACTTGGCGACCAGCCCCATCACGTAGACCGCGAAGACCGGCGGGGTGTTGGGACGCGAGAGATCGGGCACGAACGAGCGGTACTGCAGCAGATCGGGGATGTCCTTGGAGCCCGCCTCGGCGAAGTCATCGCGGATGATGCAGAGGGTCGTGCCAGCCGGGCCCAGGTTCTTCTGAGCGCCCGCGTAGACCATCGCGAACTTCGTCAGATCAATCGGGCGGGAGTACATGTGGCTTGAGGTGTCGGCGATGAGCGGGACGCCCGCGGGGACCTTCGGGATGTGATGCCATTCGGTGCCGTAGAGCGTGTTGTTGGAGCAGTAGTGCACGAACGCCGGACTCGCCGAGTAGGCGAGCTGCTCGTCGCTTGGGATGTACGAGTGCTTGCGGTCGGCCGTTGTCGCCGCGAGGTGGGCCGACCCGAAGCCGGGCTTCCCGGCGAGTTTGGCGGCCTGCTTGTACGTCTGCTCGGACCAGTGCCCGGTGACGATGTAATCCCCCGTCTTGCCCGGGGTCATGTAGTTCATCGGGATCATGTGGTTCTGGGCCGAGGCGCCCCCCGTCAGGAACGTGATCTTGTAGTTCGACGGGATGTTGGCAAGCGTCCGCAGGTCGGCCTCGCACTCGGCAAAGACCTTGTCCACCACCTTGCCGCGGTGCGAGTGCTCCAGAATGCCGATCCCCGAACCCCCGATGTTCCACACGTCGTTCTGGATCTGGCGCAGCACCGCCTCGGGCAGCGTGCCGGGGCCGGCGGAGAAGTTGAAGATCCGTCCCGAGGCGCCGTGGGTCACGGCGGGCTTGGACAAGGCAGACGCGGGGATGGGGGTTGTGGGCGACATGTGATGCTCCTCAACAGGCAGCAGACTCTAGGATCCATCGAGGGGGATCGATTCCGGGGCCGGTTCGATTCAGGGGTTGACAGCGTTCTCGAACCGGCCGGTGGCCTTGTACACCTCGACCATCCGCACCACCTCCCGGGCGATCGCGTCCTGGGCCTGGTCCGTCGAGGCGCCGGTGTGGTGCGTCGCGATGACCCCGGGCAGCCGGGCGGTCTCGTTGGTCCACCCTCCGGGTTCGGTCGTCGGGGCCGAGGGCTGATTCTCCCAGACGTCCAGGCCCGCCCGAATCCCCTTGGCGGCGATCGCCTCCCGCAGGGCGGCCTCGTCGATGAGCCCGCCGCGGGAGGTGTTGATCAGGATCGCATTGGGCTTCATCCGGTCAAGGAACGCCTTGCCGATCAGACCCTTGGTGTCCGGGGCCAGGGGAAGGTGGATCGAGACTGCGTCGGCCTTGGCGGCCAGGTCGAGCAGCGCCGGCGTGTCGTTCCCCCCCCACTGCGCGCCCAGATCCTTCGCGTGGTCCTTGGTGATCGACCGAGACCAGATCACCGGGATCATCTCGAACGCCACCGCTCGCTTGACGACCGCCCGGCCGATGGCACCAGCGCCCACCACCGCGAGGGTCATGCCCTTGAGACCGCGGGCCCCGGTCGGCCCGGTCTTGCCGTACTCCTTCTTGTTCCACTGCCCGTTGCGGGCGTCGAGCGTCTGCTCGACCAGCCGCCGATCCGCGGCCAGCAGCAGCGCGAACGTCAGCTCGGCGACGGCAATCGCGTTCATCCCCGGGCAGTTGGCGACCTTGATCCCCACGCCGGTCGACGCCCCGACGTCGATGTTATCGACCCCGGCTCCGGCACGGATGATGAGCTTGACGCCGGCGGCCGCGGCGGCCTTCACTGACGCCGCCGGAACCTTCGTCGATCGGACCACCAGCACCTGCGGCGAGTGAGCCGCGAGTGCCGTCGGAATGCCCTCAACCCCGGCGTCGGGGATCGAGATCACCTCGCAACCCAGCGCCTTGAGACCCTCGATCCCGACCTTCTCGAACTTGTCCGCGATGAGGACTTTCATGGTTGTTCTCGTGCCCTTGGGTTGGTTGCTCTGGCTCCGGGCGATCATAGTGGCCGGCGGGCCGTCGAGCGTGGCGGGATCACCCATCCGGGGATCGCCTCCCAAGGCTCGTCCGTGTCGTTGATCGCCGCCTCGATCGTCCCCTCGGCCGTGGGCAGCGAGCATCGGACGCGGTCCGCAAAGGCCCGGGCGACCGCGTGGTACGCCGGCTTCTCTCGTCCCTTGGAGTCAATCAGCGACCACGAAAGCCCGGGCCACGCGTCGTTGAGCTGCCAGATGAGCGCCCCCTTGCACACGTCCTGATTCAGCCGCAGCCACACCACAGCCAGGAAGAGCCAGTCCGCCTGAAGCTGATGGGCCTTGCCGAGCCAATCCTCAAACCCCGCGGGTGCCGGCACGCGTGCCTTGGCGAACATCTCGTCGTACCACCTCGCCATGCCGCCGGGCCCACGCTGCCTCGCGATCAGCGCCGCCGGGATCGGCTCCCCTGGCGAACTCGGCGTCAGTCCCGCCTCCTCCAGCGTCGCCCGCGTCGAAGGGCTCTGCAACCCGAACTCCGAGCAGTACCTCGGCACATGCGACGTGAACTCCGCGCCGAAGTGATTCCACGTGTGCCGATCACCCCGCTCCCCGAGATTCGGATGGTCCGGCGGCTCGGACCACGGCGAATCCGGCACGTACGGCGTGTGCGGTGACAACTCCCCGACGATCCGCGGCAGCACGTCGTGATACAGCCGATGCCCCCACGTCCGCCCGGGCCTGAGCCTCTCCGCAAACCCCCACGACTGCATCGCCCAGTGGTTCTCATTGCCCCCGCACCACACCACCACGCACGGGTGCTCCGCCAGCCGCGCCACCTGGTGCCTGGCTTCGGCCTCGATCAGCGACCACCAAGGCTCTTCCTCCGGGTACGCCCCGCACGCGAACATGAAATCCTGCCACACCCACAGCCCAAGCTCGTCGCACGCGTCATAGAACGCCTCAGACTCGTACCGCCCGCCGCCCCACACCCGGATCATGTTCATCCCCGCCGCCTTCGCCTGCTTCAGACGCCCCCGAATCCGCTCCGGCGTTCGATCTCTCGGCCACAGCCCTTCCGGGATCCAATTCGCCCCCTTCGCGAACGTCGGCCTCCCGTCCACCACCAGCTCGTACGCCGGCACGCGGAACGACGCCCGCCTCGGCACCGCCCGCGCCGGTCCCCGAGCCGTCGGCTTCCCCCATCGCACACTCGGCGACGCCAGCCCGCACGTCGCCAGTCGTGGCCCCCAGTCCCAGCCGAAGTCGCACGCCGCCTTTCGCATCAGGTTGTACGGATGCCATCCCTGCTCGTCGCCGTTGTGAGGTCGCCCGTGGTCCTTCGCCAGCTCATGCACCCTGGCGAGCGGGCTCTCCAGCCGAACACGAAACTCGTTCACCCCTGCCCGCAGCACCCCCGCCGCCGCGAACCACCACGGCACAAACTCGCTGCTCGCCTCGCCAAGCAGCCCGTCATTGAGCCGAACCGTCGCGATCGTGTCAAGTCGCTCGAAGCCCACCCTCGCGTGCGGGTCGTTGATCGCCCGAGGGTCCGCCGCGAATCGCGTGGCGTACTCCCACGAGGTCCACGAGACCCACTCCACCTCAGCCTCGTTCATGCCGACGTTGGGATCGGGGATCACCCCCGCATCGATCAGATCCGTGTGCACGCACGTACCGACCCCAGGGCGGATCGTCACGGGCACCCCCGCGCGGAGCAACCCACGCAGCCTTTCCGGCACGCGATCAAGCTCCCCCACCGCCGACAGCACCCACTCGAACTGTTCGAGGCTTTGCGCCATGCTGACGCAAAGTGTACCACGCCCGCAGGCCGAGTCTGGTAAGGTGCCCGCATGGAACACACCATCAGTCGTCGCGGTCTGATCGGGTCTGTCGCGGGCCTTTCCGCCGGCGTGGTCGGGGCGTCGATGCTCGGCGAGAGCACCCTCGCCGCGGTCACCGCGCCCGGGCGTCGCGCCTCGCTCCGCATCGCCCACCTCACCGATCTGCACATCCAGCCCGAGCGTGCCGCCGCCGAGGGCGTCGCCGCCTGTCTCCGCCATGTTCAGGCCCACGCCTCCAAGCCCGACCTGATCATCACCGGCGGCGACACCATCATGGATTCCTTCGAGGCCGACGAGGCCCGAACCACCACCCAGTGGGATCTCTGGTCGCGCGTCATCCGCGCCGAGTGCTCGCTCCCCGTCCTCTCTGTCGTCGGCAACCACGACATCTGGGGCTGGAACAAGGGCAAAAGCCGCACCCGCGGGTCCGAAGCCCGCTGGGGCAAGAAGTGGGTCTGCGAGCAGTTCGCCCGAGACAAGACCTACGCCTCCACCGAACGTGCCGGCTGGCGCATCATCCTCCTCGACAGCACCCAGGTCGACAAGGACGACGCCAACGGCTACGACGCATTCCTCGACGAAGAACAGTTCAACTGGCTCGACGGCGAGCTCAAAAGCGCCGGCAACACCCCCGTCCTCATCGTCTCCCATATCCCCATCCTCTCCGTCACCGTCTTCCACGGCATCAAGCCTGATAACAAGGGCGACCTCAAGGTCTCCGGCGGGCTCATGCACACCGATTTCGAACGCCTCCGCGCTCTGTTCGCCAAGCACCGCAACGTCAAACTCTGCCTCTCCGGGCACATGCACCTGCTCGACCGCTGCGAGCTCGACGGCGTCACGTACATCTGCGGCGGGGCCGTGTCCGGCGGATGGTGGAAGGGCAACCACAAGACCTGCCAACCCGGGTACGGCGTGACAGAATTGCGCGACGACGGCACCTTTACCTACGAATATCTCCCCTACGGCTGGGTCGCGCGAGAGAAATAAGCGACCGACCGCGCGCCGGCTGAAGTCCCACCCGCTCCGGGCCGATAAGCGGCCTCGAAGGAGCGTGTCGGTATGCGCAACGATTATCACGCGGCGGGTGCAATCACTGGTCGGACCTGGGCCTGGGCCGGAGGGGCAGCCCTCGTGCTCAGCGTCTTCGCCGCCCGATGGGCTTGGAACGTCGGCCCGGACGCGGCGGTCGCCAACCCGCCCGCGGATCGCGCCCTCGCCCCCGATTCCATCGCTCAGGATCGACCGCGAGAGCGTCGTATCGTGGTCTCCATCGCCGCCGACGACGGGCTCAAGCCCTGGCTCGACGCGGTCCTCCCTGCGTACGCCGACGAGATTTCCGCCGGCCGTCGTGGCGAACGCGTCGTCTTCGACGTGGTCTACGGCCCCAGCCTGCTCCTTGCCTCACGCATCGCCGAGGGAGCCCTCTCCCCCACCCTTGCCATGCTCGACAGCCTCGGTGCATGGGAATCGATCGGCCCCCAGTCCACCGATGACCTCGTCCCCATGCTCACGGCACAGTTGGGCGTTGCGGGCGCAACCTCCGGCAAGGTCATCATTCCCAGGCCCGACCTCTCGTCTTCTGGCGTTGCAGGACTTGCCTGGCTCGCCTCTCTCCCCGCCGACGCCGGCTTCGGCGGCGCCGCCTCATGGGTCGGCACGTCCAAGGGCGAGTCGCTCGAGCGTGCACTCCGCACCACCACCTTCGCCTGGTCGCCATGGGAAAGCGCGACCCGTGCCGGCGGGGCGATCGGCGCCTGGAGTACCGCGCCGCTCGCCAAGCTCGCCGCTCGGGACTTTGTGCCAGCAGAGGGGCACACGCTCGTCTACAGCGGACGCGTGATCAGCGAAGGCGGCGACGTCGCCGCCNNCCCCCCTTCCCTGCCCCCCCCCCCCCCCCGCCGCCGCCGGCTTCGGCGGCGCCGCCTCATGGGTCGGCACGTCCAAGGGCGAGTCGCTCGAGCGTGCACTCCGCACCACCACCTTCGCCTGGTCGCCATGGGAAAGCGCGACCCGTGCCGGCGGGTCGATCGGCGCCTGGAGTACCGCGCCGCTCGCCAAGCTCGCCGCTCGGGACTTTGTGCCAGCAGAGGGGCACACGCTCGTCTACAGCGGACGCGTGATCAGCGAAGGCGGCGACGTCGCCGCCGAGGCCGACCGGCTCCTCGCGTACCTCGTGAGCAGCGACGCCCAGACCCTCGCCCGCCAGGCGGGCTTCTCGCCCGTCTCTTCTTCCTGGGGCCATGCTCCCGCGGACATCGCCGACGCCAGCACGCTCTGGCGTCAGTTCAAGCAGCCCGCCTCGTTTGTTGTGGTGCTCGACACCTCCCCAAGCATGGAACGAGAGGGCTCGCTCACCGCGGCCGTTCGCGGCATCGACCGCCTCGGCATCATGCTCGTTCGTGGAGATTCCATCGGTCTCGTCACGTCGGGCGAAGGCGTCACCTGGGCCGCCAGCGGCGTTCGCATCGGGCAGGACGACCTCCGACTTCGCCACGCCCTCATGGGACAGGTCGGAAACGGCACGGGGCTGATCCTCGACTGCGTGCAGGCGGCGATCGATCACGCCACGACCACCAAAGCCGCAACTCGCGTGGTCGTGATCAGCGACGGGCCGGACGCGGGCAGCACACGCACCCTCGCCGAGGTAACCCAAGCCCTTCAGAAGGCTCCCGGCGTGCAGGTTCTGGGCGTTGCGGTGGGCCCCGCCGCGGACCGCGACATGCTCGCCTCGCTGGCGCAGGCCGGCCGCGGTGAACTCATCGAGACCACGCCCGACACGCTGTCCGAAACGCTCGAGCGTCTCGGCGCACGCAACTGATCCCCTGCGGCGTATCGGCCGGGGCTACTTGGGCCTCGTCAGCAGCGACGCTCGGATTGTTCGCAGCGCATCTTCGCGGGCCGGCCCATCCAGCATGAGCCTCGGCGGACGCACTCGCTCCGACCCCATCCCGACTTCCTGCTGCACGAGCTTGATGAGGTGCACGAACTCCGGCACCACGTCCATCCGCAGCAGTGGCAGGAACCACTCGTACAGCGCCCTCGCCTCCGCGTGCCGACCCTCGCGGGCCAACCGGAACAGATCCACGGACTCCTTGGGCATCGCGTTGACCAGCCCCGCGATCCAGCCCGTCGCGCCCGCGGCGATGCCTTCCACGATCAGGTCGTCCACGCCCACGAACAGCGCGAGCCGATCGCCCACCAGCGACCGGATCGCCGTGATCCGCCGAACGTCCGCCGACGATTCCTTCACCGCGTGCAGGTTCGGGTTGGCCATCGCCAGCTCCGCCACCTGCTCGGCCTGAAAGTCCGTCGTGTACGCGATCGGGTTGTTGTACAGCATGCACGACAGCGGCGTCGCGCGGAACACCGCCTCCGCGTGCGCACGCGTCTCCTTCCACGAACCAACGTACACGTACGCCGGCAGCACCATCAGACCCCGACACCCCGCCTCGTGCGCGTCCTGCGCGATCTTCACCGCTTCCCTTGTGGACAGCGCGGAGACCGCCGCGATCACCGGCACACCCTTGGCGCTCTCGACGCACGCCCGCCAGATCTCGACTTTCTCCCCGTGCGTCAGCGTCGCCCCCTCGCCAAGCGAACCCGGCGTGACAATCCCAGTGGCTCCATGCGAGATGAGCCACGACACGTGCCTCTTGAGAAACGGCAGATCCAGCGAAAGTTCCGCGGTGAACGGGGTGGTGATCGCGGGCATCACGCCCTGCCAGTCCGCACGGGTCATCGGGATTGTCATGAAGCCTCCATGTCGTCGGTCGAGCTCAGCAGCGTAGAGACGCTCGCGGGCGAAATCGGCGGGCGGGCGTCGGCGACCTCCCAGCCTGTCAGGAACGAGACCGCGGGGCCGCAGATCCGCCCCTGGCACGGGCCCATCCCGCACCGCGTCTGAATCTTCGCTTCACGCCACGAGGCGTTGCCCTTGATCCGCGACCACGACACGTCCTCGCATCGGCAGACGATCGTGTCGTGCGTGGGCAGCGAGCGAAGCTCGCGGCGAAGACGAAACACCTCCGCAAGCACCCCGGCAAAGGCCTTCGCCCGGGCCAGAGTCGGAAGCAAGTCGCGTGCCAGATCCTCCCGTTCCGCCGCCGCCAGCCCCGCGATCTGCCCCTCCACCAGCGACTTCTCGTGCCCGCCGATCCCGGTCAGTTCACCGGCGGCGAACACATCGCCCACCGACGTGCGCCCGAAATCGTCCACCACCACCGCGCCCGTCCGCACCTCGCACCCAAGCGCCGAAGCCAGGTGCGTCTCGGGCACCAGCCCGAACCCGCACGCCAGAATGTCGCACTCCACGCGCATTTCTCGCAGCCCGTCCGCCAGCACCACGGACCGAAGCCGCGTGTCGCCCTCGGCGCGCACGGGCCATGAACCTGTCCAGTAGGGCACCCCCAGCAGCGCAAACTTGAGCGACAGCGCCTGACGAACTTTCGACGGCCAGCGGATGAGCGAAAGAGCGAAGCGCCGAATCTGCGCCGGGTCCGCCTGTTCGGCGATCGCCAGCACATTCGATCCCGTCTCGCGCAGCCACGCGGACACCGCCAGCAACAGAGGGCCCGACCCCGCAACAAGGATGTTCTTGCCGGCCAGGTCGTACCCGGACTTGGCGAGGGCCTGCAAGGCTCCGACCCCGAAGACGCCGGGAAGATCCCACCCGGGAAAGGGCAGGAACAGCTCGCGCCCGCCGGTCGCCAGGATCGTGGCGTTCGCGGCGATCCGAGATCGGAAGAG
>DDSG01000162.1:0-358 GCA_002343325.1 Phycisphaerales bacterium UBA2396 | reverse complement strand
GATCGTGGCGTTCGCGGCGATCCGGGCTGGCCCCGCCGGAGTCGAGGCCAGGTACGCCCCGCGGGAGAGGGGCTGAACGAGGGCGGAGGACGAGAGTGTGCGCACGCCGGCGGCGTTGGCTCGATCGATCCACGGTCGGGCTTCGTCGGTTGGCCCGCGCCAGATCTGCCCGCCGGGGGTGGGGTTTTCGTCGAGCAGGATAACGGATCGTCCAAGTTCGGCGGCTCGCACGGCGGCGGCCATGCCCGCGGGCCCCGCGCCGACGACCAGAATGTCCGCGGCGTGGTCGGTCATGGCGGAGGCTCCTCGCTGGCGGTGGGTTCGGCCTCGGCGGAAGCCGCCGGCTGCGGTCGGTCGG
>DDSG01000175.1:5855-6050 GCA_002343325.1 Phycisphaerales bacterium UBA2396 | reverse complement strand
CGCCGCCGGTCGCGCCGTCGCCCGGGCGGACCGAGCCCCGGATCACGATCAGCACGTCGGAACGCAGCTCGATCGAGACGCCCCTCGGGGCACTCTCGGCGACCCGCCTCGTCAAACCAGCCAGCGAGCCGTCGATCACGATCGGGCCCGAACTCTCGATCGACAGGTCGTGGGTGCAGATCGCCTCGGCGCCCG
>DDSG01000175.1:5484-5630 GCA_002343325.1 Phycisphaerales bacterium UBA2396 | reverse complement strand
GGGTGCAGATCGCCTCGGCGCCCGCGGGCACCGCGAACTCACGCACCACCATCCGACCCCGCAGATTGCTCAGATCGAACGCGGCAGGAGCCCGAACTCCCGGGGGCGCCTCGGGCCCGCTCGCGGGTTGCTTGTGGGGCTGAACG
>DDSG01000175.1:4990-5164 GCA_002343325.1 Phycisphaerales bacterium UBA2396 | reverse complement strand
CTCCTCAGGGAGAACCAGCTCGGCCGCTCGGCCGCTCGGCCGGTCGGCGAACTCGTGATGGCACCAATCTACATCTTCCGGGGGGGTCTGTCAACCACGTTTGGGGTTCCTAACATCAGGGCATGTCCAGGCTTCCCGCCGCACAACGCCGCGAGCAGTTGCTCGACCACGCCG
>DDSG01000175.1:4514-4726 GCA_002343325.1 Phycisphaerales bacterium UBA2396 | reverse complement strand
ACGGCGGAGCTGGCCAAGTCGGCGGGAATCACCGAGCCGATCATCTACCGTCACTTCGCGAGCAAGCGCGACCTGTTCATCGCGCTGATCGAGCGTTCCGCTGAGCGCACGCTCAAGACGTGGGAAAGCCACCTGGCCGGCGCGACCGACCCGGCCGAGCGCCTACGTCGGCTCGTGGGCGACAACCCGATGGTCGCCGAGCAGACGCGCGA
>DDSG01000175.1:604-4332 GCA_002343325.1 Phycisphaerales bacterium UBA2396 | reverse complement strand
CTCTTCCGATCTCTGATGGTCGCCGAGCAGACGCGCGACGCGTATCGCGTGCTCCTGCAGGCGATCACCGAGGTCGAGGACGAACAGATCCACCACGCCGTCAGCAGGCACCTGGGCAACCTGCAGGCCTTCCTTCGGCGAGAGCTCGAACTGGCGCAGGCCGAGCACAAGGTGAACCCGCGCGTCTCGGCCGATCTCGTCGGCTGGCTGCTGATCTACGTGGGCATGGGGTACGGCGTGCTGCACGCGCTCAAGATCCCCGGGCATGGCACCGACGCCGCCGGCAACCATGTGCAGGACCTGATCAATCGCCTGCTCATCGCCCGTCCCGGCCGATCGCCCGATGCGCACGACTAATCCGCGTCGCGCCCGTGGAGCACGGGCATCTGCCGCAGATACTCCGCGGCCGGGCCGCCACGTGTTCCGAATCGTTCGTAAGGCACGTCCTCGCAGACCCGCCCTGCCCCGCGGCTGTTCTCGAGCATGATCACCCGAGGTCCAAGCCGCCGCAACAGCTCACGGTCGTGCGTCACGATGATCGTCGTGCGCTTCTCGCTCCCGCCCCCGACACGCCTCGGGCGGCGGTGCGTCGCCCAGATCAGCTCGTGGATCTGCCCTCCGATGATCGGATCAAGGCCGGTCGTCGGCTCGTCGAAGAAGATGAGCGCCGGATCGATCGCCACCGCCCGGGCGATCGCCACACGCTTGGCCATCCCGCCCGACAGCTCGTCGCGGTCCTTGTCAAGCACCGCGTCCGGATCCATCGCGACCGCGCGGAGCCCTTCCCGCACGCGCGCGTCGATCTCCTCATCGGAGAGTCCGCCGTGCTCGCGGAGAATTAGCGAGCAATTCTCACGGACCGAGCCGCTGAACAGGGCGTTCTTCTGGAAGACCATCGACCAATGCCGCCGGATCACGTCGAGCCCATCGCCGTCGAGGCTGCTCAGCTTGGTCAGGGGCGCTCCTTCGCGGGAATGATCCGCCGCGAACACACTCCCCACGCTCGGCTCGAGCAGCCCCGCCAGGAGATGCATCAGCACCGTCTTCCCGCTCCCTGACCCCCCCACGATCGCGACCAACTCGCCCCGACGCACCCCGACATTGATGTCCGCCAGCACGGCATGATCGCCGAAGCTCTTCCCAAGCCCCTTCGCCTCGATCTCGATCGGCTCTGCGTGCATCGGCCCAGCGTAGCACCGCCCTCGGCCTGCTCGCCGTCAATTCCTACGATCCCACGCGTGATCTACCTCGATCACAACTCCACCACACCGCCCAGCCCCGGCGTCGTCGCCGCGGTTCAGCGCGGGCTCACCGAACTTTGGGCCAACCCGTCGAGTGTCCATCGCGCGGGACAGGCGGCCCGGCACGCTGTCGAACTCGCCCGCCAATCCACCGCTCGCCTGCTGGGCGTACCGACCCGCTCGGTCGTCTTCACCGGGGGCGGGACCGAAGCGATTGATCTGGCGATCCGGGGTGCTCTCGCCTCGCTGCCCCGTGCCGCCGAGCCCCCGCTGCTGCTGACCACCCGCACCGAGCATGCCGCCGTGCGGGATCTTGTCGATCGGCTCCAGACCTCCGGCCAGGCCCGAGTTGGCTGGGTCGCCATCACCCGCGAAGGCCTCGTCGATCTGGACGATCTGGCGATGTGGCTGCGACAGCATCCCGCCATGCTCAGCATCCAGTGGGCTAACAACGAGACGGGCGTCGTCCAACCCATCTACCAGATCGCCCGCATGGCCCGCGCCGCGGGCGCACTCGTGCATACCGACGCCACGCAGTGGGTCGGCAAGGAGCCCGTCACCGACCCGGACGACTTCGACTTCATCACCTGCGCCCCGCACAAGTACCACGGGCCCAAGGGCGTCGGGGTACTCGTTGCTCGGCGTGGCGTCCGCTTTACACCCACGCTGCTGGGCTCACAGGAACTCGGACGACGCGGCGGGACGGAGAACGTCCCGGGCATTCTCGGCGCGGGCGCCGCCGCAGACGAAGCGATCGAGTTTCTCGCCGATCCGTCCCGCCGAGCGGTACAGGCCTCGCTCCGCGACCGCTTCGAGCGCACCATCCTGAGCGCACTTCCCGAATGTCGCGTCAATGCCGCCGGAACTCCGCGGCTCTGGAACACCACGAACATCGCGTTCCCCAGGCTTGAAGCCGAGGCGTTACTGATCGCCCTCTCTGAACGGGGTGTCTCGGCCAGCGCGGGCGCCGCGTGCTCCTCGGGGAGCCTCGACCCCTCGCCCGTGCTGCTCGCGATGGGAGTCGCGCCCGAACTGGCGCACGGCTCGCTGCGTTTCAGCCTCGGACGCGACACCACGCCCGCGGAGATCGACCAGGCCGCCCGCCTCGTGATCGACGCCGCCCGAAGCCTGGGCAGCACCCTCTCGCATCTCACTCCGTACCCTTCCCCATGACCGCCCAAGCCCCACGACTTTCGAAGCACGCCGTCGTCGCGGCCGCGATGGGGCTGCTCACGTGCGTGCCCTTCGTCGGGCTGCTCGGGCTCTTTGTCAGCATCGCCGCCCTCTACCGGATCTCCATTTCTCGCGGGCAACTCGGCGGCCGAACACTCGCCTTCATCGGGCTGCTGCTCGCGTCGATCGGCTCCGCCGGCTGGCTGAGCCTGGCGCTCGGCGCCCGCCAGGAGTACGCCCGCCTCCAGACCGGGCTGATCGAACCGGCCTCCGACTTCCTGCGCGGGATCTCCGATGGAAAGTACATCGAGGCCCGCGCCTGGCTCGATCCGCAGGTCGCCGTCCACGCCACAGACGAACGACTCGCCTCGTTCCAACGTCGTGTCGCCGAGCGACTCGGCCAGCCGAGGCCCGCGCCCCAGGCCGCCCGCGAAGCTCTCGCCTTTATCCTGGAAGGCAGGGAATTGTCGGACCAGCTCGCGCCCCTGCTGGCGGGGCGTGACCCCACGCCGATCTACTCGGGCGGGCCTGTCCGGTTCGATCGCTCCACCGCGTACATCGCCGTCGAGATCGCCCCCGGGGCCCCGCCGATGGACCGATTCCCGCGAGGCCATATTCTGGATGTGCTCGTGCTTACCCCCGGAGCCCCCCCGATCCGCCTGGCCGACACCCCATGACCACCGACACCACGACCAAGCCCCAGCCCGTCATCTCGATGAGAGGCGTCGTCCGCCGAGCGGGCGGGCGCACCATTCTCGACGGCGTGGACCTTGACATCTACCCGGGCGAAACCATGGTGATCATGGGCGGCTCGGGCTCGGGCAAGTCCACCATGCTCCGGCTCATGATCGGGTCGATCAAGCCCGACGAAGGGACGATCAAGCTGCTCGGACACGACCTCACGGACCTTGACGAACGGGGGCTCAACGAGATCCGCAAGAAGTTCGGGATCCTCTTCCAGTCCGGCGCGCTCTTCAATTCGATGTCGATCGCCGACAACATCGCTCTGATGCTCCACGAGCACACCGACCTGCCGCGCGAGATCATCGACTTCCACGTCAAGCTCAAGCTCGAAGCCGTCGGACTGCTCGAGCACGGGCACAAGCTCCCCGCCGAGATTTCGGGCGGCATGAAAAAGCGGGCCGGGCTCGCCCGCGCACTGGCCCTCGACCCCGTCATCCTCTTCTACGACGAGCCCAGCGCGGGGCTTGATCCTGTTACCAGCGCGCAGATCGACCAGCTCATCATCAGCCTCTCAAAGCGCCTTCAGGTCACTTCGGTGGTGGTCACGCACGAGATGGACTCGGCCTTCAC
>DDSG01000175.1:0-388 GCA_002343325.1 Phycisphaerales bacterium UBA2396 | reverse complement strand
GGCCTTCACGATCGCCGACCGCATGGCAATGCTCGATTCAGGACGCATGGTCAAGGTCGCCGACCGGGAGTGGTACCAGCGCTTGCGCACCATGCCCGAGCACGAGGCCGCTCAGATGATCGACAGCGATCGGCTCATCCGCCAGTTCCTTCGCGGCGACGCCGAAGGACCGCTCGCGGATCGCCGAACCGTCGAGGCCTTCGAACGCGCCCTGATCGGCACACCGGCGCCCTTGTTGCCGACGCCCAGCATCGAGCCAACCCGCACCAACAAGTAAGCGGCACACCGACAAGCACCACAGCAAGGTTCAGCCGGGTCCCGAAGGCCCGCCGCCGGAACCTCCCGCGGGCCCCCCGCCACCAGCCGACCCACCACCGGGCCCGCCGCC
>DDSG01000133.1:393-5662 GCA_002343325.1 Phycisphaerales bacterium UBA2396 | reverse complement strand
AGTACGCCGGGCGGCGGGCGGCGGTGGACATCTTGAAGAGCGGGGGACTGGGGAAGGTGATCGACGTGCACGTCTCGTACGGGAACGGCGCGCTGGCGGGGGGCTTTTACTTTGCGGACGGGAAGCTGGGGGAGCCGGTCGACCCGCCGAAGGGGTTCAACTACGACCTGTGGCTCAACGGCGCGGAGTTCGAGCCGTGCCGCCCGCAGATGGTCCGGCGGCAGTGGCGGAGCTGGTTCAAGTACGGCGGGGGCCAGATCGCCGACTGGGTGGTGCACCTGACGGACGTGGCGTTCTACGCGTTCCCCGAGCTGACGAGCCCGGTGCGGGTGCTCTCGCGGACGAACACGCGGGACATGTCGCACTTCCACGCGGACCGGGTGACCTCGACGGTGACGTACAACGTGAACAGCCCGAAGTTCGCCGGGCCCACGTGCAACTTCCACTTCTACGACACGGGGATGATGCCCGACCGGGCGCAGCTGGGGATGGCTCCGGGGGACTGGCCCAGCGGGATCGTGACGGTCTTTGCCTGCGAGGGCGGGACGCTGGTGCTGACGCCCGAGGGGGGGATGGAGATCTGGCGTGACGGGCAGAAGACCGACGGGATGCAGTGGCCGGGCCTGCCCAAGTACGCCGACTTCAACCACTGGCACGCGTGGGTGGACAAGGCGATGGGCGTGGACACGCCGCACCTGTGGTGCCCGTTCGCGGTGGGGCTCAAGTGCACCGAGCCCGGGCTGCTGGCGGTCAAGGCGGCGAAGTACCGCGGGCAGTCGCTCGAGTGGGACCGCTCGAAGCTCGCGTTCACCAACCACGCCGAGGCGACCAAAACGATCGTGCGGCGGGCCTACCGCTCGGGCTTCGAGCCGGTGCGTCTCTGAGACGGCGGGACGGGGCGCAGGCCGAGGGGGCCGAAGGCGGCGAGCAGGCGGCGGGCGATGCCCTGCGCGAGCGATCGCAGCTCCGTCACGCGGGGCGATGACGCCCGCACGCCGATCGCGATGCGGCGCATCGGCTCTCGCTCGTCGAATGGGCGGATCTCGAGCAGTTCGTCGAGCGGGGGCGTGAGTCGGCAGGCGGTCAGCGGGAGCAGGGAGTATCCCTCGCCCGCGGCGACGAGGTACTTGAGCACGTCGAGGCCGGCGGCGATCACGCGCGGGGAGGCTGGCCCCTTCGATCGGCAGACGGAAAGGGCCTGATCGCGCAGGCAATGCCCCTCGCCAAGAAGCACCATCTCGTGGGCGAGGAGTTGGGCGGGAACCAGCCGCGGGCTGCTGGCGAGGGGGTGCCCCTTGCGGACGACCAGCCGGAAGGGCTCGTCAAAGAGGGGAAGCATGAGGAGCTGGTCCGACGCGACGGGCAGCGAGAGCAGGGCGGCGTCGAGCTCGCCGCTGCGCAGGAGGGTGAGCAGTTCGGCCGTGGTGTGCTCGCGGAAGGTGTGCGGGGGCAGCGGGGGCTCGTCCGGATGACTGAGCAGGAGATGCGGCACGATCGCGGGACCAAGGGTCGGGATGACGCCGAGGCGGATGGGCTCGGCCGTTGCGGCGCCGGCGACGACGCCGTCAGTGAGGGAGGCGGCCCGGGCCAGCAGGTCGCGGAGCATGGGGAGCAAACGTCGGCCGTCGGGCGTGAGCAGGACGCGGCGAGCGGTGCGCTCGTAGAGGGGTGTGCCCAAGGCCTCCTCGACGCGTTGGACGCGCTGGGAGAGCGTGGGCTGCGGGAGGCCGAGCCGGGCGGCGGCGCGGCCGAAGTGGACGTCCTCGGAGACGGCGACCGCGGCGGCAAGGTCGCGGAGGGCGAGATCGGCCAGCGTGATTGGCATTTCCAATCATATTCATCCACACGATTGATTGGTGCCGGCCGACATCGGGAACTAAGGTTGCCCGAGGGGCCTGGGACTGACGACAAGGGAGGCTTTTGATGACCACGGCAAACAACGGTTCGGCGGCGGGGTGTCCGGTTCTGACGACGGCGAACGGGGCACCCATCGGGGTGCAGCAGGCGCTGACGGCGGGGCCGCGGGGCCCGCTGCTCATGCAGGACGTGGCGCTGCTCGAACAGATGCAGCACTTCAACCGCGAACGCATCCCCGAGCGCGTGGTGCACGCGAAGGGCTCGGGGGCGTACGGGACGTTCACCGTCACGCAGGACGTGACGCGGTACACCCGGGCGGCGATCTTCTCCAAGGTCGGGAAGAAGACCGAGTGCTTCCTGCGGTTCTCGACGGTCGCGGGCGAACGTGGCGCGGCGGACGCGGAGCGGGACGTGCGAGGCTTTGCGCTCAAGTTCTACACGGAAGAGGGCAACTGGGACCTGGTGGGGAACAACACCCCGGTCTTCTTCGTGCGTGATCCCTACAAGTTCCAGAACTTCATCCACACGCAGAAGCGCAACCCCGAGACCAACCTCCGCGACATGACGATGCAGTGGGACTTCTGGAGCCAGTGCCCCGAGGCGCTCCACCAGATCACCATCCTGATGAGCGACCGCGGGATTCCCGCGACCTACCGGCACCTCAACGGCTACGGCAGCCACACCTACTCGCTGATCAACGCGATCGGGGAGCGGGTCTGGTGCAAGTTCCACTTCAAGACGCTCCAGGGCATCAGGAACATGACCGACGAGGAAGCGGCGGGCGTCATCGGACAGGACCGCGAAAGCCATCAGCGAGACCTCTTCCACGCGATCGCCAAGGGCGAGTTCCCGCGGTGGCGGGTGTGCATCCAGGTGATGACGGAGAAGCAGGCGGAGTCCTTCCGCTGGAACCCGTTCGATCTCACCAAGGTCTGGCCGCACGCCGAATTCCCGCTGATCGAGGTGGGCGTGCTGGAGCTCAACCGCAACCCGCGGAACTACCACGCGGAAGTCGAGCAGGCGGCCTTTAAGCCCAGCGCCCTGGTGCCCGGCATCGGCCCCAGCCCGGACAAGATGCTCCAGGCCCGGCTCATGAGCTACGCCGACACGCACCTTTATCGGCTCGGCGTCAATCACCATCAGATCCCGGTGAACCGTCCGCGGTGCCCGGTGATGAACTACATCCGCGACGGCGCGATGGCCGACGGGTCGTACGGTTCGGCGACGAACTACTGGCCCAACACGGTTGCCTCCGCCCCCAAGCCCGATCCTTCCTTCGCCGATCCGGCGTGGACGCTCGGGCAAACGATCGTCGACCGCTTCGACAGCACGCAGGGGCACGACGACTACACCCAGGCCGGCAACCTCTTCCGCATGTTCGATGAGGGGCACCGCGACCGCCTCGCCTCGCGGATCGCCGGCGGCCTGGGGCAGACCTCCCGGGCCATCCAGGAGCGGATGCTCTGCCACTTCTTCCGGGCTGACCCTGACTACGGCACGCGGATCGCGAAGAAGCTCGGGATCGACACGTCCGCGTTCCATCAGCAGATGGCCGCGGCGGGTGCAAAGGTGTAAATCCGGCGTTGGCGGGCTACAGTCCGCCGATACCTTTCGAGGCTACCGCGTGCAGCAGGGCGGAGATCCATCCCGGTGCCCATTCCTCTCCCGAGCGGGGGCGACCGAAGCCGCGTCGGGACCGGCCGCGGAGGTCCGCCCAGACGCCGAGGCGCAGTGCAGCGGCGGCAATAGCGTGGCGGGTGTTGCCGGTGTTCGCTGGATGCTCGCGGCGCTGGCGGCGGGTTCGTTCGGGCTCGGGCTTGTGGGCGCGGTGGTGCCGGGGATGCCGACCACGGTCTTCCTGCTCATCGGGACGTACCTGAGCTTCCGTTCGTGCCCGTGGCTGGCGCACTGGTTCTTGTCGATCCCGATCCTGAGGCCTTACGCGGGGTTTGTGATGTCGGACGCGCCGATGTCCGCGCGGGCCCGGCGGATCGCGTGGGCCTCGATGACGCTGTCGATTGCCGTCTCCGCGTGCCTGCTGTGGTGGGCCGATCGGTTGTCGATGCCGGTGGGCGTGCTAATGGTCGTGCTGTGGGCCGCGGGATGGGTCGGAATCTGGCGATTCCGGCCTGAGCGCGGCGTGCCCGCCGAGACACGAGCCTGAACTCGGGCGCGGTCGGCGAGATCGAGGGTCCTCGCTACTCGCGGGCTTCCACGGCCCGTGCGTGCGCTTCGAGGCCTTCCAGACGCGCAAATCTCGCAAGATCCTCGCGGATCGGCCTGGGAATGCCGGGCGATGCATTCCGGATGAAGGTGCGAGCACGCAGCAGGTTGTACACGGAAAGTCCCGCGGCGAATCGAGCCGTGCCCCCGGTGGGCAGGGTGTGGTTGGGGCCGATGCCATAGTCCCCGAGCACCTCGGCGGCGCCCGGCCCGATGAAGATCGAGCCGTAGCTCGTCAAGGCCTCCCGCAGCCGGTCGAGGGACCGCGGCTCAGCGTGCAGTTCGAGGTGCTCCGGCGACAGGCGGTTGCAGACGTCGATCGAATCGGCCTCGGAAGCGGCGAGCACGGCGAACGACCGCGAGAGGGCGGCCCGTGCGGTCCGGCCTGTGGGCAGGTCGGCGAGTTGACGTTCGAGTTCGTTGTTGGTCTGGTCGATCAGCCCTTGCGATGTCGTCACGAGGATCGCCAGCGCGTCCTCGTCGTGCTCCGCCTGGGCAAGCAGGTCCGCGGCGATGAGCCGGGGGCTCGCATGCTCGTCGGCAAGAATCACGACCTCGCTGGGACCCGCAAGCATGTCGATCGCGACCGACGCACTCACGCAGTGCTTGGCGGCGGTGACCCACCTGTTGCCCGGGCCGATGATCGCGTCGCAGCGGGGGGCGACCACGCCGTACGCCATCGCGGCGATCGCGTGAGCACCGCCCACCGGGAGCACGGCGTCGGCGCCGGCGATGAAGGCCGCGGCGAGCGTGGCGGTTGTCGGACGCGGCGAAGCAACCACCACGCTCGTCACGCCGGCGGCCCGGGCGGTCACCGCGGTCATCAGCACGGAGGAGGGCAGTGGGTGCCTTCCGCCCGGGGCATAGCAGCCGACAACGCCCACGGGAAGCACACGCTGCCCCATCACGATGGAAGCCCCGGGAATCCCGGCGTCGATCTCAAAGTCGTACCACGCCGCCCGCTGGGCATCCGCGAATCGGCGGATGCGTGCGGCAGCATCCTCCAGAATGCGGCGGTCGTTCGGTGCGAGAGCGTCCGCGGCTGACCGGAGTGAATCGCGGCCGATTGTCAGGGGAGCGTTGGGCGCGAGATCGTCGAACCGCTCGGCGAGCTGCCTCAATGCGGGCTCGCCCCCATGCGCGACGTCTCGCACCAACCTCTCGGCCGTCGCGAGCGTGTCTGCATCGA
>DDSG01000133.1:0-165 GCA_002343325.1 Phycisphaerales bacterium UBA2396 | reverse complement strand
CCGTCGCGAGCGTGTCTGCATCGAAGGGCGACCGCTGAAGGCTTGTCACCTGATCGGGCCGGATTGTCCTGAGCATCGGAAGGATCGACATGAGTCACGCTCCGCGTGGTGCATCGCTCGTAGGGGCAGGGGTGGCGTTGGGGGTGGTTTGCAGGGTTCGCTGAC
>DDSG01000081.1 GCA_002343325.1 Phycisphaerales bacterium UBA2396 | reverse complement strand
CGAAGCGGCCCGCGGGGGCGCGCGGGGCGAGCGCGACGCGGCCGCGGCTCGTTTCCTGCTCGAACAGGCCATCGCGCTCGAAGCCTCCGCCAAGGGCCGACTCGAGCAGGCGAAGGCCGATCTCTCCAAAGCGAAGGCGGGCGGATGGGCGCCCGACCGCGACGTGATCGCCGCCGAGCTCGCCCAGCAGGAGGCCGAGATCTCCGCGATCCGCATCGAGCTCGACCGCCTTGCGGTCCGGGCTCCGCGGGACGCGACCGTGCTGCGCCGTGACATCGAGCCCGGCGAGTACGCTGGCGTGACCGGAGCCGCCCTCATGGTTCTGGGCGACCTCTCGACACTCCACGTGCGCGCGCAGGTTGATGAGGAAGACATCGCCCTCGTCCGGGATGGCGCCAAGGCGATGGGTCGAACCCGCGGCTCGCTCGTCAAGGACATCCCACTCTCGATCGTTCGAATCGAGCCCTTCGCTCGCGGCAAGACCCAGCTCACCGGCTCCAACACCGAACGGGTGGACACTCGCGTGGTTGATGTCGTGCTGGCCGTCGATCCGGGCTCGGCATCACTGCTGCGAACAGGGCAGGCGATCGACGTGTACATCGAGAGCGCCCGCTAAAGCGGCGGCACCGGCGCGGGCGTGATCGTCGTCGCCGGCCTGGGCGAGGGCACCGCGTCGCGGTCCAGCCCGAGCTTGTCCACGATCTCGTCCATGACGAGCCGGCTCATCGTCTGATCACCGATGAAGCCCACGCGCACCCGGACAATCGTCACGACCTCGCTCGAACGCTCGATGACGATCTCGATCAGTCTGTCCTCGCCGCTGCCGTCGGCCGCCGGAACTTCTCGCACGGTGATGACGCCCCGTCCCAACTGGGCCTGGTCGGACTCGGGCTTGAACCGCAGCCCATCGGGCCCCACCGCCTTCCGCGTCGCCGCCAGAACATCCTCGAACGGCCGGCGGATCGCGGTCTGAAGCTCGCCCTGGAGAAACGCGCTGGTGCCGGCCTGCGCCACGCCGAATCCCGCGGAGACAAGCGGGCTGGGCACGGGCACGCACCCCGCGACAAGCGCAGCCAGAGGAGCCAGAAGGAACCCGTGCCTCGTTCTCATGACGGCCTCTTTAGGGTCCTTTTCTGCAAATGCAGTCACTCCTCGTCCGCCCGCAGCTTCGACACCACGCTGAAATCTTCCAGTGTGGTCGTGTCCTGTGTGATCTTCTCGACGCCCGCGGCCACATCGCGCAGCAGCCGCCGCATGATCTTGCCCGAACGAGTCTTTGGAAGCCCCTCCGCGAATCGCACCTGATCGGGCTTGGCCAGCGCGCCCACTTCCTTCGCGACGTGCCTCGTCAGCTCGTCACGAACCGCTTGGTCGGGCTGCTTCCCGGGATGATCCGTGAACCAGCGGGTCTTGAGCGTCACGAACGCCACGATCGCGTTCCCCTTGATCTCGTGCGGCACGCCCACAACGGCGGCCTCGGCGACGTACGGGTGACTCACCAACGCGCTCTCCACCTCCATCGTGCCCAACAGGTGCCCCGACACCTTGATCACGTCGTCGATCCGCCCCTGGATCCAGAAGTACCCGTCCTCGTCACGCCGCGCACCGTCCGCCGAGAAGTAGTACGGCTCGCCCGTCCGCGGGTCCTTCACGCGGCCCCAGTAGTTGCTCACGAACCGCTCGCGATTCCCGTACACACCCCTCAACATGCCGGGCCAGGGCTTGCGGATCACGAACAGCCCGCCCTTGTTCGCGCCCAACTCCTCGCCCTGTTCGTTCACAACGGCGGCATCGATCCCCAGCATCGGCAGCGTGCACGAGCCGGGCTTTGTCGGCGTCGCGCCCGGCAAGGGCGTCACCACGTGCCCGGCTGTCTCGGTCTGCCAGTACGTATCCACGATCGGACACTTGCCCTTGCCGATCGTCTCGTGATACCAGATCCACGCCTCGGGGTTGATCGGCTCGCCCACCGTGCCCAGCACGCGAAGGCTCGACAGATCATGGCGATCCGCCCACTCCGGCCCCCACTTCATGAACGTGCGGATCGCGGTGGGCGCGGTGTAGAAGTGCGTCACACGATGCCGCTCGATGATGTCCCAGAAGCGGTCGTTCTCCGGGAAATTCGGTGCGCCTTCGTACATCAGCGTGGGCACGCGGTTCATCAGCGGCCCGTAGAGCACGTACGAGTGCCCCGTGATCCAGCCGACATCGGCCGAGCACCAGAACATCTGCCCGCTGTCGGGGATGAGGTTGAACGTGACCCGGGACGTCAGCCCCACAAAGGCCAGGTACCCGCCCGTTGTATGCAGGATGCCCTTGGGCTTTCCGGTGGAACCCGAGGTGTAGAGCAGGAACAGCATGTCCTCGCTGTCCATGACCTCGCATGGGCAGGCATCGCCCGCCGGGCCCACCAGATCGTGCCACCAATGGAACTTCGTCGCGGCATTACCCCCGGACACCGAATCGCCGGACCTGAACCGCTTGCTCGGCGGCTCGTGCGCGGTCCGCTTGAGCACGATCACGTGGTCCATCACGTGCCCATGGTTGTTCAGAGCGGCGCAGGCATCCTCGACGTTCTTCTGCAGCGGCACGATCTCGCCGCGACGGAAGCCGCCGTCCGCGGTGATGATGACCTTCGATCCCGCGTCGATGGCCCGTTCGCTGATCGCGGTCGGCGCAAAGCCGCCGAAAATCACCGAATGCGCGGCCCCGATCCTCGCGCACGCCAGAACGGCGATCGCCAGTTCGGGCACCATGGGCATGTAGATCGTGACCACGTCACCCTTCCTGACCCCGAGCCTCTTCAGCGCGTTGCCGAGCCTGCTCGTCTCGATCTGCAGGTCGCGGTAGGTCAGCGTGCGGATCTCAGGCTCGCGCGCGTACTGGGTCGTCGAAGACGCGTGGCTCGTCCGCGGCGAGACGGGCTCACCCTCCCAGACGATCGCGGGCTGCTCGCCGAACCCGGCCTGCACATGCCGATCGACGCAGTTGTAGCACGCGTTGAGCTGTCCGCCGACGAACCACTTCGCGTCCGGCGCCTTCCACTCGAGCACGCGATCCCAGTGCCGAAACCACGACAGGTGCCTCGCCTCGCTCGCCCAGAAGGCCTCGGGGTTGTGGATCGACTGCTGGTGCAGCGCCCGATACGCCTCGAGGTTGGGCACGTGGAACTTCGGCACGCCGAGCGCGGCGGCGGAGGGCGGCTCGAATCGGCGGTTCTCGACGAGGACCGAGGAGATCGGCTGCGACTCGGACGATTGACTCATGGCGTGCTCCACGGGCGCATCCCGCGCCTCCGTCAAAGCGTACCACAGTCATTCCCGCCCGCAACCAGACTACTTCGGGCAGGCAAGCCGCTGAATATGCGGGCCCCAACGTGTCCGCATCTCCACCGACACCGAGGCAGGATCATCGATCCAGTTGTAGGGGTATTCAGGCCCCGGGCGCCCGTAGTACCCCCAGATCGCCACCCCGTCGGCCCCAAACCACCACGGCAGTTCGAGCTGGTGCCTCAGGTTGATGTCGTTGACACGGCGGGCGTTGTCCACATCCGGGCTGCACCCCCCGGCCTGCGCCTTGTAGCGCCACCAGGCCAGCGGAATAAACGTCTGGTCCGGCCGCCCGTACTGCTCTCGCACCCGGTGCAACTCCGCGAAGAGCGAAGCGAAGAACGCCGAGTTCTGAGGCGGGGTGTTGAAGTTCTCCGGGCAGGGGCTTGCATTCCTGTCCGTCCCGGTCCAATTCAACTGATAGACCGAAGGCATGAAAATGTCGCACTCGGCAAACAGGTTGTGAAGCCTGTCGTTGAGCGCGCGCCGGTCGTCGTTGTAAAAGGGCCACCACGCCGTCGGGAAGCCGTAGTACCCGACCTTTGCGTTGGGCAGCGTCCGCTTGGTCTCGCGCAGGGTCGTCAGGAAGTACCGCTCGCCGACCACTTCGAACGCCTTGCTGCTCAGATCCTCCTGCTGTGACGCCGACAATCCCGCCCAGCCGGTGACGCCCTCCGGGGGAACAAAGCCGGCCATCTGCACGAAGTCGGCATCAAAGGTCGGCGTATTGATCGCCGCGACCGCGCCGTCCCAGTGTGCAAGCTGCACCGTGTCGCCCGCCATGTCGCGGACCTGCTCGCGCAGCGGGAGCACCGCCTCAAAGTCGAGGCAGACCACGCCGTCATACCCGCTGGGAACTTTGCGCAGCACGACCGCGGGGGTCGTGGCGGCGTGCTCGGCCATCCACGCCTCGAGGTTCGCACGCCAGTTGGTGTAGGTCCCGTCAGAACCGCGGAGCATGATGTGGATGCCACGCTCGATCAGCGAGTGGTTCGGCCCCTCGATCACCGGCATCTTCGGGAATTCCTGCTCGTAGTAGATGATGCAGTGCCGCGAAATCGGCAGCCCGGAAAGATCGGTCTGTGTGTCCATGTACCCGTTCGCGACAAGCGTCGACGACACCATCCAGTAGATCCGGTAGGTCTGCTTTGCCCGGCTGTCCGCGAACGCAGAAAAGTCCGACTGGTTGACCAGCCCGTCGAGATTCAGATCCGCCGCGGGGCGGCCGGCGGCATAGTCCTCCATGAACTGGAGCGAATCCTGGAAATCGCTGCGGCAATCGCGATTGGTGTCGGGCTGCGCCGACGCCGATCCGATCAACGCTCCCATCGCAATCCCGGCAATCGTCAAGACTCGGGCCGAACAGAACGTTCGCATGCTCCTCCCTCGCACTCGCTACACGGGGAAGATAGCAGTCTACACAGCAGGCATGCGGGCACAACACCGAATTCCGACGCTTCATCCGCCCGGCCGATCGCCGTTCGGCTCTCGCACGGGTCAATGGGACGATTCGGTGACGCGCAGGACCTCTTCAACTGTCGTCTGACCCTTGCCAACCTTCTTGATCCCGTCCGCCCGCAGGGTCTCCATGCCCCGCTCGATGCACAGCCGGCGGAATTCGGACACGTTGGGGTTCCGCGCGATCACGTCGCGCAACTGGTCGTCCACCGCCAGCAGTTCGTACAAGCCCACACGCCCGGCGTACCCGGTCTTCCGGCACCGGTCGCACCCCTTCGCGACCCAGATCTGATCGCTCGGCAGCCCCTGCATCTCCAGGAACTCCGCCATCTCGGGCCGGGGCTGCTCCTGCGCCTTGCAGTTCGCGCACAGCCGCCTGATCAGCCGCTGCGCCAGCACCGCATTGAGCGCCGCCCCCACCAGGAACGGCTCGAGCCCGATGTTCACCAGCCGCGTCACCGAACTCGGCGCGTCGTTGGTGTGCAGCGTGCTCAGCACCAGGTGCCCGGTCAACGCGGCCTGCACCGCGATGTGCGCCGTCTCGTGGTCGCGGATTTCGCCCACCAGAATCACGTCCGGGTCCTGACGGAGCAGCGCCCGAAGCGCCATCGCGAACGTCATCCCGATCTTCTCGTGCGTCTGCGTCTGCGTGATCCCGTCCAGGTGATACTCGACCGGGTCCTCGACGGTCGAGATGTTCATCGTGTTCTTGTCCAGCGTCCGCAGGCTCGCGTACAGCGTCGTCGTCTTACCCGAGCCCGTCGGGCCCGTCACCAGCACGATCCCGTGCGGTGCGTTGATCTGGTTCTTCCAGATCGCCAGCGTGTTGTCGTCAAACCCGAGCTGCTCGAGCTCCACGTTGATCGACTTGGTGTCCAGAATACGCATAACCACCTTCTCCCCATACGTGCTGGGAAGGGTGGACATACGCAGATCGAGCTTCCGACCCGCGACCACACAGCGGATGCGCCCGTCCTGCGGCAGGCGTCGCTCCGAGATGTCCAGGTTCGCCATGATCTTCAGTCGGCTCACGATCGCCGGGGCCATGCTCGCCGGCGGGTTGAGCATCTCGTACAGCTCGCCGTCGATGCGGTACCGCACCTTCAGCTTCTTGTCCGACGTCTCGATGTGGATATCGCTGGCGCCTTCCTTGGTCGCCATCTGGATGATGTGGTTCACATACTTGATGACCGGCGAGCTCGACGCCTGGTCCGACGAGAGATCGACTTCCTCGTTCTGTTTCTTCTCGACCTGGACGTCGCCCTCTTCGACCTCCGCCAGCAACTGCCCGACATCGACGCCCTCTTCCGTCTTCTCCCCCACCACCTCCAGCGCGCCCCGCACGTCAAAGCCCGTGACCAGCACCAGCTTCACGCTCGGCACGCCAAGCTTCAGCCGGATCTCGTCCAGCAGAAACACGTCGTCCGCCCGCGTCGCGCCCACCACCGCACGCTGCCCCTCCATCCGCAGCGGCATCACCATCTTCTGCTTGCAGAACTCCGGCGTCAGACGCTGCAGCAGCTTCCCGTCAAACCCGCCCTCGAGCCCCTTCTCCAGGTCGATCCGCTCAAAGGGCAGCCCCGCCAGGTCCGCCACCGCCTGCTGCACACCGACCTCGTCCACACCCTGCTCGACCAGCACGTCGGCCAACCGACGCCCGGGCGACTGCTTGATCACACCCTGCGCCACCTGAAGCCGATCGGGCGTCAGCACCCCGCGAGACAGCAGCAGTTCACCCAGGTCCTTGGGCGCGGTCGCCTGCTCCTGCTCTTCAGGCCTGTACAGATCACTCAGAGCCGTCCCCACTGTTGCCGCCGGCACCGGAGCCTTCGCCACCGGCACCGCGGGGTCCGGCGCGCCGCCCGCGCCCCCGGGCTGGTTCGCCGGCATCGACGGCAGCGGGCTGAACGTCTGCTCCGCCTGATCGATCCGGTGCTTCTTCCCCTTCGCCGAGCCACCCTCGTCGCCCATGCCCAAGTCGTTCAGAATGTCATCAATGTTGTACTTGGCCACGCGGCGGCTCCATGTCTTGGCGTTGCGGGTCGGTCTTCATCAACGGCGGGGACCGCGCGCCGGCGACAACTCGTCGTCCTCCGTCGCCGCCTGATCGCTCTTCATCCGGAGCACAAAGCTCTTCCCGCCCCATCCCAGCGTCACCTGACGATCCGAAATCTCCATCACCGTGAACGTTCTCGCGATCGAGTCGTTCACGCGGTAGATCCGACCGTTGATCCGCGCCACCGGCGACGACCCCATCATCACACTCGTGAGCTCGAGCTGCTCGAACCGGCCGCGGATCTCCTGCTCCAACGCCGCCATCGGGTCGGGCTTGGCCGCCTCGACCACCGGCGTGCGAACGTCCGGGACCGCCGACGCCAGCCCCACCAGCACGAACGGATCACGCCGGATCTGGTCCGCCGGAACCTGCACTGGCGTCCCGTGCCGCTCCAATTCCGCCATGATCCGGGCCGTCTCCGCGTCGGTCTTCGGGTCCTTCTTCGTCTCCGTGATCGCCGCATCGAACTTGTCGAGCTTCATCCCGAGATTCCGCCCGTACACGCGCATGCCGTACAGCACGCCCCCGCTCAGCGCGATCAGCCCCGCGACGAGGATCATCCCGGAGGTCACTCGCCCGCCCTTGCGCGGAACGGGCACCGGATCGGCGCTGCCCGCGCCACCACCGCCGCGAATCTCGGAAAGGAACGACGAGCCCTGTTCGCCCGTGCCGCTGCTGTTGGTGCTCACTTGCTCTCCCCCTGTTCGTCCTGGTGGTAGATGCTCAGCGTGAAGGTCGCCTGCATGTTGCTGTCGCTGTCCGCCGCCCGCTTGAGCTTCAGATCCGTCATCCGCGTGATGCGCGCGAGCTGCTCGAGCTGCAGCAGGAACTGGTAGAACCCGTTGAACTTGCCCGAGGTCGACAGCTCCAGAGGCTGCTCCATGTACGTCGCCGCCTTGATCGACTTGGCCGTCTTCATCTGCGGCACATCAAGCCCGGAGCCCGTGCACAGGTCGGCGATCTGGCGGACCACCGTCTCCACTTCCTTGTTCGTCGGCAGCCGCGCCTCGATCGCGCGGATCCGCTCCGCGATCTCCTCGTTCGTCTTCTTCAGGTCCGACGACGCCGCCGTCTCCTGCCGAAGCTTGTCGAGGATCGACCGCTTGTGCTCGATCTCGTCCTTGGCCTGCTGGATCTCGATGTTCTGAGGCCGGAACACGAGGAAGTAGCTCGCGATGGGCACGCCCAGGAGCACGAGAATGAGGATCAGTTCACGAAGTCCGATGCGCATGGCGCCCGCTCCTTTTACTTCTGCTCCGCCGGCTCGCCCGCCGTCGCCTGCTTGTCGCCCGCCGAATTGCCCGTCGAGTTTCCCGACACGAGCCCCGCGTCGTTCGCCCCGCCGAGCTGGTCCGGCCGCGCAAGCTGCCGCGCGTCCGCGTCCGCACGCAGCGACGCCGTGATCTCGAACTTGTGGAACATCTGTTCCTTGATCTTCGCTTCCTTGATGTACACCAGCTCGATCCGCGTCAGCAGCGGGTTCCGCTGGAGCACCGCCGCGTAGTCCGTGATGTCCGTGTACACCGTCGAGATGCCCGTGATCTTCACCGTCGATTCAAACCGCGGCGGCTTGACCTCGGGCTTGACCTCCTCCGCCTTCACGTCCTTCCCGCCCTTGTTCGCGCCCGGAGCAAGCGACTTGACCTTTCCCCCCGCCGGCGGCGGGACCTTCGACTGCCCCTGCGCCTGCTGCGCCGCGAGCAGCTCCTTGTTCGGGTCGATCCGCTTGCTCGACAGCTCGATCTCCTCGACCGTGATGTTCGTCGGGATCTCCGTCACCAAAGACGCGACCAGCACGCTCCGCGGGATCTTCTCGAGCAGAGCCGTCGTCACCTCGGCCTTGGCGAGCATCTTCCGACGCTCCTTGCTCAGCGCGTCAAGCTGATCGATCTTCGCCTTCTCCTGCGCGTACGCCTGGTTGATCGCCATCTGCTCCGCACGGATCGTCACCCAGCGACGATTCGTCACGAAGAACGCCGACACCACCAGGAACATCACGATCGCGAACAACGCCAGCGTGATGAAGTTCGCACGCGTCTCGGCCTTGCGCTCGACGTAATCCTCCGGGAGAAAGCTCCCGCCCGAACCGCCCGGCTTGCTCAGCAAGTTCCGCATCGATCCCTCCAGATCACAAGTCCGTCGGGCTCAGCGCGAGCCCGAGCGCCACAGACCACCCCGGCTGGGGCTCCTTGAAGTCCACGCCCGTCACCGGCTCCGAGCCGCTCCGAGCCACCCGCGCCAGCGGATCCGCCAGCTGCGCCTGCAGCTTCAGCGACTTCGCCACGTGCTGGCACACCGACGTCACCCGTGATTCACCGCCCATGAACACCACCCGATCCACGCGACGACCCGGGAACATCGCGTCGTGGTACCGGAGCGACATCTGCAGCTCGTCCGTCAGAATCTCGAGCGGCTCGCTCAGGTCCGGCTGATTCACCGGACGCTCCACCACCGCCGCCGCCGGCTCCACCCCAGCGCTCTTCATCCCGGCCGCCAGCACCGCTAGCCCCGGGATCGGCGAACCCGCCGCCGCCGCCACGGGCTTCTGCGCCGGGCACGGCTCCGCCATCGACCTGCGGATCCCCAGCGCCTCCGTCGGCACACACTTGGTCTGCCGGATGATCGTCTCGTCGAACAGAGTCCCCCCGACCTCCACCGTCCGGGCGAACACCATCGACGAGCCGTGCGCGATCATCACCTTCGTCGATCCGCACCCGATGTCCAGGAACATCGTCGTCCGCCCCTGGTCCTCGCTCCGCCGGCTCACACCGTCAACAGACCGCAACGCCGCCGCAAACTCGCTGTGCATCCCCACAGGCTCGAGCTTCGATGCCTTGAGTCCCTCGAGCAGCTTCCTCACCGACTCCCGCGGCGAGGCCATGCAGATCACTTCAGCCCGCCCCCCGGACGCCGCCCCGGGCACTTCCACATGCCGGTACACCAACGCGCCGGGATCACACTGCAACTGCGCAGACACCGCCCCCGCCACAAGATCCGCCATCGCAACGCCATCGGTCTTTGCGATCTGAACGTGCTTGCAGAACGTCTGCCACATCGGGATCGCGCACACCGCCCGACGCCCGCGAAACCCGCCGCCCTTGATCAGCTTCGGCAACGCCTCAAACTGAAACGCCAGCCGCTTCGCGTGGTCGCTGCGCAGCTCGAATGGGGTTTCCAACGCCGCCGCAGCCACCAGCGTCGAGGGCGAGTCCCCGGACACCTGCAGCACCTTCATCGCCCCTACGCCGAAGTCGATCGCGATCGGTGCGCCATGCGTGGCGAACAGCCCCGACCCCAGCTCGCTGAGCTTCTTGAATGCGCCGATGCCCATGCCTGCCGCCTCTCCAGCCGCCCCGCACACCCCGGGTCACCCCGGGCGCTCGGACCGCCGTGAGATTGCATCGGTTCACCCCGTCCCCACCTTCCGACACCCACCCCACCATCCCCTCGACTCCCCTCGCCAACGCCCGCACAACCCTCCCA
>DDSG01000122.1:17054-17181 GCA_002343325.1 Phycisphaerales bacterium UBA2396 | reverse complement strand
GCGGCCACGAAGGCCTGCAGGAGAACCATCGCCACGAGGGTTCTGCTCCGGGCTCCCAAGGCCTTGAGCACCGCAAAGTACTTGAGGTTCTCGTTGGTGAACTGGTAGAAAATCGCCCCCGACAGAG
>DDSG01000122.1:0-16909 GCA_002343325.1 Phycisphaerales bacterium UBA2396 | reverse complement strand
GCCGTGAACCCGGGCTCGGACGAAGCCGTGCCGACAAGCGACCCGTCCGGCCCCTCGTACCGACGCCAGAACATCACCGAACCCCAGCACGATCGTGATGCCGAAGTTGATCCCGATTCCCGTCTCCGCCAGCACCCACAGGATCGTTCGCTGGACGAATTCCTCGCTCGTGAGTGCCTTGAGGCCGCCCATCGCGTTGATCGTTTCCCGGATCTCACCGACTCGGGAAGGGTCCTGCGCCTTGACCAGCACATAGCTGATCCGCTCGCGCCCGGTGGGGGTGTATTGCACGGCGTTATCAAACGTCGTGTACAGCACCGCGTTGGACTCAAAGCCCTTCTTCGCCCGGCAGAACCCGACGATCACCGCACGCCGATCGTTCAGCTTGAGCGTGTCGCCGATCTTCGGGTTGTTGAGCTTCGCCCTCGCCGATTCCTCGATCACGACCGCGTCGGGGCTGCGCAGGTCGTCGAGGCTGCCCTCGACCATCTCCGGCGGACGCCCGATCAGGCTCGACCGCGGAAGCCCGATCAACTGGCACCTCTGGAAGCTCCCGTCGGGCATCTCGATGTTGCCGAAACTGTTGAAGAACGGCTCGGCCCACCGCACGCCCGGCACGCTCCGCACCCGATCCAGGGCACGATCCTCCAGCGGGCGATACTCGGCCGACCACTTCGTGTACGGGTCCAGCACCCACAGGTCGGGCTGCCCGACGTTCTGCAGCGGGCCCGTCGCCCGCACCAGCAGCCCAAGGAAGAACGACGCCTGTTGATTGATGAGCAGCGTCGCGAAGGCCAACCCGAGCACCAGGGTCAGGTACTTCGCCCGATCCCCGAACAGCATCTTGATCGCCACGTGCAGCACATCGCACAATAGCCGCCGCTCGATCGGCTCGTCCGAGTCCTTACCGCATGAGGGTGTACGAAATGATGCACCGCAACGCAGAGACGCCGTCCGACCACCGGATCTTCTTTCCCTCGGCGTAGGTCCGCCCGGCGTAGGTGACGCCGACCTCAAAGATCCGCAGCGGGCGATCCGAGCCACCCTCCTCAAGCCGCATCCGGGAGAGCTTCGCGACGATCTCGGGCTCGATCCCGAACCGCTCTTCCTCGAGCGTCAGTTGGGTCGCGACCGGTCGGCTCCAGGCTTTGAAGCAGCACTCGATGTCCGACAAGTTCAGATTGGTCAGCATGTTGCAGAACGTCGTAATCACCCGGTTTGCCACGTAGTGCCAGTAGTACAACACCCGGTGGGCCGCCCCGAGAAAACGCGACCCGATGACCGCGTCCGCCCGCCCATCGAGAATCGGCGTGAGCACGGCGGCGTGGTCCGCCGGGTCGTACTCCAGATCGGCGTCGTGAATCAGGAAGACCGCGATCGGTTCGCCCTCCGCGGACCGCCACGCCAGCGCGGCCTCATGTGCCGATCGGATCGCCGCGCCCTTCCCCTTGTTCTGCGCGTGCTTGATCACAACCAAGCCCGGACGCGTGCCCAACTGGTCGGCGATCTCGGTCGTGCCGTCCGTCGAGCCGTCGTCCACCACAAAGAGCACGCGATCGAGCGGACGTCCGGCCGGATCACCCGGATCTGGTGGAGGCGGGACCGCCAGCAGTCGATCAACCGCCCGCTCCAAAAGGGAGCGTTCGTTGTACACCGGCATCAGGACCGCGAGGACCACGGCCAAGAATATCGGCAACCGGCATGAGCGACGAGCGACGCTTCCAGTTCCGCTATCTCTTCTCCAGGCTCGACTACGCCGCGTATGTCCGCCACACCATGATCGAAGGCTCGCACGTCGCCAGCGTGCGTCGCAATTCCCGCCGGCAACGGGGCATCGCCCTGGTGGGCGTGTGCGCCCTGGGCACCATGTCCGCGCTGATGTTGTTCGCCCGGGAGTACGGAACGATGATCGCGACGGGGCTGCCGGCCTTGCTCCTCATCGTGTGGATGGTCCTCGACCCCGTCGGGAAGTGGACCCGATCGATGCAGGTCTGGGCGAGGAAGCTCTCCGAATCGGGGGCGGGCGGTTACCACGAAGGCGAGCACACGCTGGTGGTCACGGCGCGGGGGATCGTGCTGGAGGAGCCGCACCACCGGACGCACCAGCGCTGGTCGGGTGTCGTTGCGGTGGAGGAGTCGGCCGATCACATCTTTCTGGTTCGCCATGATTCCTCGGCGATCACGATCCCAGCGTCGGTGTTCTCGGCCGCTTCAAGGGCGGAATTCGTGTCGGCCTGCCGAGAGTGGATCAGGTTGGGCGGAGGTTCGGCGGTCACCCGCCACCTCGCCTCGCATGACGCCGCGTGCCCATCGTGCTCGTACAACCTGCGCGGCGTCCGGGCGGGCGCCTGCCCTGAGTGCGGCACGCCCATCAGCCACCGCGCACTGAAGATCCGTGCCGACGAGGTGAAGGGCTGAACGCCGCTTCGATGATCCGCCGCTGGGGGTTGGCCAGCGCAAGGCCCGCCACATCCGCGGGGGAGATCCAGGATCGGTCCTTTCCGGCGGCAGCCGCCCGGGCACATCGGGCGTGCCACACTACGAACAGAACATCGCGGTGTGTCGTGGCGTGCGAGAACGTCGTTGGCGGTGAAGACTCGAGGCTCGCAAAGCCCAGACCCAGCAAGGACAACAGATCCGCGGGCGGGTGCTGGAACAGCGGCGCCTCGTCCGAGGCGTCGCGCGGCACCTCGAGCGTCGGCGTCTGCCACATCCCCGCCCAGAGCCCCTTGGCGGGTCGGCGCTCGACCAGCACCTTGCCCCCCGGGCTGAGAACCACCACGCTGTGCGCGGTGAGCCCTTTGCGAGCCGCAGGCGGCTTGGGCGCCGGGATTCGGTCCGTCAGCCCGCGGGCGAAGGCCTCGCACCCATCGGCGAGGGGGCATTGGCCGCAGGAGGGAGTTCGGGGGGTGCAGACAAGCGCACCAAGCTCCATCAGCCCCTCGTTGAACACACCCACGTGCTTCCCGGCAGCCAGTGCGAGGGCCGTAGCCTCTTCCCAGCACCAGTCGGCGGCATCGGCGGGGGACTGCTCGAGCCCGCGAAGGCGCAGCAGCACACGAGATACGTTGCCATCCACAATCGGCTCGCCCAAGCCGAACACGATCGACGCGACCGCCCCGGCGGTGTACCGGCCCACGCCCGGGAGAGACCGCAGATCGTCCGGATTCTCGGGCACCGCGCCTCCGAAGCGTTCGACGATCGACTTGGCCGCGGCGTGCAGCAGTCGAGCGCGCCGGTAATAGCCTAGCCCCGACCAGGCGGCCAGCACGTCGTGCTCGTCCGCCCGGGCGAGATGCGTCGGCGTAGGGAAGCGGGCCATGAACTCTGGGAATTTCTCCAGCACCCGGGCGACCTGCGTCTGCTGGAGCATCAGCTCGCTGACCAGGCTCGCCCACGGATCGCGTCGGCCCGGCATGGGTTCGCGCCGCCACGGCAGATCGCGGGCGCTGCGGGCGAACCAGCGCGTCAGGGATCGCACGATCTCGCGACGCCGGCGCTGGTCTGCCTCGTCCTGAGCGGCGGCCGCGCAGGCGGTGCGCGGCCGATCGGGCTTCACGGGCACTCCTTCAGCGCGCGGCTGATCGCGGGCTTGAGAGAGGTCCAGCGCGTCTCGGGAGACTTGCCCACCGTCACCCACGTGTCGAGAAACAGGAGGTTCGTCACGCCGGGCAGCGAGAAAAGAGCGGCCGCCGCCGCGTCGTCGCCCACCTCGGCCTTGGAGCGGTACGAGCGTGGCTCGGGCGCGATGGGCCGGTCCAGCACGCATTTGAGCGCGTTGGGATTGGGGGTCTGCTGAAACTCAACGACCTCGTAGGGCATCGCGGATTGTTGCAGGCGGACGCCGCGGCGGCACGATGTTCCTTGCCGAAGACGGTACACTTCGTGTTGGCCGGTCATTCGCCGGCCGGAGACCTTGCGTGGAGCTTCTGCCCCGGATCAATGAGCTGCTGACGCGTCTGACGTCCTACTCGCCGTGGGAGGTCGCCTTCGAGCTCGCGCTCATTTGGATCGTGGTCTACGGGATCGTCCGGTTCGTTCAGGGCACCCGAGCCGCCGGTGCGCTCAAGGGGCTGCTCATCCTGATCGTGCTGGTCAGTGTTGCCTCCCGCGTGGCGGCGGCCGGGGAACGATTCGAACGCCTTAGCTACCTCTTCGACAAGTTCCTCGCCCTTGTCGCCGTCGGGCTGGTGATCATCTTTCAGCCCGAACTTCGTCGGGTGCTTGTCCGACTGGGCGAGACGCCTTTCTTCCGGGGAACACCGACCGAGATCGCCTTCCTGGTCGAGCAGATTTCCGAGGCCTGCCGCTACCTCGCCCGGGCGAAATTCGGGGCCCTGATCGTCATCGAGCGGCAGGTCGGGCTGGCCGGGTTGGTCGAGGGGGGAACGCCCCTCAAGGCCGAACTCTCCGCCCAGTTGCTGCAGACCGTCTTCTTCCCCGGGTCGGCGTTGCACGATCTGGCGGTGATCGTCAAGGGCCGGACGGTCGCCGCCGCCGGCGTGCAGTTGCCCCTCGCCGAGGCCGCCGACATGCCCGATCCGACGCTGGGATCCCGCCACCGGGCGGCATTGGGATTGTCCAAGGAGTGCGACGCCCTGGTGATCGTGGTCAGCGAGGAGACGGGCAGGATCCGCCTCGCGGAACGCGGGCGGCTCTCCAACCCCCTGACCGCCGCCGAATTGCCCGATGAGCTTCGCCGTCGGCTCGGCCGAGGAGCCTCGCCCTCGGACGCCTCGGCCGGCGATCTGGCCCACGGGGACGACGAAGGGGAGCGAGCGGCATGATCGTCAAGCATGCTCAGACGCTGATCATCGCCACGCTGCTGACGGCGGTCGTGTGGCTGTTCGCCGAGGCCGAGAGCGTGCGGAGCAAGGACCTCACGTTAACCGTCGAGTTCTCGCCCGAGCCGGTCGGGGGGCTGGTGCTCGAGCCGCTGGACCGTCAGGCGTGGCGCGATCGAGTCGAAGTCTCGGTCAGCGGGTCGAGCGCGGCGTTGGCCGGGTTGGAGGCCGGCTCGATCAAGCCGATCCGCTTGGCGCCCGGCATGCCCGGGCTGGTGGCCGAGCCGGGAGAATCAATCCTCGATCTGCGAGAAGTACTCCGTCTGCTGCCTCAGTTCGCCGAGCGGGGTGTGTCCATCAATCGGACCAACCCGCCGACGGTACGGGTCTGGGCCGATCGCCTCACGACGCGCACGGTGAAGGTGGTTGTGGATGCCGGCCGGGCCGACCTTGATGGACCCGCGAGCGTGACCCCAGCGTCGATCAGGCTCAGCGCACCCGAATCGGTGATGAAGCGGCTGTCGGACACGGCGACGGCCCTGGTTCGGCTGACGCCCGAATCGCTCACCGGGCTGGTGCCCGGCAGGGCCGAAACGGTGCGCTCGGCCGTGGTGCTTCCGCCGACGGAACTGGCGGGGATCGACCACGTGATCGTGGAGCCCGCGCGGGCGGACGTGACGCTGACCATCCGCAGCCGAACCTCCACGGCGACGGTGCCCAACGTCCCGGTGCAGATCATGATGCCCGCGCTCGTGGGGCCGCAGTGGGATGTGAAGGCCGAGCCCACGTTCCTCAACGACGTCCAGGCGTCAGGACCCTCCGACCTTGTTGAGCAACTTAAACGGGGGGAGATCAAGGTCTTCGCGGTGGTGGTGCTGTCGGCGGACGATCTGGAAAAGGGCGTGAACTCGAAGGATGTGATCTTTCAGAGCACGCCGCCGACGGTGCTGAGCTTCAAGGTCGACAACCCGATCGTGCGGCTGACGGTGGACCGACGGGCGCCGGTGAAGCCATCGCCGTGAGCGAGTAAACGCGAACGAAGTACGAACAAGAAGGTCCGGAAGAGGACAATCGGCGGGGAGAGACCTACCCTAGTGACCCCCTGGCGTGCGTCCCGGTGTTCCGTGGTGGGTCGCGGAGCCGGGTCGGCGCGAGACGGACCAGCACCCCAAAGGGAGCCACCAGTGAAGATCAAGACCGACGAGATCGCGAGCGTGATTCGCCAGGAGATCGAGCAGTACACCCAGGAGCTTGAGGTTTCTGAGGTTGGTCGCGTGGTCGAGGTCGGCGACGGCATCGCGCGGGTGTACGGGCTGTCGAAGGCGATGGCGGGCGAGCTGCTCGAGTTCCAGACGGCGGAAGGCGCCGTGATGGGTCAGGTCTTCAACCTCGAGCTCGACACGGTCGGCGCGGTCATCTACGGCGATTATCTGGCGGTGAAGGAAGGCGACATGGTCAAGTCGACCGGGCGCCTGCTCGAAGTGCCGGTCGGCGAGGGGCTGCTGGGCCGCGTGGTGGATCCGCTGGGTCGCCCGCTGGACGACGCGGGCCCGATCAACGCCGCCGAATACCGCAAGGTGGACATCATCGCGCCGGGGATCGCCGAGCGTCAGCCGGTGCACGAGCCGATGCAGACGGGCATCAAGGCGGTTGACGCGATGATCCCGATCGGGCGCGGGCAGCGCGAGCTGATCATCGGCGACCGCAAGACGGGCAAGACGGCCGTCGCGCTCGACACGATCATCAACCAGAAGCAGTATTGGGGCACGAAGGACGCGGTGGTCTGCATCTACGTCGCGGTCGGCCAGAAGGAGTCGACGGTGGCGGGCGTCGTCGAGACGCTTCGCAAGTACGGCGCGCTCGAGTACACGATCGTCGTCAACGCGGCGAGCAGCGACCCGGCCCCGATGCAGTACGTCGCCCCCTACTCGGGCACGGCGATGGCCGAGTACTTCATGTGGAACGGCATGAAGGGCAAGACCCCCAAGCACGCCCTGTGCATCTACGACGACTTGTCCAAGCAGGCCGTCGCGTACCGCCAGCTTTCGCTGCTGCTCCGCCGTCCTCCGGGCCGCGAGGCGTATCCGGGCGACGTCTTCTACCTCCACAGCCGCCTGCTCGAGCGTGCGACGAAGCTGTCGGACGAGAACGGCGCGGGCTCGATCACGAGCCTCCCGATCATCGAGACTCAGGAAGGCGACGTGTCGGCGTACATCCCGACCAACGTGATCTCGATCACCGACGGTCAGATCTACCTCGAGCCCGAGCTGTTCCACTCCGGCATCCGCCCCGCCATCAACGTCGGTATCTCGGTGAGCCGAGTGGGCGGCAACGCCCAGGTGAAGGGCATGAAGAAGATCTCTGGCTCGCTGCGTCTGGACCTGGCGTCCGCCCGCGAGCTCGAGGCGTTCGCGCAGCTCGGCACGGAGCTTGATCCGGCGACGCAGCGCCAGCTCGACCGCGGCCGCCGCATGGTGGAGCTGCTCAAGCAGGGCCAGTACACCCCGTTCGTCGTGACCGACCAGATCATCTCGATCTACGCGGGCACGAAGGGCTACCTCGACGACGTTCCGGTCCCGCAGGTCCGCGCGTTCGAGACAGGCCTGCTCGACCACTTCAAGACCGTCGCCAAGGCAACCCGCGACGAGCTTGACCTCAAGAAGGCCCTCGATGGCGAGCTCGAGAAGAAGCTCGAGGCCGGGATCAAGGAGTTCAAGGCGAACTTCGTGGCGAGCATGAAGAAGTAAGTCGTTTCAACAGCAACCCCAAGGCCCCGGTCGCTCGGCCGGGGCCTTGTTGTTTTTGAACTTCACTTGACGATGCACGCTCCCGAAGTAGACTGCGGCCGTCGGCCAAAAATCGAGGAGAGAACGCACCATGGACTCACGTCGTTCGCGCGGTCGGTGGATCGGTCTGTCGGTGTTGTCTGCTGTTGCCGCGGCCCCCGGGGCCATGGGGCAGGTTCTGCTCTACGAAGACAGCTTCGGGAGCGGCACCGACGGCTGGTCTTCGCAGGAGTACGACGCGTTCTGCCCGATCGGCGGATTTGTCCGCGATGTAACGGATCTCTCGGTGGTCGGTTCGGGCGGCATGACCGGGCAGTTCCTGCGGGTTGTCGAGCCCGCGATCGGCGGGTCGGCGTATCTCCGTGCCCCGCAGTCGCTGGTGCAGAACTTGATCAACGCCCACGGCGGTTGGCTGACGTTCGAACGCCGCGTCGAACGGGTGACCGGCACCTTCTTCACCGGCCTGCAGGACGAAGTGACGATCGTGACGAGCGGGGGGGAGCGTCTGGTCGCGATCGCCCGGGTGCTCGGTCCCGGTGCGTGGCGCTCGCGGTCTGTGCCGTTGGTGCACACGGCATGGCGAGTCGGATCGTGCAGCGGCCCGATCGCGGCCCGCGTGCAGTTTGAGGCGGCGCTCCAGTCCGCAGCGGACGTCTTCCTCACGAGCGAAGAGGTCAACGGGATCGAGATCAACGATCTTGACAGTGTTCGGCTGTGGAGCGCCCCGCCCTCGTCCTGCGGCGAGGGGTGGAGGTGGGTCGACAATGCCGAGCCGACCGCTCGCTGGGGGCATGCCGTCGCGCTCGATACCGCCCGCAATGTGATTGTCCTGTACGGCGGACTTGGCGGCGAGACGGACACGTGGGAATACACCCCCCGTCCCGACGGCACGGGAACCTGGCGGCGGACGGCGACGCAGGGCCCGGGGCCGAAGGCCAACGCGGCGATGGTCTACGACGCCGCCCGCGGGTGCACGGTGCTCATGGGCGGCTTCTACGCCCCCATCGCCGGCTTTCCCGAGTATCTGACCAGCAATGAAGTGTGGGAGTACCGCTCGGACGGCGTGACCGGCGTGTGGTCGCGATCGTCCGGCTCGCTGCCTCAGCCCCGAGAGAGCCTGCAAGCGGTCTACGACGTGTCACGGTCGACCATCGTGGCGTACGGCGGGCTGTCGTCGGGCAATGGATCGACCGATGTGCTCGAGCGGGCACCGGGCTCGGATCAGTGGACCGTCGTGACGCCACAAACCAGCCCGGGTCCCCAGCGCGGGCACGCGATGGCGTACGACTCGGTGCGCAACGCGACGTACCTTGTCGCGGGAGGTTCGGGCACAGTCCAGGTCTGGGTCTGGAGCCCGAACGCGACCCCTCCGGCGTGGACGCTGGTTAATGCCGCGAACCCGCCCGGCTCGCGGTTCCGTATGGGCCTGGCGTTTGATCCTCGGCCGAACCGGGCGGTGCTGGTCATGGCCGGCGGGGAGAACGGCGACACGGATTTCAATGGAACGTTCGAGTTCAACGTCGCGGCGGCGGGCGGCCCTGCGTGGGTGCAGCGTGGTTCGATCCGATTGGTGCCCGGCGGTGATGTCCAGCTCCGCACGCGCCACGCGATGTCATGGAACCCGATCGGGAATCATGTGTTGCTCTTTGGCGGCATGGCCGGCGAGGTGAGCCCCCAGCGTCAAGTTCTTTCGTTCGATGGCGCGACGAACATCTGGCAAGCCCGGTGGAACACGTTCGCGATCCCGCCTCGTGACTTCGCGGGCGTCGCGTACGACGAGGCGGGAGGGCGGGTCATCATTGCCGGCGGCGGGCTTATCACGCGCCCCGGCGCGAGCCCGGCTCGACAGCTTGGTGGGGGCGCATTTGCCTGGAACGGATCGTCGTGGTCGGGCTTGCCCGGGCTGGCCGCGGGGCAGGAGTTCTGGAAGGCTCCGATGGTGTACGTGCCCACGACCAACCCGCCTTGCATGCTCGTGTACGGCGGCGAGGTGGGCGGTGTGGGCAACGCGCGTGTTTCGGCGCAGGTCTACAAGCTGAGCTTGGGGGCCAATCCGGCGTGGTCGGTCGTGACGGCGTCGGCGCCGCCCGGCCGGCGAGCGAACATGGCCGCCTCGTTCGACCGCTCGATCGGGAAGGCGGTCTTCTTCGGTGGGCGCGACGAGACGGGCGCTTTCCGAAATGACACGTGGCTCTACGACCCGCTGGCCGATCAGTGGACCGCCGTGCAGCCGCCCATCAGCCCGCCGGCCCGCAACGGGCCCAGGATGGCTTTCGACGAGCGGCGTGGTGTCACGGTGATGTTCGGCGGTCGGCTCGCGTCGGGGGAGTTCGACGCGTCCACCTGGGAGTTCAACGGCACGACGTGGAGCAACGTCACGCCGACGGACGGCGGTCCCACGCCGCGCGGGGCGGGCGGGCTTGTGTATGTGCCGGACCGGGGCACCGTGGTGCTCGCCGGCGGCGAGGTGACCGATGCCGTGAACTCCACCGGCGAGAACGATCTGTGGGAGTACGACGGGGTTGCGTGGCGTCAGCTCTTTCCCACCGAGACCGAGGCAGTGGTCGGTCGAATCTACTCATCGATCGCCTACGACCGCGCAAACCGGCGGCTCGTGCGGTTCGGCGGTTCCTCCATCGCTTTCGCGCAGGCGGGAACGGACTATGCCTGGTTCATCTCCGGGCAGACATGGACGCTGGATATCCCCCGGGTGCCGGTGCTGACCCGCCAGCCGTCGTCGACGTTCATCTGCCCGGGCTCGGCGGCCCAGCTCGCCGTCGAATCGTCACGCCCCGAGACCGATCAGTATCGCTGGCGTCGCGACGGGATCGAGATCGATCCCAACACGAATCCCTCCGCGGTCACTCCAGTGCTGACGCTCGCGCACAGCGATCCGTCGGCGGCCGGGCTGTACGACTGCCTGGTGCGATCGGATTGCGGCACGACGATCAGCGCGACGGCCTTGGTCACGGTGCTGGGCTGCTGCAGCCCGGCCGACTTCAACGCCGACGGGTTCATCGACTTCTTCGACTACAACGACTTCGTCGACTGCTTCGAGCTGGGCCTCTGCCCGCAGGGCGCCTCGGCCGATTTCGATGGCGACGGCTTCACCGACTTCTTCGACTTCGCCGCGTTCGTCGAGGAGTTCGAGCAGGGGTGCTGAGTCGATCAGGAAGGGCAGTTGGTTCTCGGGCCTTGGAACGAGTCGGTTGGCCCGGGTAGCTCACGGTGCAACCGCGTGTTGCGTCGCGGCGCATGCGAGTGCAAGATGCCTCTTGCTCTTTGGTCGATGGTGGGGCATGCTGTCGGCGTCGTCCTCGCGTTGATGGAGTAGCTATGCGCGCACATACGTCCGAGAACCCGCAGTTCCTGGTTGGCGAGCCCCGCGGCGGACGGCGAAGGGCCGCGGCGATGGCGCTCGCGGCGGGCATCGCGGCCGGTGTTGGGCTGAGTCTCTTCGGGGGGACGGCGTGGGCGGGCGGGGTCGGCGAGAACTCGGTGCTGATCATCAACCCCAACGACGCCAACAGCATCTGGCTCGGGAACTACTACAAGAACGCGCGACAGATCCCGGATTCGAACATCATCTATCTCACTCCGGGCGCGACCAACTACCAGCAGTTCGCGCAGGTCAACATCCCGGCGGTGCTCGGAGAGATCGAGTCGCGCGGGCTGACTTCGATGGTGCATTTCGTGCTCATCGCGCCGACGGATCAGTTCTTTGTTTCCGCGCCGGACCTCGTGAGTGACGGGTGCTTCCCGGTGAGGCGGTTCTCGCTGACGGGCGCGTACACCTCGGCGTTCATCACCAGCGAGATCCTGGCGGGCGCGTCCTTCTCCTCGCTGCCCAATCGCTTCTATGGCACGTCGAACTCCGCGGTGGCCTTTGACAGCCAGACCGCGTGGTTCGGCGGGAGCGCAAGCAGCGATTCAACCGCGCGGCGGTACATGCTGGGCGGGCAGATCGGCTTCACGGGGTACCAGGGCAACACGCCCCAGCAGATCATCGACATGATCGATCGGGGCGTCGCCGCGGAGGGAACGCGTCCCGCCGGCACCTTCTACTACATGAGCAACACCAGCGATGCCGCCCGCAACGTGCGATCGGGTCAGTACAGCTCAGCGTCGAGCACGATCGCCAACTCCATCGGGTACGGTGCGCAGGTGCTGACGGGCCTTCTGCCCACCGGTCGGCAGGACGTGCTGGGGGTGATGGGCGGGTTCGCCAACGCCGACATTCTCAACGCGAACATGACGATTCTGCCCGGCGCGTTCTGCGATCATCTGACCAGCTATGCGCTGACGTTCGACGAGAACGGCCAGACCAAGGGCACCGATTGGATTCGCAAGGGAGCCTCGGGCACTTCCGGCGCGGTCGAAGAGCCTTGCAACTACACCGGCAAGTTCAACCACGCCCGGTTCCACGTGTATTACGCGCAGGGCGCGACGATCGGCGAGGCGTACCTGCGCTCGATCTCCTTCTTTCCCTTCCAGAACATGCTGCTGGGCGACGTGCTCGCGAGGCCTTTCGCGTGGGTGCCTTCGGTGTCGGTGCCCGATGCGCCGACGGGTCCGGTGTCGGGCTCGATCACGATCACGCCCGCGGCGAGCACGGCACGCCCTCGCTACGCCGTCGCATCCCTGGATGTTCTGATCGATGGTCGGCGTGTGGGATCGGGCGCGCCCGGGCAGCCCTTCACGATCGACACGACGAACCTCAGCGACGGATGGCACGACGTTCGCGTGATCGCGTACGACAACTCGCCCAACAAAACGGCCGGCCGCTGGCACGGGACGATCGTGGTGAACAATCGCGGGCGGAGCGCGAGCATCGCCGCCGACGTGACGTCGGGGCCCATGGCGACGCCGGTGACGTTCACGGTCGGCGCCTCGGGCGGCGCGGTGCAGGAGATCCAGCTTGTTCAGAACGGGCGTGTCATCGCGGCTCGGCAAGGCCCGAGCACGATCCACGTCTTCGGCCGAACGCTCGGCGGCGGGCCTTCGACGGTGCGCACGCGGGCGGTTTATGCCGACGGCAGCACGGCCGACAGCGCACCGCTCGGCGTGGACATGAACTGGGTCGGAGGACCTTCCGCGGGCATTCCCCAGGCCTTCTCATACCGCAAGGTCGCTGCGCCGGACGTTCCGGTGATCGTCGAGCTGCCCGCCACATATGTGCAGGAGCCCAACCAGGTCACGTACACCATCATCCAGGCACCCACCCAGGCCACGATTCTCGGCGGCACAGGCTCGACGCGGGTGCTCCGCCCCAACGCCAACGCGACGGGCGAGGACACCCTCCGCTTTACCGTGACCAACGCCGACGGCACCAGCACGCCCGGCGTCGTGACGCTGGTCTACGGCTCTCAGTGCCCGGCGGACTTCGACGGCGACGGGTTCGCAGACTTCTTTGACTTCGACGCCTTCGCCAACTGCTTCGAGACCGGCACCTGCCCCGCCGGCAGGTCGGCGGACTTTGACGGGGACGGCTTCATCGACTTCTTCGACTTCGACGCATTCGTCGCCGCCTTTGAGGCCGGCTGTTAAGTCCCCCATTCCGCGCCCACGGGTTCTCGGGCCCATCCTGCGCGATACAGACCGCACACCAGAGGCTGTATCGGGTTGCACGGGCTCATCTGAATGGTGTTGCGGCTTTGGCGTGGCAGTCTTGAGCAGGACGGGAACCCACCGCCCTGGAGAACTCAAGAATGGACTCTGCCGCGCGTCTGTCGTCCGCCTTGGTCTTTCTGCTCGCCGGTGCCGCTGCCGCTCAGCCCGGGAGTCTCTCGTACGACCCCGCGCTCGGCACGCTCCCCTCGGCACAAGGCTTCACACTCGCCTCGGTGGGTGAACAGCCCGAGGCCCGCGTCTCGGGCGGCCTGCTCTTGCAGGGGCCGACGGCGTACAGCGGCGTGCAGTGCTGGCTCGCCGACCGTCAGAACGACTTCGACGTGGGCATGACCATCGAGGCCGAGATGTACGTGGTCGACTGCACCTACATGATCAACGGGTGCAACGCCGGCCAGCGCTCGGGCTACTACCTCGGGGCGGTCGATCGCTTCGGACGGATCATGTACGTCGGCTTTGCGAACAACGCGGTGTACCTGATGAACAACACGCTGGCCTACCAGGGCGTGAACGCCCCCTCGGCCGCGATCCCCATGGCCGGTCGTTGGCGCAAGCTCAGGCTCGAGATCGCGCCCTCGGGCGCCACGCTGTTCGTTGACGGCGTCAAGACCCTCACCGCGCCGATCGGGCAGGCGGGGCAGAGCCCGACGCACAACCGTGTGCTCTTCGGCGACGGGACCGCGTGCGGCGCGTCGTGGACCAAGCTCCGCTCGGCGAACTTCGTCGTTCACGCGCCCTGCCCGGCGGACTTCAACAACGACGGCTTTGTCGATCTCTTTGACTTCGACGACTTCTTCACCTGCTTCGACGGCGGCGCGTGCCCCCCGGGGCGCTCGGCCGACTTCAACGAGGATGGATTTGTCGACTTCTTCGACCTCGATGACTTCATCCTGGCCTTCGAGCAGGGGTGCGGAGGCGGAGAAACCGGCGGCGGGGGCTCCGGAGAGGGCTCCGGCGAGGGGAGCGGAGGGGGTTCGGGCGGCGAAGGGGGCGGAAATGGCGGGGGGACGGCCGGCTGAGGTGCCGATAACGCAGACCGCTCCATCCCAGGGATGCGCGCTGTCTGCGAAGGAATCTCGAAATTCCATTGACAGACCCGTAAAGACGTGGTAGTTTGGAAAGAGCGAAGTGTGTTCATCGCCTCGGAGCGCCTTCAGGGGGCGGTTCGAGGCAAGAAAGTGTGAGTCGAGTCGTTTGGTGTGAGAGAAAAGGTGGCCCGGCAGTGTGCCGGGCGAATTCCAGAGGAGGTTTGTTCATGAAGTGTTCCACGATTGCTCTCGTTGCCGGTTTGGCGCTCTGTGGCGCCGCGTTCGCCAACCCCAAGGTTCCCCAGCGGCACACGGGCACGGCCAACAAGGTTGAGCCCGTGCGCGTCGCCAAGATCCAGCGCAACGCCGATGGCACGATCCGGTTCCTCACGAACTGGATCGATTACTCCGACCTGAACCGCTCCGAGCGTGGCGCGGCGACGCCCCGCTTCGATGCGTTCGGCCTCACGCAGGGCGCGACGCTCGACACGACGGACGGCGACGACGCCCCCGTCGGCAACACGCTGTGCGACGGCTCGGTGCCCTTCGGCAGCCGTTGGTGGTTCGGTGCGGCCGCCCACAACCCCAACTCGGCCGACGACATGAAGCTCGACGACGGCAACGCCACCGACGGCGGCACGCTCGAGCGTTGGGACATGGCCTGGGCCTGGACCAACGGCACGGGCGCCGAAGAGTGCCTCATGGTGATTTTCCCCTCGAACGTCGCTCAGACCGACGCCGACCTCGGCTGTGACGATCCGACGACCGACGTGGGCGCCGGCATCGTGATCAGCTTCGGCGTGCTCGCCAGCGGCGCGGGCTATTACTACGCCAACGTCGACGGCCTCTCGGGCCTCGGCACCACGATGCCCGCCAACGGCGGTTACATCCAGATCATCGCCTCCGTCGTTGACGAGACGGGCATCACGCTCGCCACCGGCCCCACCCAGCCCATGCTCTGGGGCACGAGCGAGGACTACGGCGAGGCCGGCCGCAACACCGGCGTCGCCGGCATCGCCCGCGTGGACGATGACAACCCGCTCGACGGCATCCTCGACGTCACGGCCGAGTGCTACGGCTACGACTTCGGCGTGTGCCCCGACCCGCTCCAGGCCGCCAACGCGTTCTGGATCACCGGCGGCGGCAGCGGCTGCGCGGCCGACTTCGACGGTGACGGCTTCGTCGACTTCTTCGACTTCGACGCGTACGTCGCCTGCTTCGAGGACGCCCTCGCTTGCCCGCCCGGCAAGACGGCCGACTTCGACGGTGACGGCTTCATCGACTTCTTCGACTTCGATGCTTACGTCGCTGCCTTCGAGCAGGGCTGCTAAGCCAGTTCACTTCATGCAAACCGCATGACTCGCACCGCCGGGCTCGCAAGGCCCGGCGGTGTTGTTTTTCCCCCTGTCCCGCGAGCGTTTCGCCTCCCTCGACTGGGAAGCGTCGCCCGCCTCACGAGATGTTCAGCGTCGGACGGGCCGTGCCCCCGCGGAGCGTGGTCAGGGCGATCTGCGACGTCAGCGAGCCGACCATCGCCTCGAGGCTCCGCGCCAGACGCTGGTCCGACGCCGACGTGCCCGTGAAGTTCGCGCTGGGGTTGCCGCTGTCGCTGTTGATGCGCAGCGACATGGTGATGGGCACATCGCCCAGGAAGGGCACCCCGAGTCGCTGCGCCATCATCTGCGCGCCGCCCTTCCCGAACAGGTCGTATTCCTTCCCGTCGTCGGCGATGAAGGAGGACATGTTCTCGACCACGCCCAGCACCGAGATGCCGAGCTGCTGGAACATCCGGGCCGCCCGCACCGCGTCGTCCTGCGCGACCTTCTGTGGCGTGCAGACGACCACCGCGCCGGTGAGCTGAAGCTGCTGCGCCATCGTCAGGGCGATGTCGCCCGTGCCCGGGGGAAGATCGATGATCAGGTAATCCAGCGTGCCCCAGTGTGTCTGGTCGAGCAACTGCTTGAATGCACCGTGCGCCATCGGCCCACGCCAGATCAGCGGCCGCTCCGCGTCCACGAGCTTGCCGATCGTCACCGCCTTGATCCCGTGCACCGCGAAGGGCACCAGGTGCCCCTCGTGCACCGCCTGCTCAAGAGGTGCAAGGCCCAGCATGGTCGGCAGCGAAGGCCCGTAGATGTCCGCATCGAGCAGCCCGACGGCGTACCCCTTGCGTGCCAGCCCGACCGCGAGGTTAACCGCCACGGTGGACTTGCCGACGCCGCCCTTGCCCGAGGCGACGGCGATCACGCGGCGGATATGGGGCAGACGGTTGCGGGCGCCCGTGGCGCCGGGTGCGGGTGTGGGTGCGCCTGGCGCGGCCTGGGGAACACGGACCTGGACATGGGCGTCGGAGAGTCCGGGTAGTTCATTGCGCAGGATGAGACGGGCGGTCTCGGCGATTTTCTCGCCCACTTCGGGGGATGGGGAGGTGAGCTCGATCAGGACTCCGACGGCGGGCCCGTCGATCTGGATGTCCTTGATCAGCCCAAACGACACGATGTCGCGGCTGTAGCCGGGATATTTGACCTGCCGGAGCGCGTTGAGAACAGCCTCTTGAGTAAACATGAAGTGCGGAAAGAGAAGACCACCAAGGGCGCGGGTTTGGGAAGAACCGACCCCGGGTCAGTGCGGCGGGGTCGACGGCTTCGACGGGGTCGGGGGGGGGGGGGGGTTTGCGGGGGGG
>DDSG01000015.1:465-13451 GCA_002343325.1 Phycisphaerales bacterium UBA2396 | reverse complement strand
CGACGCCGCCGGGAACGCACAGGAGGGGGGTTGGCGGGGTGCGGGCCGGGGCCGGGAAAGGCCTCGGGGGATAGATGCGGCCGGGATCGCAGGGCGAGCCCGGTCGTTGCGGCGCCGCAGGAGCGGGCGCACAGGAGTCGAGCGTGACGAAGCAGAGCGGCGAAGCAAATCGGACGCGGTCTCACTCGGGTGTGGCGGTTCTCGGTCGGGCGGCGATCGCCGCGGCGGCCGTGCTGACGGTGGCGGGTCTGCCTTCGTCGGTGGCGTGGGCGCAGCCGGCGGGGGAAGAGCGTCCGGCGTCGAACAGCCAACTCCTGGCGGACTTCACGCACTATGTGAACATCGATAACTACGTGCTGGCCAAGTCGATGGCGGCGGAGCTGCTGTCGAAGAATCTGGACGGGCCGGCGCTGGTCAAGCTGGTGGAGCAGGGCGAGCAGCTCGATCGGTTCGAGGCGGCGACGGCCAAGGCGCTCCGCGTGGCGGACCTTGAGGATGTGGCGTCGCGGCTGCTCAAGCTGTACACGTCGGGCAAGCTGGCGATTGCCCGTGATCCGGCGCAGATCGCGCAGGCGATCGGGATGCTGACGGGGACGGCGCGTGGCCGGATTCTGGCGGAGGAGCGACTCAAGGTGGCGGGCGAGTATGCCGTGCCCCAGTTGCTCGAGTCGCTGACGAACAATAAGGATGCGGTGCTGGCGTCGGAGGTGCGTCAGGTTCTGATCGCGATGGGCCCGCGGGCGGTTGCGCCCTTGTGCGTGGCGCTCGGCGGTCTGGACGGCGTGAACCAGGAGCGGGTGATCGACATCCTGGGCGCGGTGGCGTACCCGGCGAGCCTGCCTTACATCGCCGAGGTGAACGCGGCGACGTCGAACAAGGCGGTCAAGTCGGCGTGCGAGCGTGCTCTGGCGAAGTTCGGTGCCGACGGCGGTCGGAGCCCGGCGGAGTTGTTCACGGCGCTGGCGGAGCGGTACTACAACGAGCTGTCGGACGTGACGAGCTTCCCCGGGGAGGAGTTCCAGTTGCTGTGGAGCTTCTCGCCGCAGACCGGGCTGGCGATGAACGCGATCCGCACGAGCGTGTTCCACGAGGCGATGGCGATGCGGTGCGCCGAGCGGGCGCTCACGCTCAACTCGTCGGATCCGGAGACGCTGGCGTTGTGGGTTGCGGCGAACCTCAAGCGAGAGATCGAGACGCCCGAGGGGTACACGAACCCGGCGTACGGCGAAGAGAAAAAGGACGCGATGTACTTCGCGATTGCCTCCGGGGCGCAGGTGCAGCAGCGCGTGCTGGCGAGGGCGACGGACGCGAAGAACACGCCGCTGGCCCGCAAGGCGATCGCCGCGCTGGGTCGCAGCGCGGGCGGGTCGTCGCTGTGGTCGAGCGGGCTGTCGCGGCAGCCGCTGCTTGAGTCGCTGTCGTATCCGAACCGTCGCGTGCAGTACGAGGCGGCGTTGGTTCTGGCGAGCGCTTCGCCCAAGGAGTCGTTCTCGGGCTCGGAGCGTGTGGTGCCTATCTTGGCCGGTTGCATCCGCGAGGCGGCGGACCGCTATGCGGTGGTTTCGGCGTCGAGCGTCGAGGTGTACCAGGCGGTTCGTCCGGTGATCGAGCGGCTCGGGTATCGCGTGCTGCCCTTCGGGCGGACGCTCGGCGAGATCGCCTTGCCCCTGGCGGAGGCGCCGGCGGTGGATCTGGTCGTCGCGGCGAACCTGGGCGGCGAGCGGACGCAGGCGTTCCTGGGCGAGGCCCGCGCGAACCCGAAGCTGGCGGCGACGCCGATCCTGGCGCTGGCCGAGCAGTCGGATGTGGCGGATCTTCGCAAGCGGTTCATGGGCGACTCGGGCCTTGCCATCCGCAGCAGCGCGGTGGGCGAGGAGGCGATCGCGAACACGGTGCGTGAGTTGACGGGCGCGGTGAGCGGCGGCGACATCACGAGCGATGAGGCGACGTCGTATTCCAACGCGGCTCTGGCGGCTCTTCGCGAGCTGGCGGTGTCGGGGAACGGCGTGCTCCGCGTGGCGGACGTGGCGCCGAGCCTGATTGGTTCGCTGGGCGACAAGCGTCTGAACGTTCGGATCGACGTGGCGGAGGTGCTTTCGCGGATCGATTCGACAGAGACGCAGCGTGCGATCGCCGAGGCGGCGGTCAACGCGTCTGGCGCGGAGCGGATCGTGATGCTGGGCAAGCTGGCCGACAGCGCCAAGCGGTTTGGGAACAAGGTCGAGGAGCGTCACGTGACCCGTCTTCGCGAGATGGCGATGGGTCAGGACCGCGAGGAGTCGACGGCGGCGGCGGCGGTGCTGGGCGCTCTGGACCTGCCCAACTCGCAGTTGCTGCCCCTGATCACCGGGAAGCCCCAGCGGGTCTGGTGATCGTCCCGGCGGACTGATCAAGAGCAGTCGATTGACGGGGCGGCCTGAGCATGGGCCGCCCCGCTTTGTTTTGGCGTTGCGTGGTTGGGGGAGGGGGGAAAGGCGACCTAGAATCGGCCCCTGGCGGGGAGGAGGCTCCACGCGGGTCCGGGTCCGACTTTGGAAGAGGAAATCAGCATGCCGACGCGTCGCGCGAAGATCAGCATCATCGGGGCGGGGAACATCGGTGGCACGTGCGCCCATTGGGCGGCCTCGAAGGAGCTGGGCGACATCGTCCTGCTGGACATCCAGAACAAGGAGAAGCCCGAGCTGCACATGCCCAAGGGCAAGGCGCTGGATCTGGCGTGCTGCGGGCCGATCGAGAAGTTTGACGCGAACATCGTGGGGACGTTCGACTACAAGGACATCGCCAACAGCGACGTGGTGGTGATCACGGCGGGTCTGCCGCGGCGTCCGGGGATGAGCCGTGACGACCTGGTGCAGGTGAACGCGGGGATCGTGAAGAACTGTGCCGAGAAGGTGCGTGAGTATGCGCCGAACTCGATCGTGATCGTGGTGAGCAACCCGCTGGACGCGATGGTGTACGTGGCGTGGAAGGTGACGGGTTTCCCGGCGCACCGCGTGATGGGTCAGGCGGGCGCGCTGGACGTGGCGCGGTACAAGACGTTCCTGGCGATGGAGCTGGGCGTGAGCGTTGAGGACATCCAGGGGCTGCTGCTGGGCGGGCACGGGGACGACATGGTGCCGCTGCCCAAGCGGACGAGCGTGAACGGGATCCCGGTGAGCGAGCTGCTGCCTGAGGCGAAGATCACGGCGTGCGTCGAGCGGGCGAAGGTCGGCGGTGGTGAGATCGTGAAGCTGATGGGTACGAGCGCGTGGTACGCCCCCGCGAGCGGCACGATCGAGATGGTCGAGGCGATCGTGCGCGACAAGAAGCGCGTCATCGCGTCGGCGGCGTACTGCGAGGATGAGTTCGGCGTGGCGCCCGGGCAGAAGGGCAAGGGCTACTTCGTCGGCGTGCCGGCGGTGCTGGGCGCCAATGGCGTTGAGCGGATCCTGACGTTCAAGATGGACGAGCAGGAGCAGAAGTACATGAACGAATCGATCAGCCACGTGAAGGATCTGGTGGGCGTGGTGGGCAAGCTGTACCCCGAACTGGCCTGATAGGAATCTGTAAGGATATCGAATCGCGTGCGGGCGTATGGTTGTGGTCGATAGAGGAGGGCTGTGCCCGGGCCGAGGGCACTGCGGCGTTCGGGGTGTTCTCGGACGCGAAGAGTCGGCGGCAGTGCCCCGCGAGCGGGGCGCGGAACTCACGAGCGGAACTGACGCATGAAAACGCGGATGACGATCGGTGCGGCGATGATGGTGGCGGGCCTGGCGGGGGCGTGGCAGCCGGGCTCGGGCACGACGGTGACGGGGACGGGTGGAGTGGAGGCGGCGGCGCAGCCCGCGGTGCCGCCGGCGCGCACGCCCTCGACCTTTGCCTGGACGAACAAGGAACTCGAGAAGGTCGGGGCGATGCTGGCGGGGTCGTGGCAGACGACCAAGCCGGTGCCGGTGTCGGGCGGTGCGCCGGGCGAGACGGTGAACATCGTGATGCAGGTGGCGCCGGTGGTGGTGCAGGGGATGTCGAACACGCTGTACGTGGAGGCTGCCCGGGCGGACGCGATCCACGCGCCGTTCCGGCAGGCGTTGTTCCAGCTTTACACGAGCAAGGGCAAGGTCCGTCTTCGGACGCTCGAGTTCCACCGTGCGGGTGATGCGAAGGCGCCGTACATGCCCGCGCTGGTGGGGATGACGGCGATCCCGCAGTGGTTCCCGGCGTTGTCGTCGGAGTCGGTGTACGGGACGCTTGATCTGGAGGTGACGGCGGAGGGTGCGGGGTTCAAGGCCAAGTCGCCTCATCCGTTCCCGACCTCGCTCGGCGGGGCGGTGGAGATGACCAGCGAGATGACGCTGACGAAGGACACGCTGACGACGCTCGACCGCGGCTTTGACGCGGACGGGAAGGTGGTGTGGGGTTCGTCGGAGGGTGAGCAGTACCAGTTCTCGCGGATTGCTTCGCCGATCACGGTGAAGGACCTGGGCGAGGGTTTGCTGGTGCTGGAAATGAAGAAGGGCACCGAGGGCAAGGCGATCGAGGAGCGGGATCGTGTGTCGGTGCAGTACACGGGCTGGGTGGGCGGCGACGGGAAGCAGTTCGATTCGTCGCGAGGTCGGCCGCAGCCCTTCACGTTCAACCAGGGGCAGTTGATCCGTGGGTGGAACACGGGGTTGATCGGGTACCAGAAGGGGTCGGTCGTTCGGCTGCTGATCCCGCCGGCGCTGGCGTACGGCGAGCGCGCCCGCGGGCCGATTCCGGCGAACGCGGACCTGTACTTTGAGGTTGAGGTGTTGAACGTGGAGGCGGCGGCCCCGGCACCGGCGGCGGGGCCCGAGGCTCCTGCGCAGCCTCAGCAGCCGCAGCCGACCAAGGCGATCCCGGATACGACGTCGGGCAAGTAAGGTCGGTCTTTGAGCATGATGACTCGACGAGCCCGGGTGCGAAGCCCGGGCTCGTTTCCTATGGTGTAGGCATGGGACGAGATTTCTACGAGGTGCTCGGGGTGGCGCGTGGGGCGAGCGCGGAGGAGATCAAGAAGGCGTATCGAGCGCTGGCGAGGAAGCTGCACCCGGACGTGAACAAGGCGGCGGACGCGCAGAAGAAGTTCACGGAAGTGCAGAACGCGTACGACGTGCTGAGCGACGAGAACAAGCGGCGGGCGTACGACCAGTTCGGCGAGGCGGGTGTGGGTGCCGCGGGTGCTGCGGGCGGGTCGGCGGGCCCATCGTGGGGCGGGCGTGGCGGCACGCGTGTGAATGTGGGCGGGATGGACATGGACGCGGAGGATCTCTCGTCGATGTTCGACACATTTTTCGGGCAGGCGCGGGCGTCGCACGGCGGGGGACGCCGGACGACGGCGCGTGGCGGGCGCAGCGTGCGCGTCGAGCCGGAGACGCACGAGGTCACGGTGTCGTTTCTGACGGCGGCGCTGGGGGGGACGGAGTCGTTGCGGGTGTCGTCGGGGGAGGGGGCGCGGACGGTGGACGTGCGGATCCCCGCGGGCGTGCCCGACGGATCGTCGATGAGGCTTCGCGGGCTTGGGCCGATGGATGAGGACGGGGATCCGACGGATCTGGTGCTTCGCATTCGCGTGGGGGACCATCCGCTGTTTCGGCGGGGCGAGGGGAAGGAGTGGGGGCGGTCGTTGGATCTATTTGTGGATGTGCCGCTGACGATCGCGGAGGCGACGTTCGGGGCGGAGGTGTCGGTGCCGACGCTGAGCGGGAAGGTGCAGGTGAAGGTGCCGGCGGGAACGTCGAGTGGGCGTCGGCTGCGGGTGCGTGGGCAGGGGATCAAGGCGGCGTCGGGTGCGACGGGGGACCTGTACGCGGTGTTGCAGGTGGTGGCGCCCGCGCCGGCGGATGTCTCGGGGGATGAGCGGGCGGTGATCGAGCGGATCGCGGCGAGGCAGGGGGCGGTGCGGATGGGGCCGAACTGGGCGTGACGGCTTTGGGACGGGCCCGCGGGGGCGGGGGTCTACGATCGGCCCGTGGATCGGCGGTTTGAAGTCATCGTGATCGGCGGCGGGCACGCGGGCGCGGAAGCGGCGTGGGCGGCGGCGAACGTGCTGGGGGAGCCGGGCTCGGTCGCGCTGGTCACGATGGACCCGTCGAAGATCGGCGTGATGTCGTGCAACCCGGCGATCGGCGGGCTTGCCAAGGGGCAGCTCGTGCGCGAGGTCGACGCGCTGAACGGGCTGATGGGGCTGGCGACCGACGCCACGGGCATTCAGTTCAAGGTGCTCAATCGCTCGAAGGGTCGAGCGGTGTACGGCCCGCGGGCGCAGTGCGACAAGCACGCGTACGCGGAAGAGGTGCAGCGGCTGCTGTCGCTTCGCCCGGAGATCGCGGTGGTCGCCGGCACGGTGGACGATCTGCTCGTGACGGAGGGGCGAGTTCGGGGCGTGGTGATTTCGACGATGGACGGGAGCCGAACGCTGCAGGGGCGGGCGGTGGTGCTGACGACGGGCACGTTCATGCGCGGGCTGATGCACACGGGCGAGCGGCGGACGGCCGGCGGGCGGTTCGGAGAATCGTCGGCGGAGGGGATCTCCGGCACGCTCGCGCGACTCGGGTTTGAGCTTGGGCGGCTCAAGACGGGGACGCCGCCGCGGCTGCGATTGGGCAGCATCGCGTGGGATGAGTTGGAGGATGCGCCGGGGGACGCGGAGCCCGTGCCGTTCTCGGAGTTGACGGGGCTTGGCGGGCACGCGGCGGTTTCCGAGGTGTTTCCGAGGCTGCCTCAGGTGAGTTGTCGGCAGACACGGACGACGGCGTCGTGCCATGAACTGATCCGATCGAATCTGCACCGTGCGCCGATGTACAGCGGGCAGATCGAGGGGACGGGCCCGAGGTACTGCCCGAGCATCGAGGACAAGGTGGTTCGATTCGCCGAGCGGGAGTCGCACGGCGTGTTCCTGGAGCCGGAGAGCTTGCGGGACGATTGGATCTATTGCAACGGGATCTCGACGAGTCTGCCGGCGGACGTGCAGGATGTGATCGTGCGTTCGATGCCGGGGTGCGAGCGAGCGGAGATTTTGCGGTACGGGTACGCGGTCGAGTATGACATGGTGAGGCCTCACCAGATCCTGGCGACGGGGATGACCAAGTCGGTGGAGGGGCTGTTCCTGGCGGGGCAGATCAACGGGACGAGCGGGTACGAGGAGGCGGCGGCGCAGGGGCTTGTGGCCGGGCTGAACGCGGCGCGGCTGGCGCGGGGGCAATCGGAGGTTGTGTTCGGTCGGGATGAGGGGTATCTGGGCGTGATGATGGACGACCTGATCACGAAGACGCCGGTGGAGCCTTACCGGATGTTCACGAGCCGGGCGGAGTACAGGCTTTTGCTGCGAGCGGACAACGCGACGGAGCGTCTGACGGCGAGGGCGGAGACAGCCGGGTTGCTTGGTGGAGAGATCGGGGCGATTCGTCGCGAGCGGGCGGCGGAGCGGGCGGAGGTGAGCGAACGGCTGAACCGTCTGATCGACTCGACGAGGGTGGAGGGTGCGAGCGCTGATCGGATGATCCGCCGATCGGAGTATGACGAGGCGATGTTCTTCAAGTGGGTCCGCGAGCAGGACGCGGGATTGGCGGAGAGGGCCGAGCGGTGCCGGGTGCTGGGCACGGTGTACGCGGACCGGAGGTACGAGCCGTACGTGGTGCAGGCGAGGGCGGAGGTTCGTCGGCACGCGGAGATGGAGCGGCGGTCGATTCCGTCGAACCTTGAGCCGGGTCGGTTGACGAGCCTGCGGACGGAGGCGAGGGAGGCGTTGTCGCGATTCCGGCCGAGGACGTTCGGGCAGGCGTCGAGGCTGGAGGGGATCACGCCGGCGGATCTGACGCTGCTGGCGGTTCTGGTGGCGAAGCACAAGGACGAGACGGGCGGTGGCGAGTGATGATGCTGGGGAGCATGGGCGGTGCGTCGGTCGCGGTGGATCTGATGGTGATCCTGCTGGTGTCGGCCGGGGTGGCGACGGCGCTGGCGAAGCTGAAGCTGGAGTCGATTCCGGGGTTTCTGATCGCGGGGGCGATCATCGGGCCGGCGTCGCTGGGGATCATCCACGAGCCGGCGCGGGTCGATCAGATCTCGCAGTTGGCGGTGATCCTGCTGATGTTCACGATCGGGCTGCACCTGGATTCGTCGGCAATGGGCCGGGGTATGGTGCACATCCTTGGGATCGGGGTGGTGTCGTCGGTTGTGTTCGCGGCGATCAGTTGGCCTGTGCTGATCTGGGCTGGGCTTGACCCGCCGGCGGCGTTGGCGGTGGCGATGGCGTTGTCGATGTCGTCGACCGCGGTGCTGGTTCGCGTGGTGGGGGCCCGGCGGGAGCTGAGGTCGGTGCATTCGCGCGTCGGGTTGGGTGTGGCGATCGTGCAGGACATGGCCGCGATCGTCGTGCTGGGGATGCTGCCGCTGCTGTCGAGGTGGGCAGGAACGTCGGCGTCGGGGTCAACCGGGGTGTTCGACGAGTGGTTCCAAAGCCTGCCCGCGTGGGCGGAGATCGGGGCACGCGGCGGGCTTTCGGTGGGGGGGATGATCATCCTGATCGCGGCGGGGCGGGTGCTCCTGCCGGCGGCGATGCGTGCGGTCGCGTCGGCGGGGTCGGGGGAGTTGGTTCTTGTGTTCTCGGCGGCGGTGGCGCTCGCGGCGGCGCTGAGCACGCGGCTGCTGGGCTTCTCGCCAGAGATGGGCGCCTTTCTCGCGGGGTTCCTGCTCGGTGCGACGCCGTTCCGTCACCAGTTGATTGGCTCCCTGGGGCCGCTGCGCGACATTCTGATGGCGGTGTTCTTCACGTCGGTGGGGCTCAACGTCGATCCGTCGAAGATTGCGGAGCATTGGGGCGCGGTGCTCGCGGGATCGATCGGCGTCATCGTGCTCAAGGTGCTCACGATCGGTGGGGCGGGGTGGGCGCTGGGCATGACGCCGCGATCGGCGCTCTTCAGCGGGATCTACCTGGGCAACGCGGGAGAGTTCGCGTTGGTTGTGCTGACGGCGGCGACGCTGTCGGGGCTCATCGGTCCCGACGAGATGGCGTTGCTCATCGGGGTGATCGTGGCGACGCTGACGATCTCGCCCCTGCTGGTTGAACCCGCTCATCGGGTCGGTGCGGGGATGTCGCGTTGGCCGCTTGCCCCCTGGGTGCGTGCGGTCGGCCTGCGTGAGCCCAACGAGCGGCAAGCCGGGCATGGCCGACGGGATTCTCATTCCGGGGAGGTTCTTTCGAACCGACATGTCGTTGTGGCGGGGTTCGGGCCGGTTGGGCGGGCGGTGGCGGACAATCTCGAAGTGCGGGGCGTTGAAGTGACGGTGATCGAACTGAACCCGCGGACGGTGGAGCGACAATCGCAGATCGGCCGCCGGAAGATGGTGTACGGGGATGTGACGAACCCGGAAGTGCTCGAATCGGCGGGAGTTCCGCACGCGTGCGCGGTGGTGATCACGGTGCCCGACGATGAGACGAGCCAGCGTGCGGTGGAGGTTGTTCGTCGGATGGCGCCCCATGCGTTCGTCTCGGCGCGGACGAACTTTCTGTCGGGATCGTTCCGTGTGCAGGCGGCTGGGGCGGATCACGTCACGGTGGAGGAGGTTGTGACGGCCGAGGCGATGCAGCGGGAGGTGATCCGGGAGCTGCTCAAGCGGTTCGGGCACAAGCCGCCGGAAGTGGCGAATCCGGATGAGGATGCCCTGTACGGTGCGTAGGCGGACGCTGGCGAGCGGATTCGGTAGGATGTTCGCATGCGACGAATCATGGCAGCGGCGGTGATGTGGACCGGTGGGTACGCGCTTGCGCAGGGAGGGATTGACCTCGACGCGCGGATCGACGCGATCGCGGCGAACGGGTCGGTTGAAGTGTTCACCCTTGCGAAGAGCGCTCAGGGCCGGCTCGTGCGTGGACTGAAGATCGCGGCGACCGGCGAAGGAGCCCCGAAGGACCCGGCGGCGATCCTGCTCGTCGCGGGGACCGACGCAAGACATGTGATGGGCGTGCGCACGGCGCTGGGCATCGCGGAGCGTGCGGCGAAGGAGCCGGGGAACTGGCTCAATGGGCGGACGCTGTATGTCGTGCCGTGCGTGAATCCGGATGGATTGGCGTGGTGGGAGTCGCAGAAGGTCAACGCGGACTTTGGACGCGTGCCAAGCAGTATGGACGCGGATCGTGACGGGCGGATGGACGAGGACCCGTGCGACGATGTGAATGGGGACGGCGTGATCACGCTGATGCGGGTGAAGAATCCTTCGCCGTTGTCTGGGCTGACGGCGACGATGGTGGAGGATGCGGAGGAGCCCGGGGTGATGCGTGGGCCGGACGGGGGGAAGGGTGAGCAGGCGGTGTACGCGGTGCTGGCGGAGGGGATCGACAACGACGGGGACGGGGCGTTCAACGAGGACGGGGTGGGCGGCGGGCCTGGAAGCGCGGGCGGGGGGATCGATCTGGATCTGAACTTCCCTGCGCACTGGCCGGAGTTTCGCGATGGAGCGGGACGGCATCCGCTGGAAGCGCCCGAGGCGTTGGGGCTGGCTGAGTTTGTGCTGAGGACGCCGGGGATCGCGGCGGTGGTGGTGTTTGGGCCGAGGGATACGGTGGTGGGCGTGCCGGAAGCCGGGAAGATGGACGCGTCGGGGCAGGTTCCTCTGGGGATCGAGAACGACGACAAGCGGCTTTACGAGGCGGTTTCTGGGAAGTACAAGGAACTGACGGGGCTCAACGAATCGCCGAGAGGGGAATTGGCGGGGTCGTTCGCGCAGTGGGCGTATGCGCATCACGGGCTGCCGACGTTTGCGACGGGGCTGGTGGTTCGTCCGGACCAGATGAAGGAAGAGAAGAGGCCCAAGGCGCCGGCAAAGCCGGGCGTCGAGGCGGGCGATGGGGCCGCCGCGGGCGGGGGCGAGGCGGAGAAGCCTGCGGAGGAGAAGAAGCCTGAACCCAAGAGGCCCGAACCAAAGTCCGACGAAGGGAAGTGGATACGGTGGTTCGAGGATCGGCAGCGGGATTTCGGGGCGCCGGCGGGCTTTGTGCCGTGGACCAGGGTGAAGCACCCGCAGTTGGGCGAGGTCGAGGTGGGGGGGGTAGTGCCCGGTGCGAAGTGGTGGGCGAGCGAGGATGACGTGAAGCGGCTGGTGGAGGATCACGCCGCGTTTGTGCGTGAGCTGTGCGGTCGACTTCCGGAGCCGAGCAGCATCGCGGGCGAGGCGAAGCGCGTGGGCCCGGGCTTGTGGCGTGTGGCGGTCCGTGTGACGAACACGGGGATGATGCCGACGCTGACGGCGATCGGGAACAAGGCGAACACGCGAGCGGGCGTCGTGGCCACGCTGGGCGTGGCGCCGGCGGACGTGCTGGAAGGTGGCATTGTCCGCCAGCAGGGCGTGGTGAAGGGAGAGGGTGGCACGTTTGACGCGGTGTGGACGGTGCGAGCGGCGGACGGGTCGCGAGTGAAGGTGGAGGTCTTCTCGGCGACGATGAGGCCGAGGACGATCGAGATCGAACTGAAGGAGATGGGCCTGTGAAGAACGCGATTCGATCGAGCTTTGTGGCCGGTCTGCTTCTGCTGTGTGGCGGCGCGATCGCGCAGCCCGACATGCCGTCGAAGGTGAGCGTGGCATGGAATCAGTACTACTCGTACGACCAGGTCACGGCGATCATGCGGGACATCGCCAAGGCCTATCCGGAGATCACCGAGCTGCGCAGCATCGGGAAGAGCCTCGATGGGCGGGACCTGTGGCTGCTGATCATCAGCAACCCGAAGACCGGGAACCACAAGGACAAGCCCGCGATGTGGATCGATGGTTCGATCCACGCCAACGAGTTGCAGGCGACCGAGGTGGTGCTGTACACGGCGTGGTACCTGACGAAGGCGTACGGGCAGAACAAGCCGATCACCGAGCTGCTGGATCGCAGTTCGTTCTACCTGCTGCCGCTGATGAACCCGGATTCGCGAGTGGCGTGGTTCGAGACGCCCTCGACGCCGCACAGCCAGAGGCAGAACACTCGTCCGATCGATGATGATCGCGACGGTCGGAACGGGGAGGACCCGGACGACGATCTGGACGGCGACGGCAGCATCACGATGATGTGGAAGGAAGACCCCAACGGACGCTGGGAGCGTGACAAGGTCGATCCGCGGATCTTCCGCAGGGTTGCACCGGACAAGCCCGCGGGCGGCTGGACGATGCTGGGCGAAGAGGGGATCGACAACGACGGCGACGGGCGGATCAACGAAGACGGCCCGGGCGGCGACGATATGAACCGCAACTGGGCGGCCGGGTGGCTGCCCCCGTACGTGCAGTTCGGCGCGGGCTCGTATCCCTTCTCGGCCCCGGAGACGCGGGCTGTGCGGGACTTCCTGCTCGACCATCCGAATGTCGCCGCGGTGCAGAGCTATCACAACACCGGGGGGATGATCCTGCGTGGGCCGGGCGCCCCTTTCCGCGAGTGGGCGTATCCGCGAGAGGACGTCGCGGTCTACGACCGCATCGCGACGGTCGGGGAGAAGATGCTCCCGTACTACCGCTCGATGGTGATTCACAAGGACCTGTACACGGTGCACGGCGGGCTGGTGAATTACACGGCCGAGTCGCTCGGGATCTTCTCGTTTACCAACGAGCTGTGGTCCGTCGGCAAGTACTTCCAGCGGGACGGCCAGAACCCCAACGAAGAGATGCAGTGGCTCTGGCGGGACAAGATGGCGTTCGGCCAGCTCTTCAAGGACTACACCGAGGTCGAACATCCGACGCACGGGAGGGTGCTGGTGGGCGGGCCGAACAAGTGGTCGAGCCGCGTCACACCGACGTTCATGCTCGAAGAAGAGTGCCACCGCAACTTCGCGTTCACGGTCTATCACGCCGATGAGATGCCTCTGCTGTCCTTTGCGAGGACGTCGGTGTCGCGAGACCCGAGTGGTCTGTGGGCGATCACGGTGCAGGTTTCGAACGACCGGGCGATCCCCACGCGGAGCGTTCACGCGAGGAACAAGGGCATCGGGCGATCCCCACGCGGAGCGTTCACGCGAGGA